>NZ_JBFAWG010000095.1:0-20147 GCF_040680215.1 Streptomyces sp. NPDC052107
CCCACGGCTTCCGCCGCGTCATGGTCACCCCCACGAAGCACGGAATCACGTACATCTCCACCGTGCCACAACAAGATCTTTCTGCAAGGACCCCTAAGCCAATCAGAGACGCTACGGAGATGCAGGAGTGGCAGTGGATCACCGCTCGCCGGAGCGAACTGGACGCCCTCGCCGAGCGGTTGACCAAGCAGTTGCAGGAGTTGCAGGTCGAGCGGGAGGAACTGGCGATCGCGGAGCGGGTGTTGAATCGTTTGGCCGAGCAGGCCCAGGCCGATGTCGAGGCGGTCGCTCCGGTATCGGCGAAGGTGGCCGGGCGGGCGGTACTGCTGATCCCGCACCGCAGCGACGCGGCCGACGAGGGTGCGCTGCCGGGCGACTGCCGCAAGATCCTGGCGATCGTGCGGGAGGCGGACGGCCCGGTGCAGGTCAGGGCGGTTGGCGAGCGGCTGGGCCTGGACGCGTCGGTGCGCGGCAGGCTGGAGCCGCTGCGGGCGAAGATGACCAAGCTCGCCGACCGCGGCTGGCTGCACAAGCGCCCTGACGGGCGGTTCACCGCACGTACATAGCTGGGCGGGGCCGGGGGCCTGCAATCGTCATCCGACAAGACTCGCCCGATTCCCGAACCGCTTGACGTATTCCGATATGGGAATATGATGGCTGCCATGGCACGAGCAGCGACGACGTCGGACGCGTTCAACGCGATCGCCGAGCCGCAGCGCCGGGACATCCTGGCGCTGCTGCGGGCGGGTGAGCGGCCGGTGACCGACCTGGCCGAGGAGCTGGGGATGAGCCAGCCGCGGGCGTCCAAGCACCTGCGGGTGCTCCGGGAGGTGGGGCTGGTTCGGGTCCGCGGGGTGGGCAAGCAGCGCCTCTACGGCCTGGACGCCCGCGGGCTGCGGCCGGTCCACGAGTGGGTCGGCGGATTCGAGCGGTTCTGGAGCGAGAGTTTCGACCGGCTGGACACCTACGTGCAGGACCTCAAGCAGACACGGCAGGAGGAATGACCGATGGCAGGGGCAAGGCAAGAAGCAGGGGCGGAGCCGGCGACGGCCGACCGGGAGATCGTGATCTCCCGGGTCATCGACGCCCCGCGGGAGCTGGTGTTCGAGGCGTTCACCGAGGTCCGGCACCTGTCGCGGTGGTGGGGTCCGGAGGGGTTCACCACCACCACGCGGTCCTTCGAGTTCCGCGAGGGCGGGGAGTGGGACTTCGTGCTGCACGGGCCGGACGGGACCGACTACTCCGAGTGGATCCGCTGGCTGCGGATCGCCCCGCCGGAGCGGATCGCGCTGCTGCACGGTGAGTCCCGCGACGACCCGAACGCCTTCGAGTCGGTCCTGACCTTCGCGCCGGACGGCGCGGCGACCCGGATCGTGATGCGCACGGTGTTCCCCACCAAGGAACTGCGCGACGAGGCGGTCGAGAAGTACCACGCGATCGAGGGCGGCCAGCAGACCCTGAGCAATCTGGCGGCCTACGTCACCGAGATCGTTCGGAAGGGGGCGGAGGGCTGATGGCCGGGAAGGTGTTCTTCAGCGTGTCGATGTCGCTGGACGGGTTCATCGCGCCCGAGTCCCTCGGGGATTTGATGGGGCAGCAGTGGATGGAACTGCAGCAGTGGATCTTTCCGCAGCGGTTCTTCCGGGAGAACCTGAAGCTGGGAGAGGGCGGCGAGGAGGGGCGCGACAACGACATCGTGCGGGAGACGTTCGAGCGCACCGGCGCGAGCGTCATGGGCAAGCGCATGTTCGACGCCGGCGAGCAGATGTGGCCGGAGGAGGCGCCGTTCCACACGCCGGTCTTCGTCGTGACGCACACGAAGCGTGACCCCTGGGAGCGGCCGGGCGGGACCACGTTCCACTTCGTCAACGACGGCATCGAGACCGCGCTCGACCAGGCCCGCGAGGCCGCCGGCGACCGCGACGTCCGCATCGCGGGCGGCGGCGCGACGATCCTGGAGTACGTGAACGCCGGCCTGATCGACGAGTTCTCGATCGCGCTGTCGCCCGTGCTGTTCGGCTCCGGAATCCGCCTGTTCGAGGGCGTGGACGCGTCCAGGGTCGCGCTGGAGCCGGCCCGTTCGGAGCCGTCGTCGCGGGTGACGCACCTGACCTACGCCGTGCACCCACGGTAGCCGCGCCACCACTCCACCTCAGCGACCCCGAGCACCCACGGCGCACACGCTTGAATCAGCAGGCCACCACGGCCAACTGTGAATAGCTGCGTAACTGGCGGGCCCCCGGCGGCAGTTGAGTTTGGTGTGAGGAAAAACAACGGTCTCACCGAGGGTCCTGACGGACTTGTCTACACCGCCCGCCTGCCGCTGTCGAGCGCCACCCTGAACTATCTCGCCGACCTGATACGCGGCCACCTGAAGAAGATCGGCTCGCGGTGGCGGGCCCAGCCCCCGGGTAAGATCGCCGGCATCGTGCTGGCGGTCCTGCGCTGTGACCAGCGGCCCGGCGATCTGGCCGGCGGGAACGGGGTGCACCGCACCACCGTCACCCGCTGGGTGCGGGAAGTCGTCGGTCTGCTGGCCGCCCGCGCCCCGCGTCTGGACCGCGCGCTGAGGAAGATCGCCCGAAAGGGTGGCGGGGTGGTGCTGCTGGACGGCTCCCTGATACGCACCCGGCGGCGCACCGGGACCGAGAACCGGAAGAACTATTCGGGCAAGCACAAATGCCACGGCCTGCTCGTGATCGCCCTCACCGACGACCGCGGCCGACTGGTATGGGCCTCCGCGGTGCGGCCCGGACGCGCCTCGGAGATCACCGCCTGCCGGCACGACAAACTCACCGCTCACCTGCGGGCGGCCGGTCTCGGCGCGATCGCCGACCTGGGGTTTGTCGGACTCGACGATGCCGGTCCGGACGCCGACCCGGCGGTGATCACCGGATACAAGGCCGCCCGCAACCGGCCCCTGACCCGTGGTCAGAAGCTGTCCAACAAGGCACTGGCCGCGGTGCGGGCCCCGGTCGAGCACGGCTTCGCCCATCTCAAGAACTGGCGTGTCCTCGGCAAGGTCCGCCCGGATCCGAGGTGGGCGACTGCGCTCGTGCGGGCCCTGCTGGTGCTGACGAACCGGGAAGTCGCCCGCTGACGGACGACCTTGTCGGTGGACTACCGCTCCGGACCTGCCCGAGCCTCCCGACGCCTACGCACACCAGGCCGTCTGACATGCAGCTTTCACGATGCACCGTGCTCATTGACGTAACGCGGGCCTCAGAGACGAGGGCCGTGCCAGCCGGGACCAGCCGTGACCAGGCCCGGGGTCCTTCCAACGGTGTGCCGTGGTGTCCACCCCAAATCATCCGCCGTACACCAGACTTGCCCGGCTCAGAAGCATTGAGGAGACCTTCCGCAACGCGGTGATGCTGCTTGTGCGTGACCCTTCCAGAAGCTGATCAACAGGGCGTAATCTCCCGTCCGCGTACAAGAGGACCACGCCGTTGTCCCATACGTCTTCCTGGACGCCACCTACTGCAAGGCGCGTGTGAACCATCGGATCGTTTCCCAGGCCGTGGTCATCGCCACCGGCATCTCCGCCACCGGCCACCGCGAGATCCTCGGGCTGATGGTCGGCGACAGCGAGTCGAAGCCGTTCTGGACGAAGTTCCTGCGCTCCTTACGGGCCCGTGGCCTGGAGAATGTCCAGCTGGTGATCTCCGACAGCCACAGCGGACTGGTGGCCGCGATCCGCACCGTTTTCCTCGGCACGGCCTGGCAAAGGTGCCGGGTTCACTTCGTCCGAGACGTCTTCAGCGTGATCGACAAGGGCTCCGGGGAGATGGTGGCGGCGACGATCCGCACCATCTTCGCCCAGACCACCGCCCAGGCCGTCCGCACCCAGCTGGACGTGGTGGCTGACATGCTCGGACGGCAGTTTCCCCAGGTCAAGACCACGCTGCTGGACGCCGCGACGGACATCACCGCGTTCGCGGACTTCCCGCCCGCGCACTGGAAGAAGATCTGGTCCACCAACCCGCTGGAGCGGCTGAACCGGGAGATCAAGCGGCGGGCCGACGTCGTCCAGGTCTTCCCCAACCCTGCGGCCCCGGACCGGCTGGCCGCCGCGGTCCTGGCCGAGCTCCATGACGAATGGCAGGTCTTCGACCGCTCGCTACCTCTCCGAAGGCTCCATGGCCGAACTCCTCAACCCCAAACCGACTCGGGATGACCGCCGGCTTCCCCCACCGGAACCGAATCAGCTCGACCAGTGACTACACCGCTTCCTGGGACGTGATCGCGCCGTCACCAGCGATGTCCACAGTGGGGTGTTGTGCGTGCGGTCACCCGAACGGCGGGCGTTGCTGTGTGATCACGACGACCTGGGCAGATTCTCATGGCATGACCACTTCGCACTTGCGCCGCGTGACTGGGCTTGCTCTGGCCGCAGCGGCTTCCCTGTCCGCACCCTTGGCTGCAGCGGCACCCGCCCCGAAGGCCGCTGCCATATCCCTGCCAGCCGATGACATGTCTCCGGCCCCAGGGGCGTCGGGGGATGGCGCGGATGAGCTGGCGCGGCGGCAGTTGTCGCAGCAGCCGTTCGCACCGACGAACGTCGACCTGTTCAGTCCACGCTTCTACCCTAAGGCCCCGCCCTACCCTAAGGCCCCGCCCTACCCCGAGGGCCCGCCTCCGACACAGTCAACCGAGGCGAAGATCGTTCGGCAGTTGAAGAAGACGTTCACTCAGCGGTTCCACGGCAACGAGCCGGGTATTGAGGCAGCCCTGGCCCTCTACCGCGACCCGGTGCTCAAGCAGAAGGTGCCTGACCCAAATCTCCGGGCGTCCCTCGTTGTTCTGAAAGGGACTCTCGCGGACTCCTCGATCAATGCGATCAAAAATGGACCCTTCACCGCGATCAGCTGGGTCCCCCTTCCCAGCGGGATGGAAGGTGCCCACGCGATCACCGGCCCGGATGGCAAGCCGGAGATCCAGGTCAGTGACCGGTACAAGAACGCGGACTTCCGACACCTGGCCGTGGTCTTGGCCCACGAGACCCTCCATCAACACCCGGAAGCCACCAACCCCGCCAACGTCGAGGAGTTCATCGCCCATAGCCTGGAGGCCCTCATCGCCGGGCAGCTGTACCTGGAGGACCCCGGCCTGGCCACCCAGGGCACCGAGCTGGCCCGGAGTATCAACAGCGCGCTCCTACTGCGGGTCAACGATCGCGACACCCACGGCAACCTGCGCCTGCTCACCGCCAACGCGTCTAACATCACCCCCGGCGGTGGACCCTTCGCCACGTTCGTCGCCCCCGCCGACAACGGCTACTACGCACCCCATGGCCGAAGCACGCCCACGCCGGGGAACAAGCAGTTGCGGTCTTTCGTCGCCAACGTCACCGGTCAGAACGTGAGCGCCTTCGACGACGCCACCGTGGCCGTCTTGGACACCCACCAGAAGATCTTCAGCCCCCGGCAGATCATCCAGCTGGCGCGTATCCTCCAACTCGTGATCCCGAAGCCCATCCGCGGGAGTGGGGGTTGAGCGGCGGCGGTGGGACGTCAGTCGGTCTGTTGCCGGGGTGGGATGTGTTGGCGCTGCTAGCCGGAGGCCTGGTGATTCCGTGGGCGGCTGGCATGGGGCGATCATTCGGCTGTCGCGGTCTGCGCGGCACAACCTGCTTCCTCGGGCGTGGACGAGTCGGGGTCGGAACGAACAGCGCGCCTCCCCGGAAGGGGTAAGTGCGCTGTTCAGAGGTGGTGCTGCGGCAGGATTCGAACCTGCGACAACGCTGGTGTCGCCCCCGTCCGGCGTCGTTGATGAAGCTGATCGGAAAATCGATGTGCGGGAGGGCAGGCGGCAGCATCCGGGCCGCTTGCGGACCGGATGACGGTGAGACGAGACGGTCAGGCTGATGCCTGGCTGAGCGCGACTTGGTGGCCGAGGGCCTGAAGTTGGCGGACGAGGTCGCGGGTTTTGCGGGCGGGGTCGAGGTGACGGCGGTGCCAGTCGACACCGAGCTCTTGGTAGAAGGCGTCCGGGTCGTTGATCAGATGCCAGGCGATGACGAGTATCGAGCGGGCGACGGCGACCAGGGCTTTGGCATGGCCGCGGCGATTGACGATGCGCCGGTAGCGGGCGCCGAGGAAGGTGTCGGTGCGGGCGGCGGCGTTGGCAGCCTCACCGAGAGCGCCCTTGAGCCAGGAGTTTCCCTGCCCGGCCGGCCCCGAGATGTTCTTCGCTCCGGACTGGATCGTGTGGGGGCACAGCTTGGCCCAGGACATCAGGTAGTCGGGGGTGGCGAAGCGGCTCATGTCCGCGCCGATCTCGGCGAGGATGATCTGCGCGGTGGCCGGCCCGATCCCGGGGGGCGTCCAGTTTCTCGGCCAGGGTCCGTGCACTGACCGCGGCGGCCTCGTCCCCGGTGCCTCTGCTGTCTGGCGGGGTAGTGATCTCCTCCAGCGTCCGGGCGATCAGCCGGTCGAGTTCGTCGATCTGTACGGTGAGGTGGTCGACGGTGGACAGCAGCACCCGCAGGAGCCGGGGCGTGGTGGTCATCGAACTGCCCGGTCATGGCCTCGATGAGGGCCGGCTTCTTCTTGACCAGGTGCCCTTGGCGAAGTCGGCCAGGGTGCGCGGGTTGCGTTCTCCGGCGACCATCGCGTCGAGCATGGCCCGCCCATCGGATGAACGATCTTCAGGCGATGGTTGCCCACCACCCGCTCGTAGCGGCCCTCGCCCGCGAAGCCCGACTACGGCGCATATCGGGTCGTGATCAATGAGCATCGCAGTTGCGGGGCGGTGCCCGTCTGGGGTACGGGCCCCGGCGATCTGCGGCTGCGCCGTGTGGGCGCGAGTGACCGGAAGCAATGCCGCAGGCTGGCAGCCGCGCTGGAGGACCCCGACTGCGTGCCCGCCGGGACGGTGCGTCAGAGCTTGGCGAGCCGGTCCACCAGCAGCTCCACCCTCCGCTCGGTGTCCTCCGGCGGCAGCCGTCCCGCCCGGGTCAGGGTGGCCAGCCCGTGCAGGGCCGCCCAGAACACCTCGGTGAACAGTCCCGGGTGGACGCCGTCCCCGGCGACCTCGCCCAGGCTCTCCAGCAGCGCGGCGAAAGCGTCCTTGAGAGGTTCCGGGGTGTCCTCCTGCGCGTACGCCAGGCCGCCGTCGAGCTGGAACAAGGCGTCGTAGACCGCCGGGTTGTGCTCGGCGAAGTCGAGGTAGGCGCGGGCGAGGGCGGTGACCCGGGCGCGCGGGTCGTCCGCGGCGGAGGTCGCGGCCCGCACCGCCGCGGCCATCTCGGTGGCGCCCTGGAGGGCGACGGCGCCGATGATCTCGCGCTTGCCGCGGAAGTGGCTGTAGAGGACGGGCTGGCTGTATTCGATGCGCTCGGCGAGCCGGCGGGTGGTGACCGCGTCCCAGCCCTGCTGCTCGGCGAGTTCGCGGGCTGTCGCCACGATGAGGCGCTCGCGCTCCGCCCGTTCGCGCTGCTTGCGTTCTTGTACCGACATGATTCGATCCTAGCACCGCTAGACAAGAGAGCGGCAGTAGTACTAGCGTTGCCTCATCATCTAGCGGCGCTAGATCCCTGGAGGGGTCATCATGCTCGACGCACTCGAGGTCGTCACCACCGTGGTCGTCGGCGTGATGGTGGGGGTGGAGTTCTCCGTCGCCTTCGTCATCAACCCGATCTTCAACGCCCTCCCCGAGGACAGTGGCCAACTCGGCCGCGCCCACGGGGGCCGGATGCTCGGCGCCGTGATGCCGGTCTGGTACATCGGCTCGCTCGTCCTCGTCGCGCTCTGGGCCGTCGCCGGATGGCACCACGACGGCGTCGGCCTCGTCGTCACCGCCGGCGCGCTGCTGATCGTCAGCGTGATCATGTCGATCCTGCTGCTCGTCCCGATCAACAACCGGGGCAAGACGTGGACCCCCGAGAACCGGCCCGCCGACTGGAAGCAGCAGATGAACCGCTGGGACCGCTTCCACTACGTCCGCGTCGCCGTCATCATCGCCGCCTTCACCCTGCTCGTCGCCGCCCTCGTCTGAGCCCGCGGGCCGACACCGCGCGCAGGTGGCGCACACTCCCCACGCCCCGGGCAGCAGCCGACGATGCGCACGGATCTAATACCGCCCTGGGAACCCAGGACCGTTCCCAGAGACTGAGCGGTGCCACCGCAATCATCACTGTGGGTCCTGTTGCCGAAACTCGTGCTCGGCCGCGTGCCCCGAACGGTTGTGGGCCGACGGGTCCCCCGTTTTCGCTCCGCATCCGGCGCCGGCGGATCGTGTCCGTGGTCCGGGAATGCGAGGGCGGGTGTCCTCTACGTCCCGGGACAACCGGTCCGGCCTGGACGGTCCGATGCCCCGCACGATCACTACGGTCGTGCGGGGGCGGTGCCGTCCGTCGCCGGACCGGCGCGCGCACGTCGCGGTCGAGATGCCCCCCACGCAACGCCACAACGCGTCCAAGTGCCATTCGTCAGCAGCAGTTCCCGACCCCGCCACGGCGCCGGTGCTCACCGATGTCTCGCGGCGGCCGGGCCCCGAGCCGGCTGCGCGGGCCGGCCGGTCACACGATCGTGGAATCCGCCGGCCTCGGGGCGGCCCGGTTTCTGCCCCCGTGGCTCAACTGCGCGGCACCAGCGCGGTGAAGTCCCTGAAGAGCAGCTCGGTGTTGTCCGCCCGGAGACCGACCCCGCCCGGCGTCAGCAGCGGGCCCGGCGTGCGGTCCTCGGCGGCCAGGACGGTCTGCCCGTCGATGTCGAGGCGGAGGAGCACCGTGCCGGAGGACGTGTTGACCGCGCCGGCCGTCACCCGGTGCCAGGTCCGGTAGGGGAAGGTGTGCCTGCGCTGCGCCACCGTGGCGTAGTCCCCGCCGTCCACGGTCGAGGCGTCCTTGGCCGGGATCTTGCGCTTGATCACCACCAGCCCGTCACGCCTGCGGAAACTAAGCGCGTACAGCTCCTGCGGACCGTGGTAGCGCAGCCAGATGTGGCCGCCGTCCCAGTCCTTGGCGGGCGTGCGTTGGGTGATGACCGGCGGCGCCGGGCACACCGAGGTGCGCACCTTCACCGCCCCGAAGTCCCGCCGGTGGGTGACCAGGCGGAAGATGGCCGAGTCGGTGTGCCGGGCCGAGTCCGGGCCCGTGTTCCCCACGTCCGGCGGGCCGGTCCAGCCGTCGCCGTCGCGGGCGAACAGCGAGCCGCTGGTGACGGACCAGTCCGGCGAGGTGTGCGCCTGCGGGTCGTGCGGATGGTGGTAGGCGTACTCGTTGGTGACCAGGCCGTGTGCGGGGAAGCGGGCCCTGAAGGAGCGCGCCGTCTTCGTCTCGGTGAGGAGCTCTGCGACGGTACCGGCCGCGGCGCCCGCTGCCGCGGTGCCCAGGAGCAGGCCGCCGAGCACCGCCCGCCGGGACGGTCGGCGCGCCTGGGCCGCGCTCGTGTTCCGGCCGTCGCTGTGGTCGCGGGTCGCTTCGGCGTCGGCGGAGGACGCGGGGTGGCGGCGCCGGCGGAAGGGTGGAGTCACCCCCTACACCTACACCCTCTTGGTCTGGCGGTTGTCGGAGGCCGGGTGCGCGTCGCGTTGCGGCGCCTTGCAGGAGACCCGCAGTGCGGTGAAGGACGGCCAGGGCGCTTTGGCCTGCTTGATCCCGGTCCGGATCCCGACACCGCCGGTGAGGTCGCCGCCGCTGCCGTGGGAGGTCCAGCTCACCGAGGTGGCGTTGTCCACCTGGACGGTGGTGGTGGCGCCGCTGAGGGTGACGTGGACGGTGTGGGACGACGCGGGGGCCAGCGGGCGTGTGGCGACCTTGCGGCCGCCGTGCGCGAGGGTGAGGTAGCCCCGGCTGACGGTGACCGTCACGGGGTCGAGGCTGTCGTTGCGCACGGTGATTGAGGCCTGGTTCGTGCCGTCGCCCAGGCCTTGGACGGTGGCGTCGAGCTGGTAGTCGGTCCAGTCCAGGCTGCTCGTTCGACGGTAGTCGGCGGCGACGTGGCGGGCGCGGGCCGGGAACGGTCCTGCTCCGACGAACGGGCCCAGGCCGCTTTGGCGGGTCCCGTCGTGGCGGGTCCACAGGTCGGGCCGGTCAAGGAGGTTAGCGGCGGGTGCGACCTGGACCCATGGTGCGATCCGGGAGAGCAGTTGCTCGGGGGTGGTCGAGCCGGTCACTTCGAGCCGCTGGACCTGGTGTGCGGCCGCGGCGCGGCGGCTGGCGGTGAGCGGCCGCGCCGAGACGTCGGTCAGGGTGGCCGTGAAGTACGTCGACAGCAGGTCCTTAAGGGTCTCTCCCGGTATGCCGGCGCGCTCGGTGGCCTCGGTGAAGGGGAAGGCGAAGAGCCGCGGTGCAGGCAGGCCATGTGCGGTGATGTCGTCGACGGACCGCCCGATGTCGGCGGTGATCCGGGACCGGTACTGCGCCGGTGTCTCCAGGCGGTTGCGATCGGGCAGCCACAGGCGGTGGGAGAGCGCGGACGCCTTGTGCCCGGCGGCGTCGATCGGGGCGCGCCGGTGGAGGTCGTGGGTGTGGTCCTGGAAGTCCCAGCGCCCGGAGTGGGCCATTCGCTTGATCTCGTTCCAGGACAGGTTGTGCGGGCGGTCGTGGTCCACCCGGCCGGTGATCAGGAACACCGCGCCGTGCATGTGGTGCCGGGCCAGGATGCGGTCGCCGTACACCCACAGGCCGCCTCGGCCGTCGTCGAAGGTGAGGTAGACCGAACGGGGCGGAACCGGTCCGCCCTTGAGGTAGCCGATGAACTCGTTCGTCGTCAGGCTGTGGTAGCCGGCCGCCTGCAGGGCGGTGAGCTGCTCGTCGAAGGCTCGCGGGGTGACCACAAAGGGGCCGGGCTGCGGGCCGATGTCGTGGTACGCCAGCACCACCGGCGCCGCGGTGGCCGGCAGCTGCCGCCCCGCCCGGCTCCACCGGGCGGGAGCGTTTGGGGAAAGGCTCATGTCCGACAGCTTGACCTGGGGGCTCATGTACTTCTGGTACAGGTAGTACCTGTCGGCCGCGTGGAACGGCAGGGCCAGCACGGCCAGCGCGAGCAGGCCCAGAGCGAAGCGGACCGGCCAGTGCGCCAGGCCGCGTCCGCGGTGCCGGACCCCGCCGACCGGGCCGGGTGGCGGGCTCGCCGGCTTCGTCGGCTTCGGCAGGGGATCGGTCGAGGTCACGGCAGGATCCCTCCTCGGGAGAGCACGATCAGGTAGACGCCGCAGACGACGGCGATGGAAAGCAGGGCGGCGAGCAGGCGCGCGACCGCGCGCAGGGTGTTCATCAGGCGGCGCTCCTCGACCAGACCCCGCGCCGGATGGTGGCCAGGGAATAGGGCAGCAGCCAGGCCAGCAGCAGCGCGGAGAGCATGCTCATCAGCGGCCGGTAGCGCCAGCGGACGTCCCCCGGATTCCCGATCTTGAAGGCGAGACCCCAGACGCAGCCCTTGAGGAACACCCCGCACAGGTAGAGCAGGGTGAGGAAGGCCGCGCCGTGCAGCGGCGCCCAGACCAGGTGACAGAAGACCATGAAGGGGGCGGCGCTCACCCACAGGGCGTGGCCGTAGTACAGGGCGGCCGGCCCCGCACCCCGGCGCCACATGAAGGAGCCGGTGAAGAACAGGTTGCGGATGAAGCTCTTCTTCCAGCGGATCTGCTGCTTCATGAAGGGCCGGAAGCGGGCGGGGACATTGGTCCACACCTTGGCCGACTGCACGTAGCCGATCCGCCACTCGCGCTCCGGGTAGTCCTGGGCGGTGACGAACGGCGAGCTGGCGTACCGGCGCTTGAGCGCCCGGCCCTTCCACTTCTGGCCCAGGACGTAACCGGTGAGCTGACGGTCGGTGGCGAAGCGGAAGGGCGCGCCCAGGAAGCGGTCACCGGCCCAGGCGGGCAGGTAGTTGTAGATGGCGTCACGCCTGAAGACCGCCAGCGGCCCGGAGACGCAGGTGACCGAGCCGAAGGTGGCCTCGGCGGCCTTCGCCACCCGGAACTGCCCCTCGTACCAGGCGTCCTGGGCCTTGGTGAAGAAGGTGAGACCCGCATTCAGCGCGCGGGCGTGGCCGCTCACCGCTCCCAGCTCGGGGTGGACCACCAGGGCGCGGACGCAGCGGCCCAGGGCGTCCGGGGCCAGGATGCAGTCCGAGTCGGTGAAAGCGATGACGTCGCCGTCGGCCACTTCACAGGCACGGACCAGCGCGTGCTTCTTGCCGAGATTCTTGTCCAGGTAGATCACGGTGATGCCGAGCTCGGCCTCCAGACGGCGCAGCACGCCCCGGGTACCGTCCACGGAGAGATCGTCCACCACGATGATCTGCAGGTCCGGATAGTCACCGCCGGCCATCGAGCGCACGCAGTCCTCGATGCACTCCTCCTCGTCCTTGACCGCGAGCAGGAAACTCACCCGCGGCCTGGAGGGCAGCGCCGGGAAGGCACCCAACCGCCGCGGCCGCCTGCGCAGCATCCGCTGCGAAGGGTCGTCGTAGCGGCTGTAGGCGATGAAAAGCATGGTGATCGTGCCGACCAGGACGGTGAAACCGTAGCCGAGCACCAGCGGGCTCTGCACCAGCCGGGGCGCCTCGCGCCCCAGGATCAGCAGCAGCGGCAGCAGACCCACCAGAGTCAGCGCACGGCGCGCGGCATGACGGACGGCCGGATCCGTCCGCTCCAGCCAGTCCCGCACCGGCCCCGACGGACGACGGAGCACCCCGGCGGCCCGGCCCAACCGGGCCACCGCCGCACACCGGCCCCGCCGGCGCCCGACGGACCGCCGCCGGCCGCCCTCGGTGACGGAGCACCCCGCGCCGTCCCCACCGGAAAGGACACGGCCGGCGTCCGCGGAGCCAGAACCGGAACCGGTAGCGGCCTCACCAAGGGCGGCATCCGGCGCACCGGACGCCGAGTGCACCCCCTGCCCGCCCAACCGGCTCCCGGGCCGCCCAGGCGGTTCCTGGCGCTGCTTGGCCGGACAAGCCGCCGGGACGGCCCTGCGCTGCGCCGCCGCCGGCCCGGCGGCCGGATCCGGCGCGTCAAGGGTGGCGAGCCCGCCGCCTGGGAGGTCCCCGGCCATCCAGGTCTCACTGCTCAAGGGCGGGACCGGGCAGCGGGAGGCCTCGTGCCCCCCGGCCCGGCACAGCCCGCTGTCGCATCCGGTACGGCGCCCGGCGTGGCACCCGCCGTGCGGGAAGTCGCTCATACGACGGCCTTGGCCGAAAGCGGGGCGAGCCGGTAGGTGGCGTCCAGCACCGCCGGCTGAGCCGCCAGCCAGTCCAGCTCCACGCCGGGATGGGCGGTGTGCACCAGGACCAGGTCCCAGCTCTCCGCCCCGGGCTCGCTCACGCTCGACAGGAGGGCCGGGCCGAGCTGCAGCGTCGGCACCAGCGGATCACTGAAGTGCACCTTGGCGCCCTCTTCCGCCAGCTCCTGCAGGATCTCCAGAGCGGGCGACTCACGCAGGTCCGCGACGCCCGGCTTGTAGGCGACGCCAACCACCAAAACCCGGGCACCGGAAGTGCTGCGGCCGTGCTCGGCAAGGAGTTCGCGCACGCGCCGGACGACCTGCCGCGGCCGGCCGGCGATCGCGGTCATCGCAGCGTCGATGAGCGGGGAGGCGATGCGCCGCTCGCGCAACTGCCACAGCAGGTAATGCGGGTCGCACGGAATGCAGTGACCGCCGACGCCCGGCCCGGGATAGAAGGGCATGAACCCGTACGGCTTGGTCGCCGCCGCCTCGATGATCGGCGCCGGTTCCAGCTCCAGGGCGCGGCAGTTCTCGGCGAACTCGTTGGCCAGCGCAATGTTGACGGCACGGAAGGTGTTCTCCCACAACTTGGTCATCTCCGCCTCCTCGGCCGAGGACAGCACGTGCACGGCCGGGGCGGTGCGCCGGAGTACGGCCGCGGCCAGTGCCCCGGTCAGCTCGCCGGCCGCGCCGACCACACGCGGCGTGCAGTCATGGGCATGGTGGGCATTGCCCGGATCGATACGCTCGGGCGAGAAAGCGACGAAGACGTCGCCGCCCACCCGCATCCCACGCCTCGCCAGCGGCTCCACCAGCAGGTCACGAGTGGTGCCCACGTACGTGGTGGAGGTGAGCATCAGCAGCTGCCCGGGAACGGCGTGCTCCACCACCGAGGCACACGCCGCGCTGAGCGCGCCGAGATCGGGCACCAGATGCCGGTCGACCGGGGTCGGCACGCAGACCAGGACCGTGCGCGCCCCCGCGATCGCGGCAGGATCGGAGGTGAGAGTCAAACGCGGGTCCTCGACATAATCCGCGAGGCGTTCATGATCGCTGGGCAGCAGATCCACCTCACGACGACGCACGGCCTGAAGCCGGCTCTCGCTGACATCGATACCGATGACCTCGTTGCCCGCCGCAAGCAGGGCCAGAGCCGTCGGCAGACCCACGTACCCGAGACCGACAACGGCCACCGCGGCCGAAGCATGATCAGCGGGCGAGGAGATCCCGGGAACGGCAAAACTCTGATGGGGCAGCTTCAGTGGCAGGGCAGACGACATGGGAACTCCACAAGGTCAGGACAGTTGTCAAGATCGGAACTATTGCCGGCACCGAAGCGCCGGAGCGGCCAGTCACAGCCGCTCGTCCATCAGCGTGGCCACGGCGCAGCGACCCGGAACAGCCGCGTCATCCCGTGACTTGACAACACGACCGACCTATGCAAATAACCCTCCGAGGCGCCCCAGCGCCCGGTTCCGGCCGCACCCGCAGGATCCGACAAGACACAGGCCGACCCGCCAGCTGCGCTCCGTCGGCGACGCGCCGGCCTGGCGCGTCGTCGGCTTCCACCGCTCCTTTTTCCTCGCTCTGTGCCGCGTTGACTCGCCCGGCCGATGTACGGCAAGGCAGGGCTGCAGGCGGAACTCGACCACGTCGAGCGGGCCTTCAAGGAGGACGGCGCCCTCGCGCTCCTTCACGACCTGACCAACTGCCTGCGCGTCGGCGACATCACGGTCTGGGACGGCGTCCGCCCGCCCCGCTTCACGACCACAGGACATCCGTTGTCCTGGGCTCAAATTCCAAGTGTCCCGGGTGTCCAAGATCCGGGGTCAATCCCCCATCCCTCCACGGCTGGACGTAGGCGTTGCCCGCCAGTGGGTTCCCGGTTCTTGCCTCACCCGAGCAGACCGGGCAAGCCGCGTCCGGCCTCGTCGGCACTTGGGGTTGCGGCAGTAGCGTGGTAACGACCTGGGGAGCGATATCAGCTCCCGGATCTGCCTGGCGGCCTGGGGCTCTGCGCGATCAGGACGCCGCTGAGGAGGAGTGACGCCGGTCAGGCGGATCGCGGTCGCCGCAGTCTTGACCGGCGCGTCTTGGTCAGGGAGTGGACCTCAGCGGTGGTGCCTGCCACGTCATCCCGGGCGGCTGGAGTAGGGGCGAGGGCTCGGGTCCGGGGTCGTCGGTGTCGACGACTCCGGCGGCCGTGTGGTCGAAGTCGGCGGGCCAGCGGGTGTGCTCACTGGCCAGGGCGCCGGTCAGGCGTGCTTCGACAAGGTTGGCGGTGCTCAAGTCGGTGCCGCGCAAGTCGGCCATGCGGAGGTCGGCGCGGTGGAAGATCGCGCCGTGGGCGTCGGCCTTACGCAGGTTTGCCTCGCGCAGGTCGGTCTCGGTGAAGTCGGCGTCACGCAAGTCGGTTTCGACCAGCTTCGCGGCCCGTAGGTCGGCCAGAATGCAGCGAGCGCGGCGGAGAATCGCAGTCGTGAGGTCGGCGTGCCGCAGGTTGACCGAGACCAGGGACGCCTGGGTCAGATTTGCGTGGTACAGGCCCGCCGCCTCCATGCATGCGCGGTCGAAGTTGACCTCGGGGAACCACAGTCCGTCGCAGTCGGCCCGGCGCAAGTCGGTGATGCTGAGATTGACCCAGGACTGCTCCCGGTGCTGGCACAGCACGCCGAGCGCGGTCAGCGCCACCTGGGCGTCGGCGGCGCGGGTCTCCAGGGGTGCGATGTCGTTGATGGGCACGTCTGCCGCCGGTGATTCCGGCCCGGCGGGTGGCCAGGGCAGGTGTGTACGCAGGTACGCGGCCTGGATGGAGATGATGGCCTCCCGGTCGCGGGCGGACTGCTCCGCGATCCGCCACAGCGCGTGCAACCCGCCGATGCGTACATCCAGCTTGTCGCTGCCGAGCTGGTCGACGGCCCGGCTGAATCGGTCGGTGACGTAGCCCTCCTGGGTGGCGCGCAATCCGTCCTGACTCACCCGCAGTTGCCGCCAGGTGGCGTACGCGCCAAAAAGCACGACCAGGCCGCCGACCACCTGCAGAAGCGTCGTACGGACATCGTTCACCGCCTTCAGCCGATCCTGCGCGGCGACGCTCGCCCCGGCGAGATCGTGGTCGACCACCACCCCCGGCAGTACGACGAACACCGTGCCCAGAATGACCAGCCCCGCCCCGGCCAGCAGACCTGCGGCTACACGACGCCTGACCAGCCCGTCGTGCCATGCCCGCCGCCCGCGGTCTGGTTCCCCCATCTCCATGGGCATGAGAGCCTAGGCGCCGCTCAGAAGACGATCAAGAGTGCTGTGCCACTGGCCCGTGACATGAGAACGGCCGTACGTGTTGGATGAGTTGTGAAGCTCACCTGGGCCCGTGCGGCCTGTTCCCATCCTGCCCTGTCCGGCATCTCGCGCGCACACTTCGGCGAGTTGCTCGTAGAACTCGCGCCCCGGTGGCAGGCCGCGCGGGAGTCGGCGCTCCGCGAGCGGCGTGGCGGAGACCGGAGGCGGGCGGCCGGCGCCGGGCCCAAGCAGCGCATGGTCTTCGTCGACCGGCTCTTGGTCACGCTGGTCCACCTTCGGCTTGGGATCCCGCACGCCGGGCTGGCTGAACTGTACGGGGTGGACCGCTCTACCGTCTCCGGAGCGATCCGCGAGGTCCGGCCGCTGCTAGCGACCCGCGGTTTCGCCGTCCCCGGCCGGCCGGGGGTGCGGCTGCGGACGCTGGAGGACCTGTTCGCCTACGCCGATGCGGAGGGCGTTGACCTGCGCATCGACGGCACCGAAGTGCAGGTCCGCCGCCCCCGCGTCCACCGCCCCGGCCGCCTGGCGTTCGTCTCCGGCAAGAAGAAGCAGAACACCATCAAGACCACCACCTTCAGTGACCCGCAGGGCCGCACCCTGTTCAGCGGTGTGGTCCGGCCGGGCCGCATGCACGACCAAACCGCCGTGCGCACCGAGGGCATCGCCGAGCAGTTCCACCGGCACCCCAGAGTCAAGGCCGAGGTTGACGAGGGCTACCGGGGCCTGGCCAACGAGTTCCCCGGCCAGGTCAGCGCCCCGCCGAAGAAGCCGAAGGACGACGCGCCGCTGGGCGAGCAGCACGCCTGGCGCGAGCAGCGCCGCCGCCAGTCCTCCGCGCGGATCTGCGTGGAGCACACCAACGCCGAGTACAAGCAGTGGCGGCCCCTGCAGCGGTTCACCGGCCGCCGCGAGATCTACGCCGAGACCCACCTTGCGATCTCAGCCCTGGTCTCCGACCGCTCCGCCCGGCGGGCGACCCGCCGCAAGTCGAGCACGGAACTGGTGCTCGCCTGGTAGGCCGCCTGCTGATCACCCACCAGCCAACCCGCCAGGCCAGCACGCCCCGAACTCAATCGCTCCCAAGGTTGTAAGCCGTGCAGGGCACGACTTAGTGGTCGGGTTCGTAAGTCCTTCGGGGGTTGATCATGCGGCGAGGCGGAGCGAGGATTCTTCCTGGTGATCGGAGGTGTGCCGGTCGAGCCTGGCCAGCAGACCGTCCAGGTCGGAGGTGGTGAACTTCCACTGGAACGGCTGCGCCGTGGCGTTGTAGCGGTCTTCGAAGGCTCGGAGCCGGTCCCTGACCTGGGCGAGGTCGGTGAAGTCGTTGGGCGAGACAACCTTGCGCTGCACGACGGAGAAGTAGATCTCCACCTGGTTCAGCCAGGAGGCGTGGACCGGTGTGTGCACCAGCACCGCGTTCGGGAAGGCGGCGGTCAAGCGGTCGGCGGCCTTCTGGCCGCGGTGGGAGGAGCCGTTGTCGACGACCCAGAACACGCGTTTCGCGCCGGCGTAGGGCTCCTGGCTCATGACCTGGGCGACCAGGTTCATGAACGGGTCGATGCCGGTGCGTGCCTCGGTGCGGCCGAACACCTTCGCCCGGTGGACGTCGTAGGCCGCCAGGTAGGCCAACGCGCCGCCGCGTCCGTAGGTGTGGTTCACCCGCATCGCCCGGGCCCGTCCCGGTGCGAGGGTGGGGTGGCAGCGGCAGCGGGCCTGGATGGAGGTCTTCTCGTCCGCGCTGATGACGTACTCGTCCGCGCCGAGCGGGACGCCCTGCCAGGTGCGGGCGTACAGGTCCAGCGCCCGCTCGGCCTTGACCTGGAAGTCGGGGTCGGTGATGAAGATCCAGGAGCGGTGCTGCCAGGGCTTGATCGCGTCCTCGCGCAGCCAGCGGCGCACGGTGGAGGCCGAGATCGGGCCGGTGATGCCGCGTGAGGCGAGTTCGACGGCCAGTTCCGGGCACGACCAGCGCGCCAGCGGCACCTCGGTCTCGGTGGGCAACCGACAGGCCAGCGCCTTGACCTGGGCCACCTGCAACGGCGTGTAGGACGGCGGCCGCCCCGACCGGGGCGGCCGCTCAGACCGGCGAGCCCATGGTCGGCGAACCGGCCCCGCCAGCACCGCACCGTGTCCAGGTGCAGGCCGGTCTCACGAGCGATGCGCGCGTTGGAGCGCCCGCGCGCCGCGTGCAGCACGATCTGTGCGCGCATCCGCAGCCGGTACTCGGTCTTGTGGCCGTAGGCCATCAGTTTCAGCCGCTCGCGCTCGGCGGAGCGCGGGACTATCGGACGGGCGGCGGCAACGGACAAGGCAGGCAGGCCGATCGGACGAAGTGGATCAAGGACAAGTCGTAGCCTGCCGCATCCCCGGGCCCGGCCTCGGGCAGGATGAGCGCCATGCCCACGCCCTCGGAACACGCTCGCCTGTCCGTGGAGGCGCGCCTCGGCGAGCGCGCCCGCACCGCCTGGCCGCAGATCAGGCAACTGCACGTCCGTCACCGCGGCGCCTTCGCCTACGTAGAGGCGGAACTGGCCCACGGCGAACGGGCCAAGCTGATGCGGCTGCGCTATACCGGCACCGTCGGCAAGAGGTGGGGCTTCGCCCTCTACCTGGCCGGCAGCGACCGCTACGAGGACACCGTCCTGCCCACCGGCAGCCCCTCGGGCACCCCCGCCGAGGCCCTCGACTGCGCCTGCCGACTCCACCTCGCCGCCCTTGACATCTGACCAGCGGAACCGTTGCCCGCCGACTGCCGTCCTTCCCGGGCGGGAGGGGCAGTGAGCGAAGAACAGACACCAGGCTCGCGTGGGCGGTGGGGATGCCTGCTGCCAGTCGCCGGAGTGGTGCTCGGCCTTCTGGCCTGGGCCGAAGCTGATTCCTTCATCAGCGACAGCTGGTCCTACTGCATGAACATGGCGTGGCCGGCGGCGTACGACATCGCGGACAGCCCCCGTTTCTACCTCCTTTTCGACCTCCCTCTCATCGCTGCGTACTGCTGTGCGTTCCCACTGGGCTTCCTCCTGGCCAGACGCTTCCTCGTCCCGTCGCGGCGCCGCTTCGTCCGAGCGTTGACCGGAATCCTGGCCGGGCTGCTGATGCTCTCGGCCGTCCTTGCCGGTGACCTCGCGTACAACGCCGCGCCGCCGCATGGGGATTACTTGAGCGCCCGCTGCCCGCACGGCCGACCGCCCTGGTGGCCGAAGCCCCTTCCGCTGCGCGACTCTCCATTCGCAGACTTCGAGCACCACGGCTGACCACCCGAGCCGACGTGAGAAGTCCACCCGGTCCCCACCGTGCCAAGTGACCCGCATCGGTGCGGTGGCGGCTCCCAGACCAGCGGCTACGTCAAGCTCCCTGCTACACCACATGGCGGGACACCATGCCGACCAGACTCCGCCCGCCACACCGCCCCCGCCGTCAACCCCGAAGGACTTACGGCGCGAACCACTTAGTGAAACTCGTCGTCATCCTCGCGGCCGGCTCGCCGCACGAGCCGCCACGACAGCACCGCAGCCCCTGCTCACGTGGCCGTCACTTGCCGCCAGGGAGGCACCGTGGCCAGGCTCCACAAACCATCCAGGTGCCTGTTCCACATGGCGACAGCGGCCCTGGTGTCGTCGGTGTCCCTCGCGGACCAGACATTCAGATCGGTGCGGTAGCCCTTGGGGTC
>NZ_JBFAWG010000096.1:0-20104 GCF_040680215.1 Streptomyces sp. NPDC052107
CCACGACTCAACCTGTTCGACCGTCAGCGCATCAGCACACAGTCACATCAACGACACACGACGTTGATCGTCACCCAGATGCGGTTGCAGTACTAACACGACCCGCCTCCGCGGCGGCAGCGACACGCGGCGGCACTCCGCGACACGACGGAAGTGAGCGAGCGTCAGAAGATACTTCATAAGGGCTAATAGTCGGTCAATCTGCTTTTAATTACGTCTACTTGATGAGCCGACGACGACCCCAGGGGGCGGCATGGGGCGCCAAAAATACCTCTATCGGCCCCTCATTCTTGTTGTCTTATATGACTGGTATGACCGGTATGGGTACTTTTACTCACGAGCCGGCTGACGGGCCGGTATCTGTGAAACCGGAGACAGGAGAAGCGCTATGAAGCTCCCCCGTTCCACCGTCGTCACCGCTGGTATCGCGACCGTGTCTGCTCTGGCCGCGTCCGGAATCACCTACGCCTCGGCGGCCTCCGCCACGGCGCCCCAGTCGGCCCCTGCACCCCAGTCCGCTCCGGCCGATCCCGCCACGGCTCCCTTCGGCGGCGAATCCGGACAGGGCAAGGGCAACGAGGGCGGGAACGGAGGCAGGGGCCCGGGGGGCTGGGGGCCGGGGGGCTGGGGCCACGAGGACTGGGGCCGGATCGAGATCAACGAGCGCTCGTACTCCGCCCACCCCGGCGACTGCGTCACCGTGATCAGCGGCCTGGGCGCGAGGAGCCTGAACATCCGCAACGACAGCCACGAGACCGTCGAGGTCTTCCGCGGGGTGGTCTGCGACAACGGCGCCCCCGTCGCCACCGTCGGGCCCCGCAGCTCCGCGGAAGGCGTGCACGTCGGGCACGTCGACGGCATCCACATCAAGGACGGCGTGGTGGCCAGCTTCCGCGTGGTCCGGCACTTCGACGGGGACTGGGACTAGTCCGACGTCGGGTGCGCATGCGGTGCTCCGGCCCGCCGGAATCGGGCCGGAGCACCGGTTCTGACCATTGTCGGACGGCCGACACGCCGGGCGCATCCCGCCAGGACCGGACACCGGGCGCCACACGCCGGGTGTCCGGGCGGCCGTCCTTTCGTCCACGGCCGAACCGCCCGGTGCTGTCCGCCCGGGCGCCGTCCGTCGGTGCCTGTCCCGACACCACGGCCGTCGGCTTCCTTCCCGCCGTTTCCCACCGCCGAACGGGTGAGGTAGCGGCACAAGACGCATGCCGAGGGCCGCTGCCCCCTTTCCCTGGGCGGGACCGGGGGCGCGGCCCAGGAGCAGCCGTATTCGTGACACCGCGAGGTGAGTGAGATGAGTGTGGACACGGTGGAGGACATCAGCGACGACACCTACGTCCTGGACCTCCTCACCATCACGCTGACCCCCGCGCTGCCATGGCTCGGGCACCAGGTCCGCTGCGAGATGGACGGTCATCTGAAGGAGGCCGTCGACCTGACCCGGGTCACCTGCAATGTGATCATGAAGTTCGGTCCGGTGAAGATGCTGGACCGCTGGTATCCGCTGCCCGATCTGCTGGCCCGCATGGGCACGACACTGTCGGGGGACCCCAGGCCCCCCGCCGGGCCTTGGAAGCAGGCGTGGATCCTGCGGCTTCCCGAGACGGTTCCGGTGGCCGAGCACCGGATCCGCCTGCGCGCGCGGACCGGGAACGGAAAGAACTTCTTCGCGCTGGACATCCCCGTGGACTTCCGTCGCAGATTTCATCCGTCCAGGACGAACGGCGGCGGCGGCTCACGCATGTTTCACAGCCAACGCTGCAGCTCGGTGACCCCCCGCTGACGCCGGCCCGTCCCTGCGACCAGGGTCCCGATCATCCCCGCCACGAGGCCCCGGAGAACCTCACCCGGTGACCAGCAGAATCAGCAGCAGCACCGCACCCGCCAGCGCGGGCGCGATCACCTCGTACGCCCAGCGCACGGTGACCTCCCCCTGCGCCGGCTCCGCCTCGCCGCGCCGGTCCAGCAGTTCCCGCAGGTCGTCCATGACCTGGTCGGACTCCGCGCGGGTCGACCCGGATCCCAGGCCGGCGCCGCCGGGGGCTCCGAAGCCACCCATGCCGCCGAATCCGAGGTTCCGGCGCGCCGGCTCCCCTCCGCGCGCCGCCTCCGCCGCTGCCCGGGACTTGCGCATCTCCGCCTTCTTGCGGGCCCGCAGCGAGACGGGGATCGCCCAGAGCTGGTACTTGCCGCCGGACTTCGCGACGACCTCGTTGGAGAAGCCAGAGCGCAGCGAGGCGACCTGGCCCCAGGGCAGGCCGATCGCCCGGAACGGGTTGCGCACCCGCATCCGGTCCTCGCCCGCGAAGACCGCCGGCCGGAGCGTGAAGGCGATCACCAGCGGAACGAGCAGGATCATCGCGGCGAGCGCGAGCCACGGCGTGCGGCCATGGCCCTGGAACAGCGCGTCGAAGCCGAGCCAGCCGACGACGACGAGCAGCAGCACGCCGCCCACGAGCGCCGAGGGCGAGCGGTAGACCCGGTCCCTGGCGGTGGGGACCGGGGGCTGTGGCGCGGGTGACTGGTGGTCGGGGGTGGTCATGGGCCAAGTCTGCATGACACCGTCGGCACTGCCGCCACGCGCCCCGGAACCGGCGCTCAGCTGTGATCTTCGGGCGGGAGACGAGCGCCGGGGCTGTACAGCTGCTACGCGCGTAGATATGCTCGTCTGGTGACCATGCCCACCACTGCACCCCCAGCACAGTCCCCCACAGCTGAACGCGTGGGCGGTACCCCCATCGCTGACGTCACCGCGTCCGACAGCACGCTCCGCCGCTTCCTGCACGGGCTGCCCGGCGTCGACGCGGTCGGCCTGGAGGCGCGAGCCGCGTCTCTCGGCACCCGTTCCATCAAGACCACCGCGAAGGCGTACGCCATCGACCTCGCCATCTCGATGGTCGACCTGACGACGCTGGAAGGCGCGGACACCCCGGGCAAGGTCCGGGCACTCGGCGCCAAGGCGGTCCACCCCGACCCCACGGACCGTACGACCCCGACGACCGCCGCGGTCTGCGTCTACCCGGACATGGTGGCCGTCGCCAAGGAGGCCGTCGCCGGCTCCGGCGTGAAGGTCGCCTCGGTAGCCACCGCGTTCCCGGCCGGCCGTGCCGCCCTCGACGTGAAGCTGGCCGACGTCCGCGAGGCCGTCGCCGCCGGCGCCGACGAGATCGACATGGTCATCGACCGGGGCGCGTTCCTCGCCGGCAAGTACCTGAAGGTGTACGACGAGATCGTCGCCGTGAAGCAGGCCTGTGGCGACAGCGCCCAGCTGAAGGTCATCTTCGAGACCGGCGAGCTGTCGACGTACGACAACATCCGCCGCGCCTCCTGGCTCGGCATGCTCGCGGGCGCCGACTTCATCAAGACCTCGACGGGCAAAGTGGCGGTGAACGCGACGCCCGCCAACACCCTCCTCATGCTGGAGGCCGTACGGGACTTCCGCGCCCAGACCGGCGTCCAGGTCGGCGTGAAGCCCGCCGGCGGCATCCGCACCAGCAAGGACGCGATCAAGTTCCTCGTCCTGGTCAACGAGACCGCGGGCGAGGACTGGCTGGACAACCACTGGTTCCGCTTCGGCGCCTCCTCGCTGCTGAACGACCTGCTGATGCAGCGCCAGAAGCTGGCCACCGGCCGCTACTCCGGCCCCGACTACGTGACGGTGGACTGATCGATCATGGTTTTTGAGTACGCACCCGCGCCCGAGTCCCGCTCCGTCGTCGACATCGCCCCTTCCTACGGCCTGTTCATCGACGGCGAGTTCGTGGACGCGGCCGACGGCAAGGTCTTCAAGACGATCAGCCCCAGCACCGAGGAGGTGCTGTCGGAGGTCGCCCAGGCCGGCGCCGAGGACGTCGACCGTGCCGTCAAGGCCGCCCGCAAGGCCTTCGAGAAGTGGTCGGCGCTGCCCGGCTCCGAGCGCGCGAAGTACCTGTTCCGCATCGCCCGGATCATCCAGGAGCGCAGCCGCGAGCTGGCCGTCCTGGAGACGCTGGACAACGGCAAGCCGATCAAGGAGACGCGGGACGCAGACCTGCCCCTGGTGGCGGCCCACTTTTTCTACTACGCCGGCTGGGCCGACAAGCTCGACCACGCCGGCTTCGGCCCGAACCCGCAGGCGCTCGGCGTCGCCGGCCAGGTCATCCCCTGGAACTTCCCGCTGCTGATGCTGGCCTGGAAGATCGCCCCGGCGCTGGCCACCGGCAACACGGTCGTCCTGAAGCCGGCCGAGACCACGCCGCTGAGCGCGCTGTTCTTCGCTGACATCTGCCGCCAGGCCGGCCTGCCCAAGGGTGTCGTCAACATCCTCCCGGGCTACGGCGACACCGGCGCCGCGCTCGTCGCGCACCCGGACGTCAACAAGGTCGCCTTCACGGGATCGACGGCCGTGGGCAAGGAGATCGCGCGGACCGTCGCCGGCACGCGCAAGAAGCTCACGCTCGAACTGGGCGGCAAGGGCGCCAACATCGTCTTCGACGACGCCCCGATCGACCAGGCCGTCGAGGGCATCGTGACCGGCATCTTCTTCAACCAGGGCCAGGTCTGCTGCGCGGGGTCGCGGCTACTGGTCCAGGAGTCGATCCAGGACGAGCTGCTGGAGTCCCTCAAGCGCAGGCTGTCCACGCTCCGCCTCGGCGACCCGCTGGACAAGAACACCGACATCGGCGCGATCAACTCCGCCGAGCAGCTGGCCCGGATCACCGCGCTCGCCGACCGGGGCGAGGCGGAGGGCGCCGAGCGCTGGTCCCCGGCCTGCGAACTGCCGGCGTCCGGCTACTGGTTCGCCCCGACGCTCTTCACGAACGTCACCCAGGCGCACACCATCGCCCGCGACGAGATCTTCGGCCCGGTGCTGTCGGTCCTCACCTTCCGCACCCCGGACGAGGCGGTCGCCAAGGCCAACAACACGCAGTACGGCCTGTCGGCGGGCATCTGGACCGAGAAGGGCTCGCGCATCCTGGCGGTCGCGAGCAAGCTCCGCGCGGGCGTGATCTGGTCCAACACGTTCAACAAGTTCGACCCGACCTCGCCGTTCGGCGGCTACAAGGAGTCGGGCTTCGGCCGCGAGGGCGGCCGCCACGGCCTGGAGGCGTACCTCGATGTCTGACCGACTGTCTGTCTTCAAGACCTACAAGCTGTACGTCGGCGGGAAGTTCCCGCGTTCCGAGAGCGGCCGGGTGTACGAGGTGACGGACTCGAAGGGCAACTGGCTGGCCAACGCTCCGCAGTCCAGCCGTAAGGACGCCCGTGACGCGGTGGTCGCGGCCCGCAAGGCGTTCGGCGGCTGGTCCGGCGCGACGGCGTACAACCGCGGCCAGATCCTCTACCGCATCGCGGAGATGCTGGAGGGCCGACGCGAGCAGTTCGTGCGCGAGGTGGCGGACGCGGAGGGCCTGTCCAAGGCGAAGGCGACGGGCGTCGTCGACGCGGCCGTCGACCGCTGGGTCTGGTACGCCGGCTGGACCGACAAGATCGCCCAGGTGATCGGCGGCGCGAACCCCGTCGCCGGGCCGTTCTTCAACCTCTCCTCTCCGGAGCCGACCGGCGTGGTGGCCGTCGTGGCCCCGCAGGAGTCGTCGTTCCTGGGCCTGGTGTCGGTGCTCGCGCCGGTGATCGCCACCGGTAACACGGCGGTCGTGATCGCCTCCGAGAAGGCCCCACTGCCCGCGCTGTCCCTGGCCGAGGTGCTGGCCACCTCCGACGTGCCGGGCGGTGTGGTGAACATCCTCTCCGGCCGTACGGCGGAGATCGCGACGCCGCTCGCCGCGCACCAGGACGTCAACGCGATCGACCTCGCGGGCGCGGACGAGGCACTGGCGAAGGAGCTGGAGGTTGCCGCCGCCGACAATCTGAAGCGGGTTCTTCGTCCACAGGTTGTGGATTATGTCGAGACGCCCGGGATCGAGCGGATGACGGCGTTCCTGGAGACGAAGACGGTGTGGCATCCGACGGGGTCGTTGGGCGCGTCGGGGTCTTCTTACTGACAGGGTGCGGGCGGGGAACTGCTGTCGTACGCCGGCCGCGGGTCGTCTGTGGCTTGTCGCGCAGTTCCCCGCGCCCCTGACGGGGCGCCTCAGTGACCCAGTGCTCCAAGGGCCTGGCCCACCACCGGTACCGCCCCCAGTGACTGGGCCTCGGCCACCGGTGCCGTCAGCATTTGTGACGTGGCCGGCTTGAAGTCGGCCAGTTGGGTGCCCACCCCGTTGTTCAGGGGGTCCACGCCCGTGCCCGCCAGGGGGTTGGGCTTGAGGCCGGACACCGGGCCCGTGACATGGCCGACCGAGCCGGTGAGGGCCGCGAGGCCCGCCTTCGGGTCGATGTGACCGAGCGAGGTCGGTCGCCACGGCACCTCCGCGACCGGGGCGGCCGTGTCCGCGTAGGCCGTCGCCGCGCCCGCGCCCAGGGCCGCTCCCGCGGTCGCGAGGGCGATCAGGGCGCGCTGTGCGACGGGGTGCTGAGGGGAGATGTGTCGGGCCATCGCTGGTGCCGCCTTCTGGTGCGCAGGGTAATGGTGTCGGCACGTAGGGTAGTTGAGGCGGGAGTCACGCTCAAAAGCCGACCCGCGGGGTCGGCAGGCGCGCCGCCATACGTCAAACTGGTGTTCCGTGAGCATTCATCCCCCGTCACCCGCCCGCGTCGTGCTGCTGTGCGGCCCCTCGGGCTCGGGCAAGTCACTCGTCGCCGCCCGTTCCGGGCTCCCCGT
The DNA here is from genome assembly GCF_040680215.1 of Streptomyces sp. NPDC052107. Classification (NCBI taxonomy): domain Bacteria; kingdom Bacillati; phylum Actinomycetota; class Actinomycetes; order Kitasatosporales; family Streptomycetaceae; genus Streptomyces; species Streptomyces sp. NPDC052107. The sequence continues at coordinate 6,707 of NZ_JBFAWG010000096.1, forward strand.
CCTGCGCCTGGACGACTTCTACAAGGAGGGTGACGACCCGACTCTGCCCTTGGTGGAGGGGAGTTCGGACATCGACTGGGATCATCCCGAGTCGTGGGACGCGGATGTCGCCGTCGGGGCCATCACCCGGCTGTGTGCCGCCGGTTCGACGCCGGTGCCGGTGTACGACATCGCGCAGAGCGCCCGTACCGGCGAGGAGACGCTGCGCATCGGACGTACCCCGCTGTTCATCGCGGAGGGCATCTTCGCGGCGGAGATCGTCGAGCGCTGCCGGGAGCTGGGCGTGCTCGCGGACGCACTGTGCCTGAGCCGCGGACCGGTCGTCACCTTCCGCCGGCGGTTCCTGCGGGACCTGAAGGAGGGGCGCAAGTCGGTGCCGTTCCTGCTGCGCCGAGGCTGGCGGCTGATGCGCGCCGAGCGGTCGATCGTCGCCCGCCAGGTGTCCCTCGGCGCGCATCCCTGTGATCGGGACGAGGCGCTGGGACGGCTCGCGGCAGCGGCGGCGGGGCGGCAGGCGCGGCAGCGGACGGTGGCGTAGGACCCGTACGCAAGACGGTGGCCTGAGCGCCGTACGGAAAACGGAACCTGAGCGCCGTACGGAAAACGGAAACGGGACTGGACTGGCCCCCCGGCCCTCCAGTCCCGCTTCTCGTGCTCCCCCGTTTCCCCCGTGGTTCCTCCCCCGTTTCCCCCTCCGTTTTCCCCCGTGCTTCCCCCGTGGGTCACCCCCCAGTGACCCCTGACCCTCAGGCGACCAGTTCGCCGAAGGCGTTCTCCTCGTCACGGCCGAAGCTGAGGACCTCGTCCTCGCGCAGCCGGCGCAGCGAGCGCCAGATGCTGGACTTCACCGTGCCGACACTGATGTCGAGGATCTCCGCGATCTCCGGGTCCGTACGGCCCTCGTAGTAGCGCAGGACCAGCATGGTGCGCTGGAGCTCGGGCAGCCGGGCCAGCGCCTGCCACAGGACCGCGCGCAGCTCAGTGCCGCGCATCGCGTCCGTGTCGGAGGGCGTCTCCGGCAGTTCCTCGGTCGGGTACTCGTTGAGCTTGCGGCGCCGCCAGGCGCTGATGTGCAGGTTGGTCATGGTGCGGCGGAGGTATCCGCCGACCGCGGCCTTGTCGCTGATCCGGTCCCACGCCTTGTACGTAGAGAACAGCGCGCTCTGCAGCAGGTCCTCGGCCTCGAAGCGGTCGCCGGTCAGGTGGTAGGCGGTGGCGTACAGGGAGGCACGGCGCTCCTGGACGTAGGCGGTGAACTCCGCCTCCGTCAGCGAACGGCGCTGCTCCCCCGAGTCCTCCCCGTACGCGGATCCCCCGTGCGTGTCCCCCGTCTGTGCGTCGACCACCGTCATGTAGGCGGTGTGCTGACGCCCGGTGCCGCGAGCGCACCCCCGCCCGCTCACGGCACCGGACTTCTCGGAACCCCGGTGCACGTCGTGCAGACGCGTGATTACGGCGCTGGTGCTGATGCTGTGCAGCGTGTTCATCTCGCGCTCCCCGTGGTGGACTTCCGGTGGTTCGGTCTCGCCGGGCCGGCTGGTCTGTCCCGCCCTGCCCGTGCCCAAAAGACTGCCGGGGCCACTTCATGGCCGTGTCCGCCGACTGTCACAGACCTGTCACAGGGGCCCGGCCCGGCGTCGTCACAGGAAGTGCACAGGTAGTGGCGGTAGGGAAGGCCTGGTGTCGGCGGGTCGTACGACAGCCCGTCCATGGGCCAGAATGAGCCCGTGCCTTCCCTGTTGCTGATCGAGGACGACGACGCCATCCGTACGGCCCTGGAGCTCTCCCTGACGCGCCAGGGACACCGGGTGGCGACCGCTGCCAGCGGTGAGGACGGTCTGAAGCTGCTGCGCGAGCAGCGGCCGGACCTGATCGTGCTGGACGTGATGCTGCCCGGCATCGACGGCTTCGAGGTGTGCCGTCGCATCCGGCGCACCGACCAGCTGCCGATCATCCTGCTGACCGCGCGGAGTGACGACATCGACGTGGTGGTCGGGCTGGAGTCCGGCGCCGACGACTATGTCGTGAAGCCGGTGCAGGGCCGGGTGCTGGACGCCCGGATCCGGGCGGTGCTGCGGCGCGGGGAGCGCGAGTCCAGCGACTCGGCGACGTTCGGCAGCCTCGTCATCGACCGGTCGGCGATGACCGTGACGAAGAACGGCGAGGATCTGCAGCTGACCCCGACCGAGCTCAGACTGCTGCTGGAGCTGAGCCGGCGGCCCGGTCAGGCGCTGTCCCGGCAGCAGCTGCTGCGGCTGGTGTGGGAGCACGACTACCTCGGTGACTCGCGGCTCGTGGACGCCTGTGTGCAGCGGCTGCGCGCGAAGGTCGAGGACGTGCCGTCGTCCCCGACGCTGATCCGTACCGTACGTGGTGTCGGCTACCGCCTGGACGCGCCTCAGTGACCGACACGCAAGGGGGGCTTCGAGGCTGGGCCGCGGGGCGCACGGGAAGTCTGTCGCGGCTCAGGTTCACCAGCCTCAGGCTGCGCCTGGTCGTCGTCTTCGCGCTGGTGGCGCTGACGGCCGCCGTCTCGGCGTCCGGCATCGCCTACTGGCTGAACCGGGAGGCGGTGCTCACCCGCGCCCAGGACGCGGTGCTGCGCGACTTCCGGCAGGAGATGCAGAACCGCGCGGGCGCGCTGCCGGCGCATCCCACGCAGGACGAACTGCAGCGCGCGGCGGGCCAGATGGCCGCGAGCAGCCAGCACTTCAGCGTGCTGCTGGTCGCCCAGGACGCCGATGGCAAGACGGTGTACGGCAACTCGGGCGGCATCAACGGCTTCTCGCTGGAGGACGTGCCCAAGTCGCTGCGCGCGGCGGTGTACAAGCAGCAGCAGGTGACCGACGCCAACAAGGAGCCGTACCACCTGTACTGGCAGCGGGTCGTGGACCACGGCACGCCGTATCTGGTGGCCGGTTCGCGGGTGATCGGCGGCGGGCCCACGGGCTACATGGCCAAGTCGCTGGAGCCGGAGGCGAAGGACCTCAACTCGCTGGCCTGGTCGCTGGGCATCGCCACCGGGCTCGCGCTGATCGGCGCCGCGCTGCTCGCGCAGGCCGCGGCCACGACCGTGCTGAAGCCGGTGCACCGGCTGGGCGTCGCCGCCCGGCGGCTCGGCGAGGGCAAGCTGGACACGCGGCTGCGGGTGTCGGGGACCGACGAACTCGCCGATCTCTCCCGGACGTTCAACAACGCCGCAGAGGCGCTGGAGAAGCGGGTCGCGGAGATGGCCGCGCGGGATGATGCCTCGCGTCGCTTCGTCGCCGACATGAGCCATGAGCTGCGGACGCCGCTGACCGCCATCACCGCCGTGACGGAGGTGCTGGAGGAGGAGCTGGAGTCCGAGGCCGGCGGCATCGACCCGATGATCGAGCCCGCGGTCCGGCTGGTGGTGAGCGAGACCCGGCGGCTGAACGACCTGGTCGAGAACCTGATGGAGGTCACCCGCTTCGACGCGGGCACCGCCCGGCTGGTCCTGGACGACGTCGACATCGCCGACCAGATCACCGCCTGCATCGACGCCCGGGCCTGGCTGGACGCGGTCGACCTGGACGCCGAGCGCGGCATCCACGCCCGCCTCGACCCGCGCCGGCTGGACGTCATCCTCGCCAACCTGGTCGGCAACGCGCTCAAGCACGGCGGGTCGCCGGTGCGGGTGTCGGTGCGCATAGACGGCGACGACCTGGTCATCGCGGTGCGCGACCACGGGCCGGGCATCCCCGAGGACGTGCTCCCCCACGTCTTCGACCGCTTCTTCAAGGCGAGTGCCTCCCGGCCGCGCTCCGAGGGCAGCGGGCTGGGCCTGTCCATCGCCATGGAGAACGCCCACATCCACGGCGGTGAGATCACCGCCGCCAACTCGCCAGAAGGCGGCGCGGTGTTCACACTGCGGCTGCCGCGGGACGCCTCCCGGCTCACGGAGGAGACCGACGAGGGCGGGAAGACCGACAAGGACGCTTCCGGGAACTCCGGAAGCTCGGGAAGTTCAGGAAAGGAGGGGTGATGACCGTACGACGCCTGACCGTGCGAGGCCTGCTGGCGCTGCCCCTCCTCGGCCTGCTGCTCTCCGGCTGCGGCATCCGGGCCACCCAGGTTCCGACCGACTTCGGGGCGGCGCCGTCCCGGGTGCCCTGCTCGCTGGCCGGTCCGGACCTGGCCAAGCAGTCCGCGCAGGGCCTGCCCGTGCAGGTCTTCCTGCTCTGCGGCGCGTCCCTGGTGACCGTCGACCGGACGGTGCGCGTCCCCGAGGGCACCCCGGACGCGCGGCGCCGGGTGATCGTGGCGCAGGGGCTGCTGGACCAGCTGGCCGCGTCCCCGTCCGCCGCGGAGCGCTCCGCGGGCTATACGACGTACGTGCCGGGCGGCCTCACCGTGCGCGGGCCCGGCCCGAAGGACCCCGAGGACGCGCTCCACCTGAGCACGGCACCGTCCCGTCTCACCTCCTACGCCCTGGCGCAGCTGGTGTGCACCCTCTCCGACTCGGCGGCGACCGAGGGCGACGGCTCGGTCATCCTCGGCGGCCCGGACACCGGGCCCCTGCGCCGCTACGAGTGCACCGACGACGTCCGCGACCGCCCGGGCAGCGTGGAGCCGCCGTCCAGTGAGGCCGCGGCGCGGTAGGCGCACCCGCGTAGCTGCGGGCCGTCGCGCCCTCCACGGCAGGCCCGCACCCGACAGCGAACCGGAACCCCCGCGGCGAAACCCCTTTCCACAGCACAGGGCGACCGGAACGTTGCGGCGCGGAACCGATCGGCACCGGCTCGGCGTCTAGGGGGTCGTGCAGCGTCAAGGCTCCATCGGCGGCAGCGCCGCGATCCATGTCCGGGTGACAGGGGGTGTCCTCCTCGTCGCCCACCTCGCCCTCGTCGCCTGGCTGATGCTGCGACCCCTGAACGTCCCCTGGGTGACGCCCCCCAACCTGCACCCGCTCGTCGGCATACGGGCCGACCTGACCCTGGGCTGGCCGCAGGCCGCCAGACGCATCGGCGAGGGCCTGGCCCTGCTCGCCCCGCTGGGCGTGCTGCTGCCGATGGCGCACGGCAGGCTCGCCGGCTCCCCGCTCTCCTCCCTGATCCGTACGACCGCCGCGGGCGCCCTCGTCTCCACCGGCATAGCCCTGCTGCAGACCGGCGTGCCCGGCAGGGTCGTGGACGTCGACTCGCTGCTGCTGAACACCGCGGGCGTCGCCCTGGCCCACCTGGCCGTCGTACCGGCGGGCCGCGCCCGGCTGCGGCGCCGGGACACGCGACCGGACGCCGGGGCGGAGCAGTCCGTCGCCGTGCAGGAGGGGCAGCCTCAGGGTCGTACCCCGACGATTCCCAGGGTCGGGATCGCCCCGTAGAGCGACGCTTCGCCCGCTTCGTCTCCCTACCGTGGAAGACAGTTGAGGGACGCCACCGGGGCGGCCCCGACCCCGGCTCGACGAGCGAGCCGACGACCACGGAGGAGTCGCCATGTCCGCCCTTGCCCGCCCCACCCACGACCGCGTGATCGGCGGAGTGTGCGCCGCGCTGGCACGGCGCTTCGGCACCTCCGCGACGACGATGCGGATGATCTTCCTGCTCTCCTGCCTGCTGCCGGGCCCGCAGTTCCTGCTCTACATAGCGCTGTGGATCCTGCTGCCCGCCGAGGACAAGACGCGCACCGCCTGGTGAGAGCGGACAGGACGCGTGAACGCCGCTGGGGCGCCCCCGGACAGTTCCGGGGCGCCCCAGCGGCGTCGTACGACCGTCGGCGTCGGCGTCAGCCGAGCGGGATCCCGTTCACCGGCACACCGTGCGTGGGCAGGCCCGTGTTGTGCAGCGGCAGCCCGCCGAGCAGCCCGGCGACCGGCGCGGTCGGGCCCTTGGCGAGCACGTTCTGGACGGCCGGCTGCGCGGCGGCCATCCCGGCACCTACGGCACCCTGCCCCTGGGTGAGCGCCTGGGTGGCGCCCGGCAGCGCCTTGGAGACGTTCTCGGCCGGCAGCGTCCTGGTGACGGAGTCCAGGGCCCTGGTGGCCTGGGAGGCGTCGGGGACGGCCGGGGCCGCGTTGGCCGCGCCCGCGCCGACGGCGGCGAAGGCGGCACCGAGGGCGGCGACACCGAGGGTCTTGGCAGCAGACTGCTTCATGGTGAATGCGTCCTTGAATGCGGAGACGGAGATCACGAACGATCCGAGCGGTCCACGACCGTAAACATGCCGGGCCGCCCGCCGCAAACACCGAAATGCGGACGGCTTGTGAAAGCGCGTCCGCATTCCGTGCCGGAGTTCGGGGTGCGACTAGCCCTCCGAATCGGCGGAACCGCTGGTGGAGGCCGTCTGCCGGAACAGCCATTCGGATTTCAGTTCTGCATATCCAGGCTTGACGACGTCATTGATCATGGCGAGTCGTTCATCGAAAGGAATGAACGCTGATTTCATCGCATTGACGGAGAACCACTGCAGGTCGTCGAGCGTATAGCCGAACGCATCGACGAGATGCTCGAATTCCTGGCTCATGCTGGTGTGCGACATCAGCCGGTTGTCGGTGTTCACGGTGGCCCGGAAGTGCAGCCTGCGCAACAGCCCGATCGGGTGCTCGGCATAGGAGGGCACCGCCCCGGTCTGCAGGTTGGAGCTGGGGCACAGCTCCAGCGGGATTCGCTTGTCACGGACGTACGACGCCAGGCGGCCGAGGCTGACGGAGCCGTCCTCGTGGATCTCGATGTCGTCGATGATCCGCACGCCGTGCCCGAGCCGGTCGGCGCCGCACCACTGCAGCGCCTGCCAGATGGACGGCAGCCCGAAGGCCTCGCCGGCGTGGATGGTGAAGTGGTTGTTCTCGCGCTTGAGGTACTCGAAGGCGTCCAGGTGCCGAGTGGGCGGGTAGCCGGCCTCGGCGCCCGCGATGTCGAAGCCGACGACTCCGGAGTCCCGGTAGCGGTTGGCGAGTTCGGCGATCTCCAGGGAGCGGGCGGCATGCCGCATGGCGGTCAGCAGGGCGCCGACCCGGATCCGCCGGCCGTTCTCCCGGGCGAGCCGCTCGCCCTGCCGGAACCCCTCGTTGACGGCCTCGACCACCTCCTCCAGGGTGAGCCCGCGCTCCAGGTGCTGCTCGGGGGCGTAGCGCACCTCGGCGTAGACGACCCCGTCCTCCGCGAGGTCCTCAGCGCACTCGCGGGCGACCCGGACGAGCGCCTCCCGCGTCTGCATCACGCCGACGGTGTGCTTGAAGGTCTCCAGATACCGTTCCAGCGAGCCGGAGTCGGCGGCCTCGCGGAACCAGATGCCCAGCTTGTCCGGATCGGTCTCGGGAAGCTCCGAGTAACCGGTCTCCTGGGCGAGTCCGACGACGGTTCCGGGGCGGAGCCCGCCGTCGAGATGGTCGTGCAGCAGAACCTTGGGCGCCCGGCGGATCTGGTCCGGCGTCGGAAGCGTCCCGGTCGGTGCGGTCTGGCTCGTCATTTCCGCACTGTAACGCCTACGCGCGTAGAGCACCGGGAATCGGCGACATCGCTTTTCCGCCGATACGCAAAGGTGACCCCACGTACGGGTTTCGTACACCGCTCCTTCTGACACTGTTCTGCCATGGGACAGCAAGCGACGCCGGCCCGAACGGCCAGGCTCGGAAAGGCAGTCGGCCCGGAGCCGACGGCGGTGTGCGCAGCGGTGGTGCTGCTCCCCGGCGGGGAGGAGGTCTCCGACCGCGGGCCATCCCTCGTCCGGGCGGCGACCGCGTTGCGCTCGCTGGGCCGACGGTTCGCTCGCGCGGGGCGGGAGGAGGGGTTGGCCGTCCATACCGTCCACTACCGGTACCGGGGCTGGAACGGCAGCGAGGCGCATCTGGCGGCGGACGCGGAATGGGCGGCCGACGAGGTCGTACGACGGTACGGGGATGTTCCCGTGTGTCTGGTCGGAATGGACATGGGCGGCCGGGCGGCGCTGCGGGCCGGGGGCCACGAGGCCGTCAACTCCGTTGTCGCACTGGCGCCTTGGCTGCCGGAGGACGACGTCGCCGCGCCTGCCGAGCCGGTGAAGCAGCTCGTGGGGCGGCGGGTGCTGATCGTGCACGGCACGAACGACGAGCGGACCGATCCCGAGCTGTCGTTCCGGTTCGCCGCGCGGGCGAAGAAGGTGAACCGGGAGGTGTGCCGGTTCGAAGTCCACTCCGATGGGCACGGGCTGCACGGGCATCGGGACGAAGTGGCCTGGCTGGCCGTCGACTTCATGAAGGGGGCGCTGTTCGGGCACTGCGTGTCCCGCCCTGTCGAGGATGCGCTCGCCGCTCCGCCGCCGATCGGGCTTCGGATGCCGTTGGCCGCGGGGTTCGGTAAGTCGTTGAAGCGATAGAGCCCCTTCGGGCCGGCGCCGCTCAGGTTGGCAGCAAGTTGCCCCTTCTCGAGAGCAGGAACTTCTTGAAGGCGGCCACCGGGGGTGTGTCCGGGCGGTCGGCCAGCCAGGCGACGCCGATCTCCCGTACCGCTCTCGGTGCCGTGACCGTCAGTTCCACAACCCCTGGCCTGGGGACGGTCGGCGGTGGCAGGAGGGCGACCCCCAGTCCAGCGGCCACCAAACCCCTCAGGGTCTCCGCCTCCTCCCCCTCGAAGGCGACCCTCGGGCGGAAACCGGCCTCTCGGCACAGGGAGTCGAACATGCGGCGGAGGCCGTAGCCGGGTTCCAGGGTGACCCATGATTCGTCGGCGGCCTCGGCGAGACGGATGCGGCGGCGGGTGGCCAGGCGGTGGTCGGCGGGGACGACCAGCCGGAGTTTCTGCTCGTCCACGCGACGGGCGACCAGGTCGGGGGCGTCGGGGACCGGTGAGGTGAGGCAGAGGTCCAGTTCGCCGGCGCGCAGGCGTTCCAGCATCGCCTCGCCGTAGTTCTGGACCAGGCTGAAGCGGACGCGCGGGTGGTCCTCGCGGAAGGCGTGCAGAAGGCCGGGTACGGTCTCGGCGCCCATGGTGTGCAGGAAGCCGAAGGCGACCTTGCCGGTGGCCGGGTCGGCGTCGGCGCGCACCTCCTCGGCGGCCCGCTCGATCTCGGCGAGGGCGCGTTCGACGGAGGTGAGGAAGGTGCGGCCGGCGGGGGTCAGGGAGACCGTGCGGCCGTGCCGGGCGAACAGGTCGACGCCCAGGTCCTGCTCCAGGCGGACCATCGCGCGGGAGAGGGTGGACTGGGGGACGTTCATCTCGTGGGCGGCGCGCGTGACGTGCTCGGTGCGGGCCACACCGGCGAAGTATGCGAGGCGGGGCGCCAGCACCCTCGACATCGCGGACATGTCTTCTGTGTCACTGTACGGTGACAGGCGGGGCTGTGAGCTCTGCTGATGCGGCATGGGAACGATTATGACGATTCCATGCATTGGACGGATGAGACGGGCCTACCTACGGTCGAGGTATGTCTCCCGCCAGTACCAGGGCGTCCACCACCGTGGGCGCCGAAGCGACCGTCCCCGTCTCCGGCACCTCCGCCTCCGACTCCCTTATGACTCCGGGCGGGCCCGGCTACCGCCGGATGAGCCTCGCCCTCTTCCTCGCCGGAGTGGCGACCTTCGCTCTTCTGTACTCCACGCAGGCCCTGCTGCCGCTGATCTCCGGCGAGTTCGGGGTCGCGGCGAGCGAGGCGAGCTGGACCGTGGCGGCGGCGACCGGCGGACTGGCCCTGTTCGTCCTGCCGATGAGCGCCCTGTCCGAGCGCTTCGGCCGCCGTGCGGTGATGACGGGCTCGCTGGCCGTGGCGGTGACCGTGGGGCTGCTGGTGCCGTTCGCGCCGTCGCTCGGTGTGCTGGTGGTGCTGCGGGCGGTGCAGGGTGCGGCGCTGGCCGGTCTGCCGGCCTCGGCGCAGGCCTATCTGGCCGAGGAGGTCCGGCCGAAGGCGCTGGTCACGGCGATCGGCCTGTTCGTGGCGGGCAACAGCGTGGGCGGCATGAGCGGCCGGGTGATCACCGGCTGGGTGGCCCAGGAGTGGGGCTGGCGGGTGGCCGTCGGTGTGATCGGCGTGATCGCCGTCGCGTGCGCGGTCGCCTTCCGGCTGCTGCTGCCGGCGCCGAGGCACTTCACGGCCGGTTCGCTGCGGCCCCGGATCCTGCTCGGCACGGTCCGCGACCACCTCGCGAACCCGCTGCTGCGGCGGCTGTACGCGATCGGCGCGCTGTTCATGACGGTGTTCGGCGGCGTGTACACGGTGATCGGCTACCGGCTGACGGGTGCGCCGTTCGGGTTGCCGCAGGGCATCATCGGCTCGATCTTCCTGGTCTACCTGGTGGGTACGGTGTCGGCGTCCACGGCGGGCCGGCTGGTGGGCCGGCTCGGCCGCCGGGGCGCGCTGTACCTGGCGGGCGGTACGACCGCCGCGGGCCTGCTGCTGTCGCTGGCTCCCGTGCTGCCGCTGGTCCTGCTGGGCCTGGTGCTGATCACGGCGGGATTCTTCGCCGGTCACGCGGTCGCCTCCTCGGCGGTCAGCAGGACGGCCACCCAGGGCCGCGCCCAGGCCTCGGCGCTGTACCAGTCCATGTACTACATCGGCTCCAGCGTCGGCAGCACGGTCGGCGCGACGGCGTTCCACGCGGCGGGGTGGAGCGGCACGGTGGAGGTCGGCCTGCTCGCGGTCGTCGGGGTCGTCACCATCACGGTGCTCGGTTCCGTGGCGGCCCGGCGAACCGTCGTGGCCCACGCGCACTGAGGCGCCCCGGAGGGGGGCGCGGGGCCGGTTCTCCGGTGCACCATCCCTCACCTGCACGTTTCCCGACTCCGGACGCCATTGTCAGTGCCCTGCGGTAGCTTCCAAGTGCTGGGGCGCAAGGAAGCGCCGCGGGGAACGGCCACAGGGGTGGGTGGACGATGGGCGACAGCACGGCGACGGCGGACCTGGACGTCGCACTGGAGAAGCACCGGACCGAGCTGACCGGGTACTGCTACCGGATGCTGGGTTCCTCCTTCGAGGCGGAGGACGCGGTGCAGGACACCCTGGTGCGGGCCTGGCGGAGCTACGACAAGTTCGAGGGCCGCTCCAGCTTGCGCTCGTGGCTGTACCGGATCGCGACGAACGTGTGCCTGGACATGCTGACGGCGGGCAACAAGAGGGCGAGACCGATGGACCTGACGGAGTCGACCCCGCTCGCGCAGGCCGCGCTCTCCCCCCGCCCGGACCACACCTGGCTGGAGCCGATGCCGGACGCGCGCGTGCTGCCCACGGTCGACGATCCGGCGGAGGCCGCCGTGGCCAAGGAGTCGGTCCGGCTGGCCTTCATGGCGGCCCTCCAGCAACTGCCCCCCAAGCAGCGGGCGGTGCTGATCCTGCGCGAGGTGCTGGCCTGGAAGGCGAGCGAGGTCGCCGAGCTGCTGGACACCTCGGTCGCCTCGGTCAACAGCGCGCTGCAGCGGGCGCGGGCCACGCTCGCGGAGCGCGCGGACGCGAACCCCGAGGGCGCGGTGTCCGATCCTCTCGACGAGGAGCAGCAGAAACTGCTGGAGCGCTATGTCCAAGCCTTCGAGGGCTATGACATGACGGCGTTGACGGCGTTGCTGCACGAGGACGCCATCATGACGATGCCGCCGTTCGACCTGTGGCTGCGCGGCCCGGCCGACATCACCGGTTTCATGACGACGCTCGGTTCCTCCTGTGCCGGCTCCCGGCTGCTGCCGGTGCAGGTCAACGGCCTGCCGGGGTTCGCGCACTACAAACCGGACGAGGAGAAGGGCGGCTTCGCTCCCTGGGCCGTACAGGTGCTGGAGCTGTCAGAGGGCCGGATCACCGGTTTCCACTGCTTCCTCGACACCAAGCGCTGGTTCCCGATCTTCGGCCTCCCCCTCCACCTGGAAGCGGAGCCCGACGAGGTCGAGAAGGGCGTGTAGCGCGGGATCGGGGTCCCGCAGCCGGATTTGCCCGCCGGCCCGGCGGGCGGCGAGCTCCAGCCGCGCCAGCAGGTCCACGACGGCCAGGCCCGGGGGCCCGAGCCCGCCCACGTCGCACACGACGACACGGGCCCCCCTGCCCGCCAGCAGCATCCGCACCTGGGCACACAGCGCCGCCACCTCGTCCCGGGTGACGGGGCCGGGCAGCACGAGCACGGCGGGTTCCTTGGCATCCACGTGCGGTAGACCGGCGGGCCGGGCGGAACTCATCGGTAAGGATCACCGTCGGCACAGATCACATTGACCAGTTCCCTCTCCGCCTCGGAGGGTTGGTCGGGTGACAGGGGTGCTGAGCGGGTTCGCGGTGATCGCGGTCGTCATCGGGGTGGGCTATGTGCTCGGTCGGCGCGGGACGCTCGGGGCGCAGGGCGGCGAGGTGCTGACCCGGCTGGCCTTCACGGTGGCGGGCCCCGCGCTCCTCTTCACGACCCTCGCGCGCGCCGACCTGTCGGTGCTGTTCTCGGCTCGCCTGCTGGTGACGGCGCTGAGCACGGCGGCGGTCGCCGGGACGTTCGCCGTGCTCGGCACGGTACGCCGCTGGGGCGTGGGCCGTACGACCATCGGCGCCCTGTGCTCCGGTTACGTGAACTCGGGCAACCTCGGTATCCCGATCGCGGCGTACGTCCTGGGCGACGCGTCCCTGGTGGCGCCGGTACTGCTCTTCCAGGTGGTCCTGGTGACCCCGGTCGCGCTGACGATCCTGGACCTGTCCGGCATGGGCGAGAAGGGCACACTGTGGCGGCGCCTGCTGACGCCGCTGCGGAATCCGATAGCGGTGGGCTCGCTGTCCGGGGTCGCGGTCTCGGCGGCGGGCTGGACGATCCCGAGCCCCCTTCTGAACCCCCTCACCCTGATCGGCGGCATGTCCGTCCCGGCGGCCCTGCTGGCCTTCGGCATGTCACTGCACGGCAGTTCGGCCCCCGGCCGGGGCCGGGACCGTCAACTGGTCCTGTTGTCCGTGGCGTTGAAGTCCCTGGGCCAGCCGCTGACGGCGTGGGCGCTGGCGACGACGGTCTTCGACCTCCGCGGCGCCCCGCTGCTGGACGTGGTGGTGACCTCGGCCCTCCCGGCCGCGCAGAACCTCTTCACCTACGCCAGCCGCTACCGCGTGGCCGAGGGCCTGGCCCGCGAGTCGATCCTGCTGTCGACCGTTGTGTCGGTGCCGGTGTTGGTGGGGGTGGCGGCGGTGTTGGGTTGAGCGTTAATCAACTGGGAATTCGCCGGTGTCGATCGTGAGGTCGAACGGCGGCGGCAGCTCAATGGGATCGCCGAACTTCACTGCAGGCAAAACGCGGTACACCTCGGCTGTCGACTCACCGTAGAGCGTCACCGTAGGACCACCTGGGGCCCATCGGTCGACGAGGAGGTAGAGCGGTGGTTCCAGTGCGTTCTTGACGCGGGCCTGGCGGACCCGGTCACGGATGACTGGCATGGTGGCTTCATACTGCCCCTCCTGCTGTGAGTGCTGTGGTTTTGACGTGCGATTTCACGGTTCGGGCGGCGAGTTGGAGGCAGATTTCCT
>NZ_JBFAWG010000097.1:0-19997 GCF_040680215.1 Streptomyces sp. NPDC052107
GGACGAGCTTCGATTCCCACCAACTGCCACACCGCTGACCAGCAAGTTCGACCTCATCCAAAGCCCAGAACCCCGATTAACTGCGGAACCCGGGTGCGTGGGGCGGGTGATCGTGCACGGCACCCTGCTCCAGGCGAGCAAGCGGTGCACCGATACCGGTCAGTTGCACGACGGGCGCCTGAGGGTCTGCCCCGACGCGTGGTGCGGTGTCAACTCAGATCGGCGGCCAAAGAATGGAGTGTGGGGACGAGTTCGGCATGGTCCCCGCGCGAGGCAGACTGCAGCAGTTCGGTGATAACGATGATCTGGGCGACCTGTCCGGTCTCCGTCTTGAGCACAGTGAAGGTGTCGCGGACGCGGTGCGCGAAGGCGGGGACGAGCAGGGAATGCGCCAGCAGCATGGCGGCGTCGTAGCCCTGCCTCTGCCGAAAACCTCATCCGTGCAGGTGAGAGGCGGTATGCGGGTTCCGCGGGCCGTCGGCCCGCGTGCTCGGGTCGGGGCTTTGGCGCGAGTGCCCAACCTTGCGGGAACATGATCGATCGTGGTGCTGCGACTGGCCTACCTGGGTGTGACGAACGCGTTCGCCATGCTGCGCTTGCTACCGATGAGCGACCCGGGACAAGGACGTCGAAATCCTGGCGTTGCGTCATCAGATCACCGTGCTGGAGCGGCAACTGGGAGGGGACAGGCCGCGCTTCAAGCCGAGCGATCGGGCGTTTCTGGCCGCGTTGCGGCACCAGCTCCCGCGCGATGCACTGCGTCGGCTGCGATTGCTGGTGCGCCCCGACACGGTTATGCGATGGCACCGCGACCTGATCGCGCGCCATCACGCGGCCCGTTCTCGGCCGAAGCGCTCGGGTCGGCCACGCACCGTGCACTCCATCCGCGTACTGGTGCTGCGCCTGGCGCGGGAAAATCCCACGTGGGGCTACAGGAGGGTGCACGGCGAACTGCTTGTGCTGGGGATCAAGGTGGCCGCCTCCACGGTATGGGAGATCTTGAAGGGTGCCGGGACTGATCCCGCGCCCGGAAGGAGCTCCAGTACGTGGGCCGACTTCTTGCGCTCCCAGGCCGAGGTGCTGCTGGCGTGCGACTTCTTCGAGACGGTCACCCTGACTGGAGCGCGGCTGTACGTGTTCGCGGTGATCGAGCACGCCAGCCGCCGGGTCCGCGTCCTGGGCGCCACGGCTCGCCCGTCGGCGGCCTGGGTAGTCCAGGCCGCGAAGAATCTCGTCATGGACCTGGAGGACACGGGCTGCCGAGCGCGGTTCATGATCCGGGACAGGGACGGGAAGTTCCCCGAGCTGTTCGACACCATCTTGAAGGACGCGGCCATCGAGGTCGTGTTCAGCGGCGTCCAGATGCCCCGAATGAACTCGATTATGGAGCGGTGGGTGCAGACGTGCCGCCGTGAACTGCTGGACCGCACGTTGATCTGGAACCAGCGCCACCTCTACCACGCTGTGCGGGAGTTCGAGCGGTTCTACAACTCCCATCGGCCCCATCAGGGAATCGCGAACGCCCGACCGCTCCACCCCTTGCCCCAGACGATCAGCGATCCAGGGCAGATCACCCACCTTGACATACGAAGGCGTGAACGCCTGGGTGGCATTCTCCACGAGTACGAACATGCCGCGTGACCTGGGTGGACGAGGTTTCCGGCAAGGGCAACGTCCGCTCCACGAAGCCCGGCTGGTAGTCCCAGCCGTCGCCGACCCAGGATGCCTGGGAATTGCGGGCCGAGGTCTCGCCGTCCTCGGACTGCGAGTCGTAGGACAGCCCCACCGACGGGGCATTGCTGCCCACCGCGGACGGCACGTCGATCGGGTAGGAGTACGTGAAGGCGCCGGTGCCCGAGGCCTGCCAACTCCCGGACGGGTTCAGGGACGTCGCCGCGTAGTTTCCCTGGGACCCGGAGCTGCCAGAGGTGACCTCGACCGTAGTGGTGCCGGCGGACATCGTCATTCAGCCGCAGTGCTCGCGGAGGATCTCCCAGGTGGTGGAGGCGGCGACGTTGAGTCCCGGCGCCGCGAGTTCGCCGTGGATTCGGCGATAGCCCCACGAGGAATTCTCGTGAGCCAGGCGCAGGACCAGGGCGCGGTTCGAGCGGACCGTGGGTGGGCGTCCGCGCCGCTTCGGTGCGCAGGTGGCGGCATGTCGTCACTTGAGCAGGTTGCGATGCCACCGCATGATTGTGTCCGGGCGTCCGAGCAACAGGAGCCACATCGCGGCCTTCAACGGCTCCAGGGCTGGTAGTACGGCAGCCCGCCTCCAGTTCGGCTCCCTCACAGGTACAGGCGATGTGGAAGCCACTCCGCGAGCAGCCCGCCCCGGTCGGGGCTGCTGATCTTTCAGAGGCCGTTGTGGGGCAGGGTGTGCAGGAAGAGCGAGACGAGTTCCGCCTTCTCGTGCCATGGGTTGGTCAGACGATGGGGTGTCGAGGCGGGGAACGTGAGCGTGTCGCCGGGGGCGAGTTCATGCCGATCGGTCCCGACCTCGATGATGAGGCGGCCGGAGACGAGGTAGTTGAACTCATGGCCGGCGTGGCGCACGAACTCGTCGTTCGGCGGTGACGAGGCTCCGGGTTCGTAGGTGAGGAGTAGGCAGTTCGCGCCGGGAAGGGAGGGGCCGCTGAGCACTCTGAACGACTCCCCACCATGCAAGTTGACGGTCCGTTGGGCGCTGTGAGGGATGAATTCGACAGCGTGGCGCAGGTGGGCGGCCAAGCCGTCCGGCTCGGGACCTGGGTGGTCCCGGCCCGGTGCGGAGGATCCTGTTGCGTCGGGCTGCCCGGGCACACCGGTGGAGAGCTCGGCGAGAGTGACGCCCAGCTGCTGGGCGATCTCGTAGGCGGTCTTGGCGCTCGCCCGGGTCTTGCCAGTCTCGATCTGTGAGAGGGCGCTCGCGCTGATGTCCGCGCGTCGGGCGAGCTCCCTCAGGGACATACCCTGCGCCTTGCGTGCAGCGCGGATGTTGCACCCCAGGTCGGTGACCGGGCTCTCGAGGGTCCGGAACGATCGGTCCGTCATGCTGGACAGCCTAGCGCGCCACTTAACATTCTGGCGACGTCCTTATGTCTACCTTGTAGGACGGTGTTAAGCAGTGTGCAGCAACCGCTTGACGTTCCAGCGGGCAGGTTGTTAGCTACCGCACATCGGAATAGAGTTTTCGTAAAGCGGAACTGCTTGCTTCTGGCGTCTCCTCGCCGGGAAGGGAGTCGGCATGCCCCAGTTACACCTGCTCCGCTGAACAGCAGGACACGCGGTCACCCGCCTCGTGCTCCATGCCGGCATCGCGCACGGCGCGCACACCACCCGTGTGGCGCCCAGCAAGGCGCCGGCACGAGCGGATGTGCACCAGCCCCTCGAAAGGGCCGTCATCGCACGCGTCCCCCAGTAGCGCCGATCCCGTGCGTGAACGCCAGGATCACGTCGCCCGTTGGCGGCCCCTTTGGACAACGCCATGTGCCATCGGTCCTCGCCGGTATCGCGCAGGCGTTCCCGCCGACATCACCTGCCGCCTTTGAGTCGTCGCACGTCGAACCCAGGATCGCACCGCTGCCGAATCGTGGCCGAAATGGTCATGTCTCACAGCTTCCTCCCGGCCGGTCATCGACCCGGCCGATGCTTTTCAACGCATCGAAGGGCTCGGTGGCCGTTCCTTCCGGGTCGCACACGCCAGCCGCCATCAGGCGCACTCTCCGGTCAGCCATGACCGCACACAGTCCTAGGGAGTTGCCATGACCGGTAACACCGGGTTTGCTCGTACCTCCGACGCATCCACAAGCCCCGACGAGAGCGCGGCGGGCACGGAAGCGGCGCAGGACTACACGGACAGCGTGGTACCGCTGTCCGAGCGCCGCTCCAACTTCCGTATGTTCCTGACATTCCTCTCCTTGCAGGCGACCTTCGGGGCCGCATACGTCGGCTACACCGCGCGCTTCGAGGGGCTGAGCTTCACCCAACTGATCATCGCGATGGCGATAGCCACGGTGGCGATGTCCTTGTACTGCGTCGGCTCGGCGAACGCCGGCGCCGCAGCAGGACAGACGACCTCGGTCATGACGCGCGGCATCTTCGGGCGTTTGGGCAGCCGACTGGTCTCCGTGCTGCTGGTGATCAACGGGATGGGCTTCTATGTCTTCACCGTGCTGTTCGTGATGTCGCTGCTCGGCGGACTGTTCACGGTGCCCGCGGTCAAGGCGGTGACTGTCGGCCTGGCCTTCGTCATGATCACCAACACGTACTTCGGTTTCAACGGCGTCCAGAGGTTCGCCCAGTACGTCGCCGTGCCGGTGGTGATGATCTGGGGCTTCTACGCGACGATCCGCGGGCTTGCGACCGTCTCGGGGAGCCAGCTGCACTCACAGCTTCACGTGTCGGCACCCTCCTCGATCCTCTTCGTGACGGGCGCAATGGTGGGCCTGTCCACCTGGGGCAATGAGGCCGACGTCTTCCGCTACGCCAAGACCCGTCCCCAGTGGAACCTGCCGACGATCATCGTCTCCTACGCGGTCGGGGCGTTCATGTTCCCGATCATGGGATACGTCGTGGCGGTGCTCGCCAACCAGGCGGACTTCGGCGCGAGCATCAAGTACTTCGTGAACTTCTCCCTGTTCGGGCTGGTGGCCCTCGGGTTCATCTTCTTCATCGTGAACCAGACCGCAGTCAACGACGGCAACCTCTACATCGCTGTCAACGGCGTTCAGAACCTGACGTCCGAGTTGCCCCGGTGGCGTCGCAAGTACACCGTGCTGGTGCTCGGCGCCATCGCGTCGGGCCTGACCCTGATCCTGCCGAGCCTCCAGCAGACGTTCAACATCGTCACCGGCATCGGCGCCGTGACGGTGCCGACCGCGAGCACGGTCATGGCGATGGACCTCTTTGTCCTGCCGCGTCTGTTCGGTCTCCGCCGTCCGATCGATCGCGTCGCGCACTGGAAGGACGCCGCGGCGGCCAACTGGCCCGGCGTGGTCGCGGTGGTCGCGGGCACGGTCGTCGGGACGGTCACCGGCGGCCTGATCCCAGGAACGGCAGGGTTCCAAAAGACCTACATCGGCTTCCCGGCCTTGCAGGCGTGGCTCACCGGCGCTGTCGTCTACCTCGTCGGGGTGGCTCTGGTCCATAAGCGGGTGAACGCCACGACCCTGCTCGGCTTCCCGCGGTTCGCACCGGAACCCGCCGAGGCGTCGGACGACGGCCACGAGGCCGCGCCGGATCCGCTGCCCGAGCTCTCCTGAGCCGGTTTCACCGAGTCACACGAGTACAACCGAGGAGTCGGCATGGAAACAGTGGACACGGTCGTGCGCGCCGACCGCGTGATGACATCCGAGGGGGAACGAGCCGCCTGCATCGGCATCGTGAACGGGCGGATCCGGTACGTCGAGGACATTGAGACCGCCATTCCAGCCTGGGAAGAAGTCCGCGTCGAGCCTGACGTGGTGGTCCTCCCCGGCCTTGTCGACACCCACGTGCACCTTCAGGACCCGGGGCAGTCCGACTGGGAGGGCTTCGATTCCGGTACCCGGGCAGCGGCGGCGGGTGGAGTCACCACGGTGGTCGACATGCCGCTGGACAGTCTCCCCGTGACGGTCGACGTACCGTCCCTGGAGATCAAGCGGAAGGCGGCAAGCGGGCGGAGTCATGTCGACGTCGGCTTCTGGGCCGGCGTCACCCCCTCCAACATCCCCCGCCTGGGAGAGCTTCACCGTGCAGGAGTACTCGGGTTCAAGTGCTTCCTTGCCAACACCGGCCTTCCCGAATTCCCGCCCGTCTCCGTCGACGAGTTGAAGGCGGCCCTGGTCGAGCTCAAGTCGTTCGACGGCGTCCTCGCGGTCCACGCCGAGGACGCCGACGAAATGGCCGCGATCCCGCTGGTTCCCGGCCGCTCGTACCACGACTTCCTGGCGGCACACCCACCGCACATCGAGGACGTGGCGGTGACTGCGGTGATCGACGCGACTCGCGCCACCGGCGGGCGCAGCCACATCGTCCATGTCTCCAGCGCACAGGCCGCCGATCTCATCCATGCAGCGCGGGCCGAGGGGCTCAGCATCTCCGCAGAGACCTGCCCGCACTACCTCACCCTCACCTCGGCGGAGGTGCCTGACGGCGACACCTCGTTCAAGGTCTGTCCGCCGATCCGTGATGGCGCCAACGCGGATCGGCTGTGGGCGGCCCTGCGCGGCGGATCCCTCGGAATGATCGTCTCGGACCACTCACCCTGCGCGGTCGAGCACAAGGCCTTGGACCACGGCGACTTCTCCGCGGCCTTCGGCGGCATATCCTCCCTCCAGATCGGTCTGCCCGCCGTGTGGACCGAGGCACGCCGCCGCGGCCACTCGCTCGCGGATGTCGCCAACTGGATGGCGCGGCGGCCGGCCGAGTTCATCGGCCTTCCGCACAAGGGCGCGATCTCCCCCGGATACGACGCCGATCTGTGCTTCCTGGCGCCCGACGAGAAGTTCACCGTCGAGCCGGCAGCCCTGCATCACCGCCAGCCGATCATCCCCTACGCCGGACGGGAACTGCACGGCGTGGTCCGGCAGACCTGGCTGAGGGGTCGGCGTATCGACTTCTCCAGTCCCCGAGGGCAACTGCTGGCCCCGCCCGGCATCGCCCGCTAGCCGCTTGCCCGCCCACCGGACCATCGATCGTGAAGGAGTGCCTGATGCGCATTTTGGTCGTCAACCCGAACACCACCGAAGCCATGACCGAGGCGATCGCCATGACCGCCCGGGACTATGCCTCGCTCGGTACCGAGGTCGTCCCGCTCACCCCGCTCTTCGGGGCCGACGGCATCGACTGCAACTTCGAGAGCCTGCTGTCCGCCGTCGCGGTCATGGACCGCGTCGCCACCTACGACCAGCCCTATGATGCCGTGGTCATGGCCGGGTTCGGCGAGCACGGGCGGGAAGGGCTCCAGGAGATCACCGACGTCCCCGTCATCGACATCGCCGAGGCATCGGCCCACGTCGCCCTGATGATCGGCCGCCGCTACTCCGTGGTCACCACCCTCGACCGCTCGATCGGATCGATCGAGGACCGCCTTCTGACCGCCGGACTCGCCGACCGCTGCGCCTCGGTCCGCTCCGTCGGCATGGGCACCCTGGAGTTCGACCAGAGCCCGGAGGCCGGGATGGCCGCGATCATCGAAGAGGCACGGCGCGCTGTCGAGGACGACCGGGCCGAGGTCATCTGCCTCGGCTGCGGCGGCATGGCCGGACTCGACAGGGCAATCACCGACGCCCTCGGCGTGCCGGTGGTCGACCCGGTCGCCGCCGGAGTGCGCCTGGCCGAGGCGATGGTGGGCCTGGGACTGGGGACCAGCAAGGTCTGCACCTACGCAGCTCCCGAGTCGAAAACGATCACCGGCTGGCCGCTGTCCAAGCATCTGGCGCTCTGAAGCGCCCGTCGTCCCCGCCGACGGGACGCCGGCTCACCGGCCGCCCCCCGTACATCACCGTCTGCCGAGCCTATTCCTGCCATCACCGTCAACCACGCAGATTCTTGCTCTACCGCTCCAACCGTGGAGGTTGTCCCTCATGCCCACCGATCATCTGTCCTCGACGGACCTCGCCTCGCGCCTCCTCGGCGGCAGCGTCATCGCCGCAAGCGACGAGTCCTTCGGCGAGAAGGAGAATCTGCTCGTGCCGACGGCCGCGGACTTCACTCCCGGCACCTACGGCCATAAGGGTGAGATCGTCGACGGATGGGAGACCCGCCGCAGGCGCACTCCCGGACACGACTGGGCCTTGATCCGTCTCGGAGCGCCCGGAGTGATCTACTCCATCGACGTCGACACCAGCTTCTTCACCGGCAACTACCCGCCGGAGTGCCGCATCGAAGCCTGCGGCGTGGAGGGCTACCCCTCGCCGGAAGAACTCGCGGCACCCGGCGTCGCCTGGGAGGAGATCGTGCCACGCTCCCCGCTCAAGGGCGACTCCCACAACGAATTCACCGTGACGGCGCGAACCCGCTTCACCCACCTCAGGCTGTCGATCTACCCCGACGGCGGGGTAGCCCGCCTGCGCGTCCAGGGCCAGGCCGTCCCCGACCCTCGCCGCTTCTACGGCCTCACCCCCGACCTCGCCGCCCGCGAACTCGGCGGCGTCGTTGAGGCCAGCAGCGACACCTTCTACTCGTCGGCCGAGGTCCTCAACCAGCCCGGACTCGCCCGGCACATGGGCGACGGCTGGGAGACCCAGCGCCGACGCGGCCCGGGGAACGACTGGGCGGTTATCCGCCTGGCTGCCCCCGGACGCCTGCGCCAAGTCGAGGTCGACACCTCCTACTACAAGTACAACGCATCAAACGAGTGCGCCTTGTACGGAGCCAACAGCGAGACGACGCCGGAGCCGGACTCGCCGACCTGGTTCCCACTGCTGCCGAAGACCAGGCTCCAGCCCGACACCAGGCACTACTTCGACCTTTCCGGCACCGAGGAAGTCACGCATCTGCGCCTCGACGTGTTCCCCGACGGAGGAATCTCCCGCCTGCGAGTCCTCGGTTCGGTTGGCGTCGCGGCACGACGCGCCCTTGCCCTGCGATGGTTCAACTCACTCCCCTCTGACCAGGCACAGGCTGTCCTCACCACAGCAGGGACGGCAGAGGACGCTGCGACCGCGATCACCGGCCGACGGCCGCTCAACGAGAACGACGCGGCCCTCACGGAGATCCCCGCTCTGTTCGGCGAGTGAGCTCACGTCTGCGGGCCTGTGGGTGCCGGAAAGTCGATCCGCACAGATCGGCCGCATGGAGGCGAGCGTCCGGCTCTGACGCTCTTCGGCGTTCATCGCACTCACCTCTGCGGGTGCCGATTATTACGTCCGCGCTGATCAGGCGGCATGTGAGTACTCGTGGAGGATGCCGCCGAGGCGATCACGTCGATGGATGTCCAGCCGGTGGAGTCGGCCGGGTTCGTGATCGGTTCGGGAACTGGCCGCAGGGGTGCCGCGCCGTGCAGGGTGCGGTGCGGCCGATGCTGGTTGTAGAACGACTCGAACTCGGTGAGCGCGTGGAGCAGGTGGGGCAGGTTCCAGATCAAGGTGCGGTCGAGGAGTTCATGTCTGCAGGTCTGCACCCAGCGTTCCATGATCGAGTTTATGCGGGGAACGCGGATGCCGGTGGTGACGATCTCGATGCCCTCGGCCTCGAAGACGGCGTCGAACGCACGGGTGGGCTTGCTGTCGCGGTCCCTGATGAGGTGCGTGACGGTGGCGCCGGCGTCCTGGAGGTCCATGACCACGTTCCTCGCAGCCTGGGTCACCCAGTCCGCGGTGGGATGGGCGGTCGCTCCGAGGACGTGGATGCGGCGGTTGACGTGCTCGATGACCGCGAAGACGTACAACGTCGCGCCGTTCAGCGTGGTGGCGGTGAAGAAGTCACAGGCCAGGATCGCGTGGGCCTGGCCGCGCAGGAACGCGGCCCAGGTCTGACGGTCGCGTTCGGGTACCGGCTCGATCCCGTGCCGCTTCAGGATCTCCCACACCGTAGAGGGTGCGACCTTGATGCCGAGGGCGGCGAGTTCGCCGTGGATGCGCCGATACCCCCAGGAGCTGTTCTCGCGGGCCAAGCGGAGGACGAGAGCCTGGATGCTGCGCTGGGTCGGCGGTCTGCCGGACCGCTTGCGGCGGGAGGCGTCGGCGTGGCGACGGCGCATCAGATCACGGTGCCACCGAAGGATCGTGTCCGGGGAGACGGTTAGGTGAAGGTGCCGCAGCTTGGGCCTCGGGAGCCGGTGGAGGAGAGCTGCCAGGAAAGCGCGGTCCGCCGGCGTGATGCGCGGCCTGTCGATTTGCCGCTGCAGGACGGTCAACTGATGCCGTAGCGTCAGTATCTCGATGTCCTTGTCAACATCGCTCATGGGCAGCAGCCGGATGAAGGCGAACACGCTCGACACAGCGAGGTAGGGCAGTCGCAGCAGCACGATCGATCAACCTGACACGCCTGTCCAGCAGCCAACGACCGTGCGCAAGAGCCTGCACGTCACAGGCCATGGATGGGGTTTTCGGCACCGCACTCGATGCTGCGACGAGTCGGCGGCCTGCCAGACCGCTTGCGACGGGAGGCGTCAGCGTGACGACGGCGCGTGAGGTCACGGTGCCACCTCAGGGTCGTCTCCGGCGAGACGACGAGATGTAGCTGCCGCAGTTGGGGCTTGGGGAGCTGGTGGAGGAGCGCGGCCAGGAAAGTGCGGTCCGCCGGGGTGACGCGCGGCCTGTCGATCTGCCTCTGCAGGACAGCCAACTGGTGGCGCAGCGTCAGTATCTCGATGTCCTTGTCCACAGTGCTCATCGGCAGCAGTCTTATGAAGGCGAACACGCTCGACACGGCGAGGTAGGACAGTCGTAACAGCACGATCCACCAGCCTGGCATGACCCGTCCGACGATCACTGACCGTTCGCAAGGATCTGCAGGTCACAGGCCACGGATGGGGTTTTCGGCCCCCGCGCCGTCACCGGCTCGCCGAGTCCCTGCCGGCCCCGGGCGGCGGCGAGGACGCGCGTGAGCGGGTTCCCGGTGGGTCGGCCCGAGGAGGCCGCCCGAAGGCCACCGGCTGCGGGGGCGGGTGGCCTTCGGGGCGGTCTCAGGCCGTCGGTGCGGATCGGCCCGACCGGGTCAGTAGGGCGTGATGCCGTAACCGAGGGGGAAGAGGGGCGTTTTGCCGTCACCACTGTTGATGGGCTCGTCGGCGACCGCCGTGGGCCAGGTGACGGGAAGCTTGCCGGAGAAGCCCGCGCCGAAGAGAGCGTCGGTGATCCCCGCGCCTTCCGTGCCGGGCAGCCAGGCCGCGATGAACGCCTGCGCCTTGGGGAGTTGGTTGCCGATGATCAGCGGGCGCCCGGAGTAGAGGATCGCGATGCAGGTCTTCACGCGTGAGCAGATGTCGCTGAGCTGGGTGGAGTTGTCGTTGCCGAAGGCGAGGGTGGAGGAGTCTCCCTTGCCTTCCGCGTACGGGGTCTCGCCGCCCACCCAGATGCCGACATCCGCGCTGTAGTTGCCCTTGGTGCGGGTGCCGACGTTCTGCAGGGTGATGCCGGTGCCGGCGGTGGTTTGCTGGAGTGCCTGCCAGAAGGTGGTGCCCGTGGTGTGCGTGCCGCTGGAGCCCTGCCAGCTGATCGACCAGCCGCCGGTCTGGTTGCCGAGGTCGTCGGCCGACTTCCCGCCGACCACGATCTTGTACGTGCCGGTCTTCGGCAGCGGCAGCGCGCTGCTGTCGTTCTTCAGCAGGGTCAGTGACTCGCGGGCCGCCTGCCGGGCGACGTCCCGGTGCGCCTGCGAACCGACCTGCGGGGTGTAACTGCGATCGGTGTAAGGATGGTTGAACAGGTCGAGCGCGAACTTGGCGTTGAGAATACGGGTCACCGCGTCGTCGACCCGCGACTGCGGGATCTTGCCGTTGTTCACGTCGGTGACGATGGCGTTGATGGTGCCGACGTAGTCGTCCGGCACCATGATCATGTCAAGACCGGCGTTGACGGCGTGCGCGACCTGGTCGGCGTACGTGGCGTCAGGGAGCTGCTTGATGCCTGCCCAGTCGCTGACCACGAAGCCGGAGAAGCCGAGTTCGGTCTTGAGGACGTCGGTGATCAGGTACTTGTCGCCGTGCATCTTGGTGCCGTTCCAACTGCTGTACGACACCATGACCGACCCCACGCCCGCCGTGATCGCCGACTGGTAGGGCGGCAGGTGGACGGCGCGCAGCTCGCTCTCGCTGATCTGCGTGTTGCCCTGGTCGATGAGGTAGCCGCTGCTGCCGGTGCCGTAGGTGGTGCCGCCATCGCCGATGTAGTGCTTGGCCGTGGCCAGGACCGAGGTCGGGCCGATCGCAGTCCCCTGGAAACCTGTGACGGCCGCCGAGGCGAGCGGTGAGACGACCGACGGGTCCTCGCCATAACTCTCGTACGTGCGGCCCCAGCGGTCGTCGCGGGCGACGCACACGCAGGGTGCGAAGGACCAGCGGATCCCGGTACCCAGAACTTCCTGGCGGGTGATGTCCTCCACGCGCTGGACGAGCGCCGCGTCGCGGGTGGCCCCCATGCCGATGTGATGGGGGAACAGGGTGGCGCCCTGTACGTTGTTGTGGCCGTGTACGGCGTCCACGCCGTACAGCAGCGGTATCCCGAGCCGGCTGCTGAGGGCGTAGCTCTGATAGCTGTCGACCATGTCGGCCCACTGGGTGGCGGTGCCGCCCGCGCCGTTCGGGCCGCCGCCTCCGCCGCTGAGCACCGAGCCGAGGCCGTACGTGGCGATGTCCTGCTTGTTGACGATGTAGGAGTTGGCGGCCTGCGTCATCTGACCGGCCTTCTCGGCCAGCGTCATCTTGGACAGGCAGTCCGAGGTGGACGTGCAGCCCGCGGCGGCATGCGCGGCGGGTGGCGTGGGCGCGGCCGTGAGCAGGCCGGCGGTGAGGACGAGAAGCGCGCTGAGCAGGAGAGCACGGCGGTGTGGCGTCCGGCCGGCTCCCCGTAGGGCGTGAAGCGTCACTTTGCTGGTCTCCGTCCCGGGAAGACGTCAGGGAATGTTCACAACTCGTACAGACGTTGTCGCTGAACGGCATGCCCGCGTCAATGACTTCGACTCGCCTCGTCATCTGGGGAAAGTCTTTTGGGTGTACCGTTCCGGGTTCGATAGGGACTCTGATGTGCCGCGGGTCTGGTGGAGTCACCTTGCTGGACAGATGATGCTCCAGGCTCTCAAGGAGGCTTCTGTGCCCCGTAGTTACCCGGCCGAGTTCCGACGCAAGGTCCTCGACCTCGTCGAAGCGGGGAGGCCGGTCCGGCAGATCACTCACGACCTTGGCATCAGTGAACAGACGATCTATGTCTGGTTCCGTCAGCACCTCATCGACACCGGACAACTGCCCGGGCCGACCAGCGAGGACCAGGCCGAGCTCGTGGCCGCACGACGACGGATCGTGGAGCTGGAGGCGGAACTGGCGATCCACTGCCGGGCAGCGGAGCTGATAGGCAAGGTGGTGCCCCCAAAAGACGGTGCTGGCCGCACCGGCTGCGACCAGCCCGGCGGCGGCCACGGAACACGTCCGGCCGCCTCCCCGTCGGGCCTGGGCGCGGCGGGGAGGCGGCCGATGAGAGGGGAGGGTTTCAGGGTCTGCGGCGCCGCACGATCTCCGGACTGCGCAGCTCTGGCCGATGTCCGCTCGCTTGCAAGCGTAATCGCCTGCACATGGCCGGCTGCGCAGGCCCCGGGCCCCGGGCACTTTGCGTAGCCGTCTACGCGGGGCCCGTTTTTCGCTGCGCAGCGGTGGTTGCGCAGCCGCTCGTGGAGCGGGCCCCTCCGCTTGGTCGGGCCCGGTCAAGGCCCCGACCACGGCAGTCCAGCGTGCATGGTGGGGCGTCAGCGTCGGTGGGGGTTATGGCCGACGGTCTGGTCGCGAGCGGCGGGTGAGCTGACGGCGTAGGCGCCGCGCACGCTTCCTCGCGCGTCAGCGCTGGCCGCCGTCAGCCGGCTTTACCGTTCTTCCCCCCGTACCAGCTCTCGCATAGACGAAGGTGCGATGCGCGGCTACGGCACGGGGATTTTGTCGTGGGTTGATGGCGGCGGACCGGTTCGCCCAGATCCCTGACGACCTCTACCCGGACTGTGCGCTCTCCGCTCTCCTTCCGCGCCAACGGAAACTTCGGGCTCATCTCCATCCGCCGCGACGGTTGGCGCGAGGCGTCGCCGTGCCGGCCCGGCTGGGGCCGGACGCCACGGGTGCGGTCAGCGCCGTTCTCAAGGGAGGCGAAGGGGGCTGACATCCTCTCTGCTGCCGCTGCTCCCTGCCCGAATGATGAATCAAGAGAGAAGGTGGGGGCGGGCGTGGTCGGCGCGGCGGCATCGGGGAACGGGCCGGGCTTTTGGGTTGCGCGTCGGCCGGGCCTCCGCGCTCCGGCGCTGGGGTGCTGGCTGGTCCGGCGATCCTGTGGGGGCTCGTGAAGTCATCGCTGCAGCTCAAGCCGTGTAGCGGTACTCGTTGACGACTCCGTCGAGGACTCTTGTTCGCAGGACCCGCCGGGGCTCGATGGACGGGGGACCACAGCGATCTACGCGCAGCGGATGATCCGCAGGCCGCGGGTGAGCCACACGCAGTGGGTGAGCCGCAGGTAGCCGTTGAAAAGCTCACAGATGCGGTACGGGCCATGCCGTTCCGTACCCGCGCCGAGGCCATGCTGGACGTCCTCGTCACCGTGCTCGACGACGGCGAGACCCTGCTGCGAAACCTGCGTACGGATCCGGCGCCGGCTCCCACCGCGCTGAGCCTCCTGGCCCGCCGGGAGATTCTCACCCCCGAGGACCTCACGGAGCCGGAAAGCCTGCTCATGGTCGCTGAAAGCCTGTTGCAGCTCTGTGAGGCGACCGGCGCCGACGGGGTGAGGGAGGTACTACGCCAACAGGGTCGCGAGGCCGAAGAGGCCCTCCGGGCGGCTCTGGCCTCCGGTCACCCGGACCGGGAGGGCCTCGCGGACCTTCAGGCCCTCGCCGAGCGTGTGCCCGGGAGCGCAAGGCCCACGTCGGCCTTGTTCAGCAGCGCGGCCACCGAAAGAACGGCAGACGGGGCGGCAAGCGGCGCCGCTGAGGACCTGGCGCTCCTGGCGCTCAAGGGCGACGCCGGCGGCCGAGTGACCACATGACAGGGAGTGCCGGCTGCCTTGAGGGACTCCGCCTGTGGGGCTCGTAAAGTCATCGCTGCAGGTAGGGGCCTGCGTGCGGGGCGCTTGGTGGTGGCTGGAACGCTGCGCGGTTGATCATCTCGCTGCTGTACCGGGCCACTCGTGCGCTGCTGGCCGTGCCTGTGGTGCTGCTGCGTCGGGACAGTGCCAAAGACGCCGAACTGCTGGTGCTGTGGCACGAGAACGCGGTGCTGCGACGACAGCTCAATGGTCCGGTCCGTGACGAGCCTATGGACCGGTTCTGGCTGGCCGCGCTGTCGTCGCTGATTCCGCGTCACCACTGGTGCAGCGTCTTCCCGGTCACGCCGGGGACGCTGCTGGCATGGCACCGAAGGCTGATCGCCGGCAGGTGGCACTACTCCCGCCAACGCGGGCGGACCGGCCGCCCGCCCACCGCGGCCGCGCTCAAGAAGCTCGTCCTGCGCGTGGCCCGGGAGAACCCGCGGTGGGGGCATTGCGGGGTACGGGGCGAGCTGGCCCGGCTCGGGCACACGATCGCACCGTCCACGGTCTGGGAAATCCTGGACGCGGCCGGCGTCGACCCGGCGCCGCGCCGTACCGCGCCGTACCGGTCCGAGTCGGCGCGACTTCCTCACCGCGCAGGCTGAGGGGATCATCGCGGCGGACTTCTTCCACGTTGACGGGCAGTGGCCAGGGTCAGGAGGAGCCCGCCGAGCAGCGCGAGCACAGCGGCGAGGGCTGTGGTCGGCCGGGTCGGGGGGCGTCTCATCGTCGAAGCACCTTTTTCGGGTCGGGTGCCGAACGGCAGACGGCACACGGGTCCCGGGGCAGGTGCCACAAAGCTCTGCAGCTGCGGACGGAACTGCGCGGGCTGCCGTGGCTGCCGGATGGCGAACGGGGGCGGGAACCAACGGCGATGGTGCAAGACCGCTGGTTCCCCTTGCGGGTGCTCGGCCGTCGCGCATTCAACTCCCGTACACAGGAAGACGTCAAGGAGTCAAGACGGGGTCTGTGACGCAACCTCGTGAAGCTACACCGCGGGCGGGACCGCGCGACCATTCCAAGAAGTCGAAGCCGATGACAACAGGAACGTTTCCTGTCGGTTCTCTTGCGCGTTGCTTTCTTCGCTAGTTGACTTCGCGCTGCTCGGCCACCGCTTCTTCCCCCCTCAACCGGTCTCGTACCAGTCACAGTTGGATGGCCCATGCGTATCAGACATCTGTCCCCCCTCGTCGGTTTCCTGGCGTCGGTCTCCCTGCTCAGTGCCGCCCCTGATGCCCAGGCAGCAGCCAACCCCGGTCCCGGCTTCCCCGCCCAGTACGTCGCACCCTGGGTGGAGACCTGGAACTCCCCGTCCGCCATGGCGAACGCTCAGGCTGCCACCGGCGTCAACCATTTCCACCTCGCGTTCGTCCTCAGCGACGGCACCTGTAACGCCACCTACAACGGCAACGTGTCGATCACCGACGCCGGCTGGACCACCGCGATCAACAACCTGCGGGCCTCCGGCGGTGACGTCATCGCGTCCTTCGGCGGCGCTGCCGGCACTGAACTCGCCCAGGCCTGCGGCACTGTGTCGGCGCTGCAGACCCAGTACCAGCGGGTCATCGACACGCTCAACCTCACCCGGCTCGACTTCGACATCGAAGGGTCGGCGCTGCGGGACACCGCCGCCAACGACCGCCGCAACCAGGCCATCGCGGGCCTCCAGGCGGCTGCCGCGGCTGCCGGCCGGAAGCTGGACATCGACTACACGCTGCCGACGGACCCCAACGGTCTCGACTCGGACGGGTTGAGCCTGGTCAACAACGCCAAGTCCCGCAACGTGAACGTCAACCTGGTCAACATCATGACCATGGACTACTACCAGAACGTCTCCGACATGGGTTCGGCCGCCGTCAGTGCCGCCAACGCACTCCACACCCAGTTGGCGAACGTCTGGACGACGAAGACCTCCGCCGAGTTGTGGGCCATGGAGGGCAACACCCCCATGATTGGCGTGAACGACTCGCTCAACGAGATCTTCACCACCGGCAACGCCACCACGCTCACCAGCTTCGCCAAGTCCAACGGCATACAGCAGATCGGCTACTGGTCCCTGGGCCGTGACAAGGCCTGTGCGACCAACGGCACGCTCTCCGACAGCTGCAGCGGCACCCCGCAGAGCCTCTACCAGTTCGCCGGCATCTTCAACGGCATCGGCGGCGGTGGAGGCGGTGGCACCACCCACACTGGTCGGATCACCGGCTACGCAGGCCTCTGCCTCGACGACGGGAGCGCCTCCACGGCCAACGGCAACCCGATCCAGGTCTACACCTGCAACGGCACGAACGCCCAGACCTGGACGGTCAACGACTCCAGCCACACCCTCCAGGTGCTCGGGAAGTGCCTGGACGTCACGGCCGGCGGCACTGCCAACGGCACCAAGGTGCAGCTGTACGACTGCAACAGCACCGGCGCGCAGGTATGGGTCCCACAAGCCGACGGCTCACTGCTCAACCCGCAGTCGGGCAAGTGCCTCGACGACACCGACTGGTCCACCACGCCCGGCACGCAGTCCCAGATCTGGTCCTGCAGTGGCAACGCCAACCAGAAGTGGACCCTCCCCGCCTGATCCGTTCCGCACCGGTAAGGCCAGTCTGAAGGGCAGAACCTGCCATGCAACTGCGTCAACTCCTGCGGCGGATCCGCGCCGCGAACGTGCTTCCCGGAACACTCGCGGCTGCGGCGGCCCTGCTCGGCGGCACCCTCGCCGGGCCCGCCGCCGCGCAGGGCACCGCCACCACCCAGGTGGCGGTCGCCGCCTCGCCCACCACCTTCACCCACCCCGGCGTGATGGTGAGCAGACCCCAGCTGGACTACGTCCGCACCCAGGTGCAGGCCGGCGCCCAGCCATGGGCGTCCGCCTACCAGCAGATGACGTCCAGCTCCTATGCCTCGCTGTCACGCGTCCCCAAGCCGCGGTCCGTCGTCGAATGCGGCCCCTACTCCAACCCCAACTATGGCTGCACCGACGAGCGGCAGGACGCCATCGCGGCCTACACCGACGCGCTGATCTGGTACATCAGCGGCGACAGCCGGTACGCCGACAAGTCCATCGAGCTGATGAACGCCTGGTCGGCTGTGATCACGGACCATACGAACAGCAACGCCCCGCTGCAGACCGGCTGGGCGGGTTCGGTGTGGCCCCGGGCCGCCGAGATCATCCGCTACACCTACACCGGCTGGTCCTCCTCGGGCATCAGCCGTTTCACAGCGATGCTGCGAAACGTCTACCTCCCCGAGGTCATCAACGGCTCCAACAGTAACGGCAACTGGGAACTGTCGATGATGGAGGCCGCCGTCGGCATCTCCATCTTCATAGAGGACCATGCCAGCTACGACTCGGCCATCAGCCGTTACCTGAACCGGGTCCCGGCCTACATCTATCTGTCCTCGGACGGCTCCCTCCCCAAGACGGTGCCCGGCAGCGGCCTGGACACCTCACAGGAGATCATCAACTACTGGCAGGGCCAGTCGACCTTCGTCACCGGCCTCACCCAGGAGACCTGCCGCGACTTCACCCACACCGGGTACGGCATCTCCGCGATCTCGCATGTCGCGGAGACCGCGCTGATCCAGGGCCAGGACCTGTACCCGCAGGTCGGTGAGCGGCTGCGGCAGGCGCTGGGCTTCCAGACCACCTACGAGAACGGCGCCGCGGTCCCGTCCTGGCTGTGCAACGGCACGCTCAACCTCGGCCTGGGCCCGATCACCGAGCCCGGCTTCAACGCCATGCACAACCGGTACGGCTATGCGATGGCCAACACCCAGTCGTACACGGAGTCGCACCGCCCGCAAGGCACCAACAACCTCTTCGTGGCCTGGGAGACCCTGACCAACGCCGACAACCCCTACGTGGCCTCCGGCACACCGCCACCGTCGCCCCCGACTGGCCCGATCACCGGTATCGGCGGCAAGTGCGTCGACGTCGCCGGGGCCAACACCACCAACGGCACAGCCATCCAGCTCTGGGAGTGCAACGGCACCACGGCCCAGAAGTGGACCGTCGCCGGCGACGGATCCCTGCGGGCCCTCGGTAAATGCATGGACGTCACCGCCGCCGGAACGGCCGACGGCACCAAGATCCAGTTGTACTCGTGCAACGGCACCGGTGCCCAGCAGTGGAAGCCCCAGGCGAACGGCACGCTGGTGAACACCGCGTCCGGCAAGTGCCTGGACGCGACCGGGCAGAGTTCCGCCGACGGCACCCGGCTGCAGATTTGGACCTGCGCCGGCACCGCCAATCAACTGTGGACCCTGCCGACGTGATCTGAAGCGGCCGGGTGACAGCGACCGAGCCCGTGTGGAAGTTCCAGACCTGAACGCAGTGGGGTCGACCAGCCAGTGAAGTACGCAACTGGCGGTGTAAGAGCGTCATCAACCTCCCGGGGCAGCAAACCCAGACGCTCGGGGGAGAAAGGAATCTCGTGACCCCAGGTGGTCAACCTGGAGAGTGACTCTGGGGGAGGCCCACGGGTGGATCTAGCATCCGGAGCCGTCCTTGCGCGATCACGACCGTATCGTTGTTGATCAACTCCCCCCTCGGACACAATCACTGACGATACGCAGATGAGGGCCACGACCTTAAAGGTCGTGGCCCTCATCTGCGTACTCATGGTGATGCCAAGGGTCGACCTTCAGTCCGCGGCGGTGATCCACTGCCCGATCGGGCGTGCGTTCAGCCCAGGATCCGGATGCGTCGCGGGGCATGCTCGATGATCCCGAAGTCGAACAAGAGTGCGCCGGTCGGGGCGCGGGGCCGACCGGCGTTGCGCTTGGTCTGGGGCTGAGGCTCGGCCCGGCCGAGGGGGCCCGCCCGGGAGAAGTGGTCGTGAAGGCGACTCGGACGCGGGAGTCCCTGTACGGCCACGAGTCGGTAGACCCTGCGCCCTCGCAGGGCTATATGGCCTCTGAACTGGGCTTTTCCGCCACGTAGGTGCCACGCTGGGGTACCGTGAAGACCTCATCGGACTCCACCAGGACAGCGATAGCCCGCCGTACCGTGCTGCGCGCAAGCCCGTATTGCTGCACTAGTGGCTCGTCACACAGCCTTGGCCGGGTGATCGGTCCATGATCGGATCGGTGAGTCGGGTGCGAAGTTCGTCTTCGGTTTCGCGCGGGTGTTGCGCCAGCGGACGTAGGCGGCGATGGCGGCGTTCTGTTCGTCGTGGCTGCGGTGGTCAGTGCCGTTGAGTGCGAAGTAGCGCAGGGCCGCGAACTCGGCCTCGTCGGGTAGGACCGCTGCATTGCTGCAGCGGTCCCCCCTCAGAACCGGCCGTGCCCGCTTTCCAGGCAACCGGCTCAAGCAAGCCCCTTGGG
>NZ_JBFAWG010000098.1:0-19732 GCF_040680215.1 Streptomyces sp. NPDC052107
CTTGCGGCCCATCTCGCACAGGGCACGCTTCGTCGCGGCGATGGCGGCATCGGCCGCCTTGCGGGCCATGGCGGTCTTCGCGAGGAACTTCGGCCTAAAGTCCTCCACCGCGACCCGGTCATGGCCGCGCATCACGGACTTGGCCCACCTGCGGCCGGTGTCCTCACGCTGCCTCGCGATTGGGCCCGGCGGTGCATCGGCAACCGGTCCTTGATGTCCTTCAGCGCTTTGGCACGGGACTTGGCAAAGTCGCGTATCACCTGCTGCCGCGGCGCCGACGCGCCCTCAGCCAGCCAGGGCGTCACCCCGCGTGCCTGGGTCAGCATCTTGTCCAACTGCCCCGGACCACAGGTCAACTTCTCGCCGGTCGCCCGGCTCTGCGCGTGCACCTGCCTGGACTTCGCGACGCACTCATTCCAGATCCACCGGCAGCGCGCCCACTCCGCTTCAAGCGCGCGCCGCGCGGTAGCCGACAGGCGCACACGGAAGGTGTACCGGGCATGCCCGGTGCCCTTCGTGGCTGCCTCTGTCGTCATACATCCGAACCTACCCGAGAGGACTGACAGTTGAGAGTTCTCAATCATTGTGGGCGACATCACCGCCGTGCGGGGTGGACGCCGGATCGCCCTGACGGCGATCCAGCTATCCCTGCCCTGCTCCGCAGGAGTCCGATTCCTCCCCGGCCTGAAGGACTCCGTCGGGAAATCCGCAAACCGGTGATGGCGAATGGTCCTGACTGCCAGGATCGGCTTGTCATCGATCAAGGGGGTCGGATGTCGCTGGAGTCACGGCGCGATGTCGGTGTGCCGGAGCTGACCGCGCGGGTGGTGCGGGCCTCGTTCCCGAAAGGCACGCTGTCGATCCGTATCCGTGAGGCGCTCGGCCCGCTGTTCGAGGACGAGTCCTTCGCCCAGGCATTTCCCGCGCGGGGCCGGCCGGCAATCTCCCCGGGAGCGTTGGCGCTGGTGTCGGTGCTGCAGTACGCGGAGGGGCTCAGCGACCGGCAGGCCGCCGACCAGGTGCGGGCCCGGATGGACTGGAAGTTCCTCCTCGGCCTGGAGTTGGACGACCCCGGCTTCGACTTCTCCGTCCTGGGTGACTTCCGGGCCCGGCTGATCGAGCACGGCCTGGAGGAGAGGGTCCTGGACCTGGTCCTGGCGCGGATTTCCGGACTCGGGCTACTGCGGGCGGGCGGGCGGCAGCGGACGGATTCCACCCATGTCCTGGCCGCAGTGCGGGTGTTGAACCGGATGGAGTTCGTCGGCGAGAGTCTGCGGGCGGCGTTGGAGGCCCTGGCCGCGGCCGCTCCGCAGTGGCTGGGCGGGGTGGCGACCGCCGAGTGGGTCGAGCGTTACGGGACGCGGATCGACTCCTACCGGTTCCCCAAGGGCGAGAACGTCCGCCAGGAGTGGGCGGAGCGGGTCGGCCGGGACGGCTTCACGTTGCTGGAGGCCGCGTTCGCGCCCGATGCGCCGGGCTGGCTGCGGGAGATCCCGGCTGTCCAGGTCCTGCGCCGGGCCTGGGTGGAGCAGTACCACCGCGACGGTGAGGAGGTGCGCTGGCGGGAGGCGAAGGACCTCCCGCCGGGCAGACACCGGCTGTCCTCGCCCTACGACCTCGATGCCCGCTACGGGGTGAAGCGAGGCTCGGGCTGGTGCGGCTACAAGACCCACCTGAGTGAGACGTGCGAGCCAGACGCCCCGCACGTGATCACCCATGTTGTCACCACGGACGCGACCGTCGCCGACACCGAGGTTACCGATACCGTCCACCATGGCATGGCTGCACGGGAGTTACTGCCCGATGAGCACGCCGTGGACACGGGCTACGTCACCGCCGCCCACATCGTCACCGCTCGCGACGACCATCGGATCGATCTGCTGGGACCCGTGGGGCTGGACACGGTCCATAAGCGCCACGACGGTGAGCACCTCGCCCAGAGTGCCTTCAGCGTCGACTGGGACAGGAGGAGGGTCACGTGCCCGCACGGAGCGGTGAGCGCAAGCTGGTCCGACCAGCACAAAGCCAGCGGCACCTGGATCTCCCGCGTGCGCTTCGCGTCCCAGGACTGCGAGCCGTGCCCGCTGTGATCCCGGTGCACCACGGCCTCGAACGGCAAGTGGGGCCGTCAGTTGACGCTTCTGCCCCGCGCGCAGCAGCAGGTCCTGGAACAACGACGAGCCGAGCAGCAGACCACGCAATGGAAGGCCCGCTACGACGTCCGGGCTGGCGTCGAAGGAACGGTCTCGCAAGCGGTACGACGCACCGGAATCCGCCGCACCCGCTACACCGGACTACCCAAGACCCACCTGGGCAACATCCTTGCCGCCACAGCGATCAACCTCATCCGCCTCGACGCCTGGCTCAACGGCACACCCCTGGGTAAGACGAGAACCTCACACCTCGCCACTCTCGGACTGGCAGCCTGACCCCCACATCGGTTTGCGCATTCCCCGACGGAGTCCTTCAGGCCAGGGCATCCTCGGAGGAACCCGGTGAACTGCACGAGCTCCTGGGCATGCCCACGGACTTAACACCCTCTCAGGTGTCGTAAACCGTGGAGCAGTGTCCGACGTGCGCGACCCACACCACGACCGTTGTCGATCGTGTAGACGACGCGGTAGTCGCCGGCCAGTAGCCGACGGCGTTCTGGCTGCGACACGAGCGCGGTGGTGTTGAATCCGAGGGGATTGCTCTCCAGCTCGGTCAGCTTGGCCAGGATGCGCAGCGCCATGTCGCGGGGGATCTTGCGAAGCTCGGCCTGTGCCTCGGGGCGGAAGACGGTCCGGTACTCACTCGCCGCGCGCCGGCGTCTCCCTCATGATGTCCTCGATCGGGATGCCGGGCGCCGGATTGGCCATGCGCTCGTCGATGATCCGGTTGATCTCGCGCTCTTCCCACTCCTGGTACTTGCGCAGCACCTCGGTGGAGACGACGACGGCGACCTCCTTGCCTCGGCGGGTGATCACCGCGGGCAGATCGTCACGGTCCGCACGGTCCACGACCTCGGCGAGGTGCGCGCGCACCTCGCGGACGGACTCTATGAGCAGCGACTGCGTCATGCGCCCAAGGGCACCGAGTGTCCTCTGTGTACACAACGCGCCGACGCGGCGGGCGGACGGGCTTCCCTCGTCGAGGTCGCGTGTGCTGGATGTGCTGGATGAGCCGACACCGTGCCGGATCGGTGCTGGACCGGATCTTCGACGGGCACGTTTCCACAGGTCATAGCTCTGCACTGAACGTTCGAACTTCATGGACTGATTCAAAAAATATTTCTCGCGCCTATTACTTGACTCGCTCCAATCTAGGCGTAATGTCGGATTAGTCAGGTTCAACGTTCAACCGGATGGCGGAGGTGCTCATCGTGGGCTCGATCCTCGTTGTCCACCTCCCCTCCCCGGCTGCCTCCTCGTCGGTGGCGGCACGCTTGAGCGCCACTGACTGCCGGATCATGACTCGCTGTAACGAGACCGCCCTGCCTGCCCGCACACCGTGCCCGGGCCTCGCGCAGGATCCGGCAGACAAGGGTCCCGCTGTCCGGGCCCGCTGATCACCCTCACCATCTTCGGAAGGGACAACCACCATGTTCATCAAGACCCCTCAGGTTCGCCGGCTGGCCGTTGCCGCGGTTGCAGTCCCCCTGCTGGCACTGGCCGGCGCCGGAGCCGCCCAGGCGGCCACCCCAGCGGCGGCCACCCACACCGCGTCATCCAACGTCACCACCACCTCGGTCGTGCCCACCGCCTACCAGTACGGCGGTGGCGGCCACGGCGGTGGCGGCCACGGTCACGGCGGCTACGGCTACGGTCACGGCGGCTACGGATACGGCGGCTACGGATACGGCCACTTCAGCGGCTTCCGCCACGGCCGCTGACCAACCGAGGGCGGGCATGGCGTGAGACGTCGAAGACCACACCAACGTCCACCTGTACCCGCGCTGTCTGCGGAGAGCGTCCCACCCCGGGACGCCCTCCGCGCAACACCCCAGCGCGGGGGCCGGGCCGGGATCCGGGAAACGACAGCCGCCACGGCGGCCATCCCGTCCCGCCCCTGGCCCCGTCGCGCCCCAACGGACCTTTCCACCACCACTGGGCTGGCGGCCGCGCCGGGCGACCCGGTCCACCCGTAACAAGGAGCTCGAAGTGACAGACAAGGAAACCCAGCAGAACCAGCTCCCCCCGCAAGTCGACAAGATCTCCGCTCCTCCACGGGACATGCGCAACTTGGACGTGTGGGCGCGCTCCACACCGATCCACCTTGCCGGCTACGGCGACGACCCATCAGAGCCGCACATTCTTCGCAGCCTCGACTGAGTCCCCAGCCGTCCCGGCCGGGCTCAGCGAGCAGCGGGGGTCGTCGAGCGGTTCCTCTTGGCCCACCCGACGCGCACCCGCCGTGTGCAGACGGCATCGCGAACCTGCACGGGCTGCTGCCGAACGAGCGGGTCACCGCGCTCGCCTGGGGTAGGGGGGTAGGGGGGTAGTGGCGGGCTGTGGGCCGGCGGTTCAGCGGTTGGGTGGGGCTACCAGGCTGGACTCATAGGCGAGGACCACGAGTTGGGCGCGGTCACGGGCGTGGAGCTTGGACATGGCCCGGTTCATGCGGGTCTTGGCGGTCAGTGGGCTGAGCACCAAGCGGCCGGCGATCCGATCGTTGGACAGGCATTGCGCGGCGAGGGCGACGGCCTCGCGTTCGCGACTGGTCAGCTCTTCCAGCTGCGTGCCGGTATCGGGGGGCGGCTGGGTGACGTACCGGTTGATCAGCTTGCGGGTGATGGATGGTTCAAGCCCATGGGTCTGATGCAGGCTTGGGAGACAGCTTCGGTCACGCGGCCTGATCCAGATCACGATTGCGATCCGCAGTTCCGGCGACCCGCACGACACCCCCGCGCAACCCTTCGGGCTTCGGCGCGACGACATCCTTTCCACCCGTCCGACAGGGCAGGCCAGTTCAGATGTCACCCGATCGTGCATCAGACCCCTACACCTCAAGCACAGCTGGTCAGTGCAGTAGCGATGTCGTAACTAGAAGGATCGACGGGCAGGTTCTGCGGAACCGCAGAACCGTATATACACTCACTTATGCCATAATCAGGGATTTGCCCGATTATGGGCACTGGGTCCGCCGCCTCAGAGCAGCACGTCGGTGGCCCGTGCGTGTAAGGAATGCCTTTCTGTGCGCTGCAGGCGCGTTCCTGCAGCGCGTCCGCAGGGCCGGTTCCGGCCCCTTTGGTCACTCGGAGTATTCATGAGCACCTCTGCCACGGACCCGCGCAGCATCCGCGAACTGCTCGCTTCCCGCTTCGGGCGTCGCGGTTTCCTCCGCGTCGCCACCGCGACGAGCGCGGCGGGGAGCGCCGGGACGCTGCTGTCCCCGGGGCGTGCCTCGGCCCTCGTTCCCGGGTCGGCCAAGGTACCCCCTATAGCCAAGGCGTCCGCGCTCCCCAACGAGATCCTGCAGCCCGGCAAGGGGCCCATCCACGGTCAGCACTACCTGCATTCCCTGCCCGACCAGGTCCGCTGGGGCTACGTCCCGGCGCTCGGCGCCGCGCCGGTGCTGCGGATGCGGTCGGGGGAAACGGTGACCGTCGATTCGATCTCGCACGAGGGCCTCCTGGAGGACCAGGGGCGCGACCCGATAGCCTTCTTCGGCGCCCACGGGGTGCCCGCTGACCAGGTGCTCAGCGACGCGATCGCGGTTGCCCGCCACTACACCAGGACCCGCAGGAACTTCGACGTCGACGGGCCGCACGTGGTGACCGGGCCGGTGTATGTCGAAGGCGCGAGGCCCGGTGACGTGCTGAAGATCGAAGTGCTCTCGCTGCTGCTCAGGGTTCCCTACGGTGTCGTGTCGAACCGCCACGGGTTGGGTGCCCTCGCCCGTCGACCCGGCGGTGGACCACCGGCGGGCATCACGTTGAACGAGGTCATGCCGCCGGTGTCGACCGACGGCCGTGCCACGCGGAATCCGTTGGACTACGGCGACGTCTTCGAGTTCACGCCGGTCCGCCGAGGCCGTGACGGTGGGCCCGTCGGAGTACTGCCGGCGGGGACCTCGGGCCAGGCAGCGTTCCCGCTCCACCCCCACATGGGCATGATGGGCGTCGCCTTTGCCTCGGCGGACTCGCTCACGGCGCCGCAGCTCAACTCCATCCCACCGACCCTCGGGGCCGGCAACATCGACATCAGACTGCTCGGCGAGGGTGCAACCTTCTACGTTCCGGTGTTCTCGGAAGGCGCGCTGTTCTACACGGGCGACTCGCACATGGCCATGGGCAACGGCGAGGTGGCGCTCACCGCGATGGAGGGGTCGCTGCGCACAACGTTCCGACTGACGGTATGCAAGAAGGGCTCCGGCGACGCACCGTCCGTGGCCTTCTACTACCCGTTCGCCGAGACTCCCCAGGCGTGGGTGGCGGTCGGCCTGTCCGACCCCGACGGATCCCAGCACGGGCAGATCACCGACCTGAACATCGCCATGCGGCGCGCCGTCGTCAACGCGCTCAACTTCCTCCAGCACGATCTCGGGATGGACCGCGCGGTGGCGTACGCGTACCTGTCGGCGGCGGCCGACTTCGACGTGTCACAGGTCGTTGACCGTACCGTCGGCGTACACGGCATCATAGACAAGAGCCACTTCAGCCACGTGCACCACGGCAGCGGACACAGCGACGGGGCGGGCAAGTGAATGGGGTGAAACGGCGGCCGCAGTCCTCCCTACACGCGCTACGCCTGCGTGGACGGGGTAACTCGCCTGCCGCTGCCAGGGGTTCGGAGCTGTCGGCGGGTGAAAGCGTGTGAGCGTGTTGTGGTGTGTATGAGTGAGTGCGGTGGCTGGCCAGGTTCCGTACGACATCGGGGGAACGGAAGTTTGTGGATCGAATGGGTGACCTTTGGGGGAGGGGCTCGTTGGGTGTGGTGAGGACTTTTTCGGTGCCGGAGAGGGAGGGGCGGGGCATGGGTGCGCTGCGGGAGGTGGCGGCGCCGTTCGTCGCCCTCGGCCCGTCCGGCGTCGCCGTCCGTACCCGCCTCAAGCACCTCACGGCCGGCGACGAGGAGGTGCTCAGGCTGGTCGGCGGGCATCTCGGCACGCTGGCCGGTCGGGACCTGCGGGTCCGCTGCGCTGCTGGTCTCGAGCACGACACGGACGCGTGGGCGCAGCGCAAGCGCGCTTTGACGCAGGAGTGCTCCTCGCGGTGGGCCGGGTCGGTCACGCTCGCCCGCCTCCACCTCTGGGCCGAGCCGGCAACGCAGGGAAAGCCACGAAACCGAGACGGCCTGCGCTGAGCGGTCGGCCCCGCAACCACCCAACGAAGTTCAGTGGCCCGCTGTGACGCGAAGTCTGATGGTGCGGGATTCAGGGCGAAGCGCAAACTCCGGCCGCACGTCCGGTCCACAGGCCCGCGAGCCAAGTCCGTGCTGGACCGCATCGATGATCAGGTGACTCGTCGTCGAAACGGGAAGCTCGAAGGGGTGCTGGGCTCGGGCGATCTGCTGGGGGGTGTGACGGCTGAGGGTGAAGCCCGGACGCCGTCCGGACGTGTCCTGGAGTGCCACGATGTGGAGCACCTCGCTCTCGTCGCTCAGCAGCGTCAGCCGGCGCAGTTGGGAGCGGTGACCGGTCTCCTGGGGGCGCGCGTAGTCGACCGAGAGGTCGCGGATGGTGGCGGAGAAGCGGCCGGTGCGCGCCGCACACAGACTGTCGGGGTAGGACTCGAAGGGCCCGAGGCCGAACCACTCGGCGCCGTCGACAGCAGCCGCGCCATCGGGAAGATCGAACCGAATCCCGATCCGTGGCCACACCGTCCGCCAGCCGCTCGAAGGCTCGATCTCGACACGCAGTTCCAGCTCATCGTCCTCGAGGGACCAGACGGACTCCACCATCACCGACAAGGCGGAGCCCGCCGCGGAGACCTTGTCGATCGTGCGCAGGGACTGAGCGGCCTGTTCCACGCACACGCGTCGCGTGGTCAGCCGGTCGAGACCGTCGCGACGCCACAGGTCGGCGTTGGAGACTCCGGCGACGTCGGCGTCGCTGTCCTCGACCTCGTCGGAGGCGCTTTCGTCGTTGTCGGTCGGCGCACGGAAGAGTTCCAGCCGTGGGCCCGTCACGGCGCGTCCGGCGAGTCGTACGAGGGAACCGCCGATGAACTTGGCGATTCCCAGCGTCAGGGTTCCGTCTCCCGGCTCCCAGTCGGCCCGGGGCCGGACAGCGGGAGCCGTACGAGGTGACGAGCTGTCCAGTTGGGCCGTCGCGACCACATGTCCCTCGGGCGCCCAGGCCGTTCCGGCTGCCAGTGCCGCGTCGATCGTGAGCCATGTCTCAGCGTCCGGTGACACCCGGATACGTGGCAGCGGCACGCGCTCCGAGTCACCCGGTGCGAGGACGGGGACCTCCAGGTCCCCACGGTCCACGGGAACACCGTCGTGCTCGACGCGCCAGCGGAAGCGCAGGTCGGAGGTGTCGGCGGAGTGACGTAGGTTCGTGAGTGCGAGCTTGTCACCGTCGAAGTCGAAGCGGATCGGTTGTACGACTGCCTTGAACTCGTGGAGGCTGGGCGTCGGCACGTCGTTGCTCAGCAGCATTCCGTCCATGACGAAGTTGCCGTCGTGTACCACCTCTCCGAAGTCACCGCCGTAGGCGTAGTACGGCGTCCCGTCCGGGGCCGTTGCCAGGAGGCCGTGATCGCGCCACTCCCAGACGAAACCGCCGTGCGCGCGCGGGTACGCGTGGACCAGCGCCTGGTACTGGTCGAGCGCTCCCGGCCCGTTGCCCATCGCGTGCGCGTACTCGCACAGCAAGAACGGCTTGGTGCGTTGCCGGGCGCTTTGGGCGGGAGTGCAGTTCATGAGCGTCGAGCGTGCGTTGTCGGCGCCGATCTGCTCGATCTGCGGCACTGTTGCGTACATGCGCGAGTAGATGTCGGTGTACTCGCCGGTGTGGTCACCTTCGTAGTGCACGGGGCGTTCGGTGTCGCGGGCGTGGACCCACGCCGACATGGCGGCGAGGTTGCTGCCGGTGCCTGCTTCGTTGCCGAGCGACCAGATCACGATGCTGGGATGGTTCTTGTCCCGTTCGACGGTGCGCTGGATGCGGTCGACAAGCGCCCCGCGCCATGCCGGATCGTCGGAGGGATTGCCGGCCCAGTCGACCTTGTCGAAGCCATGCGTCTCCAGATCGCATTCGAGGACGACCCAGAAACCGAGTTCGTCGGCGAGGTCGAGCAGCCGTGGATGCGGCGGGTAGTGGCTGGTGCGGATGGCGTTCACGTTGAACCGCTTCATGCGGGCCAGGTCTTCGCGGGCGTGCTCCTCGTCGAAGACGCGCCCGCGCTCGGGGTGGGCCTCATGGCGGTTCATCCCGTGGAACACGACGCGACGGCCGTTGACCAGGAACTGGTCGCCGCGGATTTCGACTGTGCGGAAACCCACACGCAGGGCGATGGTCTCTGCGGTCGTCGACACGGTGGCGTCGTAGAGGCGAGGCTGTTCGGCCGACCATGGCTCCACGCCGGCGACGTCGAGGGGGGCCACATCGGCGGGCGTGGCCCAGACCTGCTCGATACCGAGTTCAGGGATGCGCAGGGCGACCGGGAACGCCGCCGCGTCGGCGGTGACCTCCGGGTCGATGTGACCGTGCCTGTCGTCGAAGCCGGTGCGCAGCCAGACGTCCTCGATGCCTCCGGCCGGCCGGGCGATCACGGTGACGTCCCGGAAAATGCCCGGCAGCCACCACTGGTCCTGGTCCTCGACGTAACTGGACGCCGACCATTGGTGCACCCGCACGGCGACGACGTTGTCGCCGGGGCGCACCGATGAGGTGACGTCGTACTCGTGGGCGAGCCGGCTGCCACTGGCGCTTCCGACCTCCACGCCGTTCACCCACACCCTGAAGAGCGACTCGACTCCGTCGAACCGGAGCACGATGCGCTCGGCGTCCGACCAGTCGGCTGGTATGTCGAAGTGCCGGCGGTAGTCGCCGGTGGGGTTCTCGTCCGGCACGTGGGGTGGGTCGATGGGGAAGGGGAACTGGATGTTCGTGTAGATGGGCCGCCCGTAGGCTCCGTCGCCCTGGAGCACCCAGTGGGAGGGGACCTGGATGCTGTCCCAGCTGTGGTCGTCGAAGCCTTCGGCCGCGAAATCCTCCGCCGCCGACGCCGTGGGCGACAGACGGAATCGCCACGGCCCGTTCAGTGACCGACAGGGGGCGTCGGAGTGCAGCCACGAGCGCGCGGGACGCAGTGCGCCACGTCCTGGTGCGATGTCCGAAACACGAGCGGAAAGTGTGGACGGCAAGAGGTCACGACTCTTTTCGGTGGCGAGTGGGGGACGGTTGAGCGCCCGGGGACCGGTCAGCGGACCACGATGGTGCGGATCTCCCAAGGACCGAGGGCGAGTTCGAGCCCGTCCCGCACGGAAGTCTCGGAGAGGGGCCGACCAAGCAGGTCGACCGTCGTGGCTTGGGTGAACGGGCCGGTCACGCGGGCGTGCGACTGCGTGGTGCTCATCGCGACCAGCCGGATCTCCGTACCGGCTCCGCGATCGGCGTCGGTGACGCGACGGACGCTCGAGACGAAGACGTCCTTGCCCTCGACCCGCACACCGATCCTGTCTGGGGGCAGGGGGCCTTCGGCGGTCGCGGTTCCACGGGTGACGAGTACGTTGTTGCGGAACTCCTCCGCGCGGGCGACCGCGTTCGCACCCTGCCAGCCGGTTGCCGACGGCAGGACCGCGAAACGGTTCTCGATGCGCATGCCCAGCTCCTGTGCGCCCGGCGCTGGGATCTCGCTCGCCGCGGGTTCGTCACGCAGGGGATGGATGTTGACGCTGATCGAGCCGATCGCGCGCAGCAGGGTGATGGCGAGTTCGGAGCCGTCGTCGATGAGTTCGTACTCACTGGAGTGGTCGAGCAGGACGTTTGCGGCGCCGGCCGACACGAGCGAACTCGCTGGAAAGGTCGGAAGGGGGTATTCGCCCCAGCCGCCCTCCGCGGTGAGCCCGCGCTCGGTGACGGCGAACTGCCCGGCGGACGCGGACG
Source organism: Streptomyces sp. NPDC052107 (assembly GCF_040680215.1). Taxonomy (NCBI): domain Bacteria; kingdom Bacillati; phylum Actinomycetota; class Actinomycetes; order Kitasatosporales; family Streptomycetaceae; genus Streptomyces; species Streptomyces sp. NPDC052107. Next base: position 11,038 of record NZ_JBFAWG010000098.1, read on the forward strand.
TGTCCACGGGCTCGGGCAGCGGCACATGAAAGCGCAGCCGGTGGTCGGCGGACTGGTTCAGGAACGACGTGGAGACACGGACGAACGGCTCGCCCACGCGGACTTCCACGAGTGTCTCCACCGGCGTCGGCACGGTCCGGCCGCCGCGCACGTCGCGGTCGGAGGAGAGCGCGGAGGGCCACTCGTAGACGCGGGTGACCCGCAGTCGCGACCGCAGTGGGCCGCTCTCCAGGAGTTCGACGCGGACCTCCATCGGCTCCGACACGAGCACATCGTGAGCCGGTGGGGCGTAGTTGTAGCTGTCGCCGCGGTCACCGCCGTCGACGAGCCGGCCGACTCCGTGCAGCACGGTGCCGTCGGCGCCGGTCACGTCCAGGGTGCCGTCGGTGGTGACCGCGACCTCTACCAGCCCGTTCGAGAGCGTGCGGGCCGTCGCCGTCGAGGGAGCGAGGGGCATCGCGGGGGTGGCGGGCCGGTCGATCGGCGTGACCCGGAAGCTCGCCAGCCCGCAGGCGGGAAGGCGCACGGGCACCAGCGCGGTGGCGCGGGCCTCCGCCAGCGTCAGCACCCGCCACTCACCCGGATGCGCGGCGGCAGCGGCGGCGACCTCGCGGCGCAGGATCAACAGGTCGAACGGTCCGCCGGTCGGCACCTCGGCGAGGTGGAAGACGAGCGAACCCGGAGTGAGTTCGTAGCGGTCGATCAGGCGGCCGAAGAGCTCGCGGCGATGGATACGACGCAGCACGCGTTCGAGTTGCGAGGCATCCATGCGCTCGTCGCCGAGCACGGTCGGGGCCTCGGAGATCAGTTGTACGGGATGTTCGGAGCCGTCCGCGGTGATGGTGACCAGTGTGGTCGCCTCGGATGGGGCCGCGATCTCCACCTCGGCCAACGCCATGCGGGGGAACGGCAGCGGATTGGCGACCAGGTGGCCGTCGCTCGGCACGAGGGCGGCGGGCTCGGCGAGGGCCGCGTCCCGGACGGCGCGTGCGGTCTGCGCGGCTTCGGCGAGCCGTGCCTCGACCTGGGCGCAGGTCTCGTCGGTGCCGGAGCCGACGACCGAGTCGTGTGCGGTCGATTCGATGATCTTGTGCCAGGCGAGCGAGAGGAACGGCGAGTCGTCCCGCGGGGACCACAGGGCGTTCGCCCGCTCGGCGTGGTCGATCGTGCGCTCGGCGAGAGCCATCCGCTGCTTGAGCCCGAGCCGTACGGACAGCACGCCCGGGAGGATGTTGCCGCGCACATGACTGCGCAGTTCACCGGTGACGACGGTGACCACCTCGTCGCGCACATGCTTGCGGACGTATTCGTCGAGCGTGGCGATGGTGATGACGCGCTCCCGGTTGGACGCGCGCCGCAGCCAGGTCGCGAGCTGCGGGTCGGGCGCGTTGTGGTCGGTGCCGGCCATCGCCAGCACGGGGTCGGCACCCCACCGCTGGGCCGTCATCTCCGCGTACTCGCCGAGCGCCGGGCCGATCCGGTCGGGTACCAGGAGGACGTCGAGCCCGTTGTCGTAGCCGTCGAAGAGGAACTCGGTGCGCACCTCGGAGCCGTCGGGAGCGCGCCAGCGGAAGGCGTGGCCGTCGACGGCCCCGGGCACACCGCGCCACAGTGCCGCGTGCTCGATGCCGGCGCGCGCCAGGATCTGCGGCATCTGCGCGATGTGGCCGAACATGTCTGGGAGATAGCCGATGGGCATCGCGCCGCCGAGGCTCTCCGCGGCCGCCCACCCCATCTGCAGGTTCCGGACGATGGTCTCGCCGGAGCAGAGGAACTCGTCGAGCAGGATCAGCCACGGGCCGACGGCCAGCCGGCCCTCCCGGACGAGGGCCGCGACTCGATCGCGGTGCTCCGGGCGCATCTGCAGGTAGTCCTCGACCGCAGCCATCTGGCCGTCGACGGTGAACCGGAAGTCCGGGTCCGCCTCGGCCGTCTCCAGCACCGTGTCGAGGGCGGTGACGAGTCGGTGCCGGAACACCTGGAAGGGCTCGTACCACTCGCGGTCCCAGTGGAAGTGGGGCACGAAAACGGCGGATTCGGGCATGGCGGCAGTCACCTTCTGCGCGTGGGGTGGGCGTCACTTGAGGGAGCCGGCGGCAAGCCCGGTCCGCCAGAACCGCTGGAGGAGCGCGAACACGACGATCACGGGCACGATCGACACCAGCGAACCGGTGATCACGGACTGCTGGAGCAGCGGGGCCCGGGCGGTCTGGCCGTTCCACTCGTACAGGCCTAGCGTGATCGGGAACAGCGACTCCTTCTGGAGCATCACCATGGGCAGGAAGAAGTTGTTCCAGATGGCTACGAACTGGAACAGGAAGATGGTCACCAGGGCCGGTGTCATCAGCCGGAACGCCACCGAGAAGAACGTACGGAACTCGCCCGCGCCGTCCAGCCGCGCCGACTCGATCAGCTCCTGCGGAACAGCCGCGTTCGCGAAGATCCGCGCGAGGTAGACACCGAACGGGCTGACGATGCTGGGCAGGAAGACCGCGAGGTAGGTGTTGACGAGCCCGGTCGCCGAGAACAACAGGAACAACGGCAGGGCGAGCGCCGTGGTGGGCACGAGGACGCCACCGAGGATGACGGAGAACAGGAACTCCCGGCCGCGGAACCGGAACTTGGCGAGGGCGTAGCCGCATAGCGCGGAGATCAGGGTCCCGACAGCCGCGCCCAGCACGGCGTAGAGGACGGTGTTGAGGGCCCAGCGGCCGAAGACGCCATCGCTGCGGGTGAACAGGACACGGAGGTTCTCGAACAGGTTGAAGTGCGAGAACACCAGCCCGTTGGTGGAGGCCAGGTCGCCCTGCGGCTTGGTCGCCGCGACGATCAGGAAGTAGACCGGCAGCAGGAAGTAGACGGTCAGCAGGAGCATCAGGGCCATGGCGGCCGTACGGCTGACGCGGCTTTCGCGGATCACGGAGGGGACGCTGTTGCTCACAGTCCCGCCTTCTTCGAGGTCAGTCGCATGAACCCGAAGCTCAACACGAAGGTGATGACGGCGATGACCACGGAAATGGCCGCGGCCTGCTGGTAGTTGTTCCCAGACGCCACCGTGTAGGCGAGCATGTTCGGGGTGAACGTGCTGGAGATGTTCGAGGAGATCTGACGCAGCACGGCCGGTTCGGCATACAGCTGGAGCGTGCCGATGATCGAGAACACCGTCGTCAGGACGATCGACGGGGCGATGATCGGGACCTTGACCCGCCAGGCGATCGTCCAGTTGCTCGCGCCGTCGATCTTCGCGGCTTCGTAGAGATCCTGCGGGATCGACTGCAGCGCCGAGAACATGATCAGCATGTTGTAGCCGGTCCACAGCCAGGTGGAGACGTTCGCCGCCGACCACAGCACGGCACCAGGGCCGAGGAAGTCGGGCTTGAGGCCGATACCGTTCAACAGATCGACGATCGGACTGAGTTGGGGCGAGTAGAGGTACGACCACATGATCGCGGCGATCACACCGGGCACCGCGTACGGCATGAACGCGGTGATGCGGAAGAACCCCTTGAGCCTCAGCAGCGGGGTGTCCAGCAGCAGCGCGATGACCAGGGCGACGAACAGCATGACCGGCACCTGCACGATGCCGAACAGCCCGATGCGGCCGATGCTGGACCAGAACTCGGTGTTCTGGAACACCCGCACGTACTGCTCGAAACCGCCGAAGGCCGTGTACGACGTCCCGTACTGCCCTGCGGACCGGCGCACGACCCGGAAGCTCTGCCAGAGCGCGTAGCCGACCGGAACCAGATAGAACAGAAGGAACGGCAGGAAGAACGGGGTCAGGAACGCGGCGACGGTGCCCACGCGAGGGCCGCTGCGGCTGAGGCGACGGCGGCGGCCCCCGGGCGTGGTCACCACCCCGGCCGGACGGGTTGCGAGGTCGGTCATACCGCGGTCACTTGCCCGCCGTCGCCGGGATCGCCTGGTCCTTCATCGACTTCAGTGCCGCGGACTGGGCGGCCGTGAGCGCGTCGGTGAGCGTGCCGTCGCCGGCCGTCGCCTTGGCCATCGCGTCCTGGAGTGCCAGGTTCACCGTCTTCTGCGTGGGGCCCCAGGTGAAGCTGGTGTCGATCTTCTTGGACGAGTCGGCGAAGGTGTCGAAGATCTTCTCGTTGTTGTAGTAGGGCACACCCATCTTCAGCGCGGGAAGCTCCAGGCCGGCGTTGGCCGCCGGGTAGAGGCCGCCGAGTTTGTTCTCCATCGCCAGGGCGTCCGGGTTGGTGTTCAGCCAGGTGTTGAACTCCACCGACTCGTACAGGTGCTTGCTGCCCTTCATGAAGGCGACGGTCGACCCGCCCCAGTCACCGGACGCGCCGTTCGAGCCCCAGGTGGGCATGGGGACGATCGTCCACTTGCCGGCCTGCTTGGGCAGGTTGTCGCGGAACATGCTGTAGCCCCAGGCGGCACCGACGTAGCTGGCGATCTGGTCCTTCTGATACGCGGCGTACATCTGAGTCGACCCATTGGCGAGGTCAGTGCGCACGAGCTTGCCGGAGATCAGCTTCTGCCAGTATTCGGCGACCTGTCTGCTCTGGTCCGACTCGACGGTCACCTGCCACTTGTCGGCGGAGTAGCCGTACATCTTGGCGTCGTTCTGCCAGAGAAGCCCGTTGAACCACTCGGCGTTGTTCGGGTCGAAGAACGTGATGGTGAGGCCGGGATCCGCCTTGTGCAGGTTCTGTGCGGCCGCCGCGTACTCGTCCCAGGTCGTGGGGATGGCAACGTGGTACTTCTTGAAGATGTCGCTGCGCACGAAGAGGGCCATCGGGCCGGTGTCCTGCGGGATGGCGAACACTCCGGTGCCGCCGAAGCTGGTCTGCGACCAGGTCCACGGGACGAACTTCGACCTGGCGGCGGTGGCCGCTTTGCAGGCCGAGGCGTCCACGAAGGCGTTCTGGGTGCGCAGGTTGGGCAGTTCGTCGTAGCCGACCTGAGCGAGGTCCGGCGCCTTGCCCGCCTTGAGGGCGTTGCCGAGGGTGCCGTACTGGTCGTTGGAGATGTTCTTCGTCTCGACCTGGATGTCCGGGTGCTGCTTGTTCCACAGGGCGACGACCTTGTCCATGCCCGGAACGGTGTTCCAGTACTGGAGGGTGACCTTGCCCTTCGCGGGCTCGCAGGAAGATGCGGCCGCCTTGTCCGACGAACCGGACGAGGAGCACCCGGCGAGTACGACGATGCTTGCTGTGGCGGCCGCGACGGCGAGGCGGGTGCGCGTGACTGTGCTGCTCATGTTTTCCGTTCCCGAGAACGACTAGCGACGGCGCTAGACGGGTCGACGTTGACTCACTCAGACGGGATGCCGTGGTGGAAGTGGACAGGCGCAACGGTGTCCGTTCGGTCGCCGAGCACCGTGGCGGGAATGGGCAAGCTCATGTATTTTCCGTCCGTGAGCGTTCCCGTGAACGTTCACGGGAACGCTCACGGACGGTGCGAAACGTTCGGAAGTGTGCGCTCCGGTGCGTTCGAGTGTCAAGACTTCCGGGTCGCACAGGGTTCGTGGCAGCGCCGAGGCATACCCGGACCGCTGTGACGCACCGGTGGTGTCTGATGTGTGGAGGTGAGCGATGGTGCCGTCCGGGACCGAGTCCCGCAGGGTGACGATCCATGATGTCGCCCGCGCTGCCGGAGTGTCCCGGCAGACCGTGTCACGCGCGCTGAACGACAAGGGGGAGATCGAGGACTCCACCAAGCAGCGTGTGCTCGACGCCGCGCTGACGCTGGGATACCGCCCGAGCCGGTTCGCCAGGGGGCTGGTGCGCCAGGACACGATCAGCGTCGGTCTCGTGATCCCCGACCTGCTCAACCCGTTCTTCACCGAGGTCGCCGCGGCGGCGCTGGAAGCGGCGCGGGCCCGCGGCTGGCACGTCCTCGTCTACGACACTGCGGACAGCGCACAGGAGGAACTCGGCACACTCCAGGTGATCGCCTCGCAAGTGGACGCGGTCGTCGGCTACTTCAGTCGGCCCGAAGCCGAGATCGAACAGCTGACCCGGGGGTTGCCGGTGGTCCTCATCGACCGTGGTGAGCATGCCGAACGGTTCAGCTCCATCCGGATCGACGGCAGGGACGGAGTCAGGGCAGCCATCGCGCACCTCGTCGGGACCGGGCATCGGCGTATCGGCATGCTCGACCACGCTGCCCGGGCCGAGCCGAGCGTGCGGCACGCCTGGTTCGCCGATGGGCTGGCCGCCCACGGACTCGCCGAAGGACCGGTGTGCCGTGCGGATCAGAGCGTGGAAGGCGGCGAAAGCGCACTGGAAAGCCTGCTCACCACACACCCCGATGTGACCGCTGTCTTCGCCTTCAACGACATCATCGCCATCGGCGCGCTGCGCGGTGCACGCCGGATGGGACGCCAGGTCCCGCGCGACCTGGCCGTGATCGGCTTCGACGGAGTGAGGCTCGGCACGCTGGTCGAGCCCCCACTTTCCAGCGTGGCTCTCGACACACGCAGGCTCGGGGCACTCGCCGTCGACCAGGCCGCCCGACTATTGACCGGCGGCACCCCGCTCGGCCCCGACGACCTCGTGGCACGCGCGGAACTACGGCTGCGCGGGTCCGCCTAGATGCAATACGACGGCCTCGTCCTCGTCGGCGTAGGGGATCACCGAGAGCACCGGGCCGAAGATCTCCTCCTGGGCGATGACGGCGTCCGGCGCGACGTTGGCGAAGATCGTCGGGCGGACGTAGGCGCCGCGTTCGAGGCCCTCGACCGGGCCGGAGCCGCCGAACGCGACCGTGGCCCCGTCGGCGATGCCGCGCTCGATGTAGCCGGACACTCGGCCCTGCTGGGCGGCCGAGGACATCGGACCGATCCGGGTGGCCGGGTCGGTCGGGTCGCCCACGCCGTAGGAACCGGCGGCGGCCACCGCGAGCTCGACGATCTCGTCGTGCCGGCTCGCGGGCACCAGCATCCGCGTCCACGCGGCGCAGGTCTGGCCGCTGTTCATCCAGGCGTACTCGAGGCCGAGGTTGACGGCGTTCTGCAGGTCGGCGTCGTCGAGGATGACGTTGGCCGACTTGCCACCCAGTTCCAGGGCCACCCGCTTCACGGTGCCGGCCGCACCGATCGACACCCTCTTGCCGGCGCCGGTGGATCCGGTGAACGACACCATGTCGATGCCCTGGTGGCCGGAGATCGCTTCGCCGATCACCGGCCCGGCGCCGTACACGACGTTGACGACGCCCGCCGGGATCCCCGCGGCCGCGGTCACCTCGGCGAACAGGGCGGCGGTGAGCGGGGTGACCACGCTGGGCTTGAGCACACCGTGCAACCGGCGAGCAACGCCGGCGCGACCTTCGAGACGGTCTGGTACGGGGGGGCGTTCCACGGCGTGATCGCGCCGACGACGCCGATCGGCTCGTGCACGAGCAGCGTGTTGCCCAGTTCCTCCTCCCAGTCGAAGGAGTCGGCCACCGCCGCAAAGCTGCTCGCCACCTGGTAGGGCAGCCCGGCCTGCACTACCTTGGCGTACGAGATCGGCGAGCCCATCTCGGAGGTGACGGTGGCGGCGAAGTCGTCGATGGCGCCCTTGATGCCGTCGGCGATCCGGGCGATCGCGGCGGCCCGCTCACTGACCGGCACCGCCGACCACTCCGGGAACGCGCCCTGCGCGGCCGCGACGGCCCGGTCGACGTCAGCCGCCGTACCCGCCGGCACGTCGGCGATCACGGTGGCGGTGGCCGGGTTCACTACCTCGATGCGCTCGCACCCTTCGCCGGCGGCCTCGGCGCCGTCGATCCAGTGCTGGACAGCTCGCTGCTCGCTCATGCACCGATCTCCTCGCTGTGGAAGGGGCCGTAGGGCTCGGCAGTGTCGATGCGGTTGACGCGGACGCCGAGCGCGCGATGGATGGATTCGGCGTCGTCCAGGCCGCCGCCGGAGGTGTAGGTGCCGGCCATGGTCATGGCACCCAGGCCGATCCGGGAAACCCGCAGGCTCCCCAGCATGACGTGCTGCATCGGAGAACTCGTTTCTCGTCGGGAGTGTCGAAGGACGGTGCGTCAGAGGTAAGGGGCGAGGGCCGGCGTTTGCGGTATCCGGGGATACGCACAGAGCCCCCTTCCGGGACGTGAGCCGGGCCAGGCGGCGGTCCGCGAGTTCCTCTACTGGGTGAGCAACCTTGCAGGGCGATCGGCGAGTTCGAGTGCGCACTACACGACCCTGGGCTTGTCGAGCATGGAGCCGACGTTGTGGTAGAACACCCGATTCTCGACGATGTTGCCGTCCTTGATGGTGAATTGTTCGATGAAGTGGGTCAGCTCTCCGGTCGTGACGTCCTTGATACCGACGCACGCCGCGACGCGGTCGCCGTCGGCGATGGTGTAGTGCACCGTGATCGAGGAGACCTCGATGTAGTTCGGCAAAACCTGGGCGAGGCCGAGGAATTCGTGCTTGCCGTGGTAGGCCTTCCCGAAGGGCAGGAACACCGGCTCGATGACCGCGACGTCCTCGGACAGAAAGGAGAAGACTCCCTCGACGTCGCCGCGGTTCGCCGCTGCGAACATGCCTTCGACGATCGCGCGGTTCTGCTCGGTCAGTGATGTGGCTGCGGACATGGCGTTTCTCCTTTGAGGCGAAGGCTCTCGTGCGTCGAGATCCGTTCCTAATCAGTGAGCAGTAGTGAGTCTTGGACCCATACCTGGTCACTGCGGGCATCCCGAACGGTTTTGGATGTCCTGGTCGCCCGCTTTC
>NZ_JBFAWG010000099.1:0-18817 GCF_040680215.1 Streptomyces sp. NPDC052107
CACCCCCCAGATCATGCGAACTACAGGGGGGAACAGTCATGCCGTCCCAGAGGCCGGGCACCCCATTGCGGGGCTGATCAACAAGGTAATGGGGGAACCTGATGTCACCACGCCGCACCCGCGGTTCGTCCTGCATGATGTACGTCATCGTCGGCATTTGGGCCGTCGCCGTCCCGCTCGCGATCCTCCTCCAGATCGCCAAGCACGACCCAGCTGTCGGGGTCCCGCTGCTGCTGGTCGCCTTCGCTGTTGGCGGTGTGTACGCGGTGCGTCGCGCACGCAAGGCCGAGCAACGCCGCCTCGAGGCCGCCCGCTGGGCCCAGATCCGCGAGGCGCAGTCCCGGGAGATCGCCCGCTACCACACGATGGATCCGCGCGAGTTCGAGCACGCCATCGCCTACCTGTGCCAGCGAGACGGCTGCACCAACGTCGAAGTCGTCGGCGGCGCCGGAGACCTCGGGGCCGACGTCATCGCCACCGCACCCACCGGGCACCGCATCGTCATCCAGTGCAAGCGGTACGGGCCCAGCCACAAAGTCAGCTCGCCGGATCTGCAGCGATTCGGCGGCACCTGCTACACCGTCCACCAAGCCCACATCGCCGCTGTGGTCACCACGAGCACCTTCACCAAGCAGGCCGCCGGCTACGCCGCCGCGCATCGCATCCGCCTCTACGACGCCCAGTCGCTCGCGGGATGGGCCTCACGGACCGGACCGGCCCCATGGCATCAGCCAGCGGGCGCCCCTGGGCCAGTCGCGTAACCGCACCGGTAACCAGTCCCTCCGCTCCGCTTCCACGGCTGAGACGGGGCGGTCGTGCGTCCGGCTACGAACGGGCGCGACGACCCTCACTGAACGTGCCGGTGCCTGCTGAAGGCCCTTGAAATCACAGCCAGAGCCAGAACGATCGCAACGACGACCATTGCACAACAGCCCCCCATGCCTGGCCCCTCAGCCGCGCCGTTTGCGGTCGGCTCCGGCTGGTTAGCCGACTCCGCCTGACGCAGATTTTTGATGCCACCCCAGACTGCCCACACGAAACCCACCGCCGTGGCCGATCCGAGAACCCACGGATTCAACACCCCAGTGTTGCATCCCCGAGTCGTCGGCGGAAAATACGCGATGATGAAGGACATCCCGGCCGCGATGGCAACGGTCAAGAGAAATCCGCCCAGCGCCTCCACTCTATTCTTATGGGAGCCAGTGATCTGCGGATGCTCATACGCCAAATTGGCCATACCGATACGTCCGGTAAGGACGAGTAGAATACCCACGCCGATCGCCCCTGGCGGTCCAGCGAGCCAGCTAAGACACGGTCCTGCTACATCGGCTGCTGCCAGCAGGACCGCAATCTCCCAGAAGGCCAGAAATCCTAGGACGAATAGAGCCTTCAAGAAAAGCCAAATAAGTCGCCCAGCAGTTGCAGAGGCCTCAAGGTCGGCTTGTTCCTTCCTGCGGGACTCCACGACCAGCGCGAGCAGAACAAGAGGAATGACCGCCGCGAGAACGCCAGGGAAGTCCGGGTTCACATCGGTCATGACGTCATGATCACAGGTATTCACCTATGCAATTCAATTCCCGCTGGCGTGTCGCTCGTATCACCCTATTGGCTACCGGTCAGCTAGCCACTGGGAGTGCGCATGCGGGAAGGCAGGGGCATTCGTACGCTGGTGGTGCTCGGGCCTACTGCGGAGGTCTGCCATGCCCCGAACCATCTGGAGCGGCGCGATCAGCTTCGGACTCGTCACCGTGCCGATCAACGTGGTCGGCGCGACCGAGGACCACAGCATCAGATTCCATCAGTACCACCTGGCCGACCAGGGCCGGATCCGCTACCGCAAGATCTGCGAGCTGGAGGACCGCGAGGTCTCCCAGGAAGAGATCGGCAAGGGCTACGAGCTGACCAAGACCCAGGTCATCCCGATCACGGACGAGGAACTGAGCAACCTGCCGCTGCCCACGGCGAAGGCCATCGAGATCGACGCGTTCGTGCCGCTGGCGTCCATCGACCCGATCCGGATCGCCGAGGGCTACTACCTGCAGCCGTCCAGCCCGGTCGGGGCCAAGCCGTACAAGCTCCTCGTCCAGGCCCTCAGCCGCTCCGCCAAGGTGGCCGTCGCGAAGTACGCATGGAGCGGCAGGGAGAGACTCGGGCTTCTCCGCGTCCGCGACGACGTCCTCGTGCTCCACGCCATGCGCTGGCCCGACGAGATCCGTGACCCCACCGAGCTGCTCCCGCCGCCCGTCCAGGTGTCCGACGAGGAGATCAAGGGCGCGCTCGCCCTGATGGATACCATGACCACCGAGAGCCTGGAAGGGCCCGAGTTCCAGGACCGCTACACCGAGGCCATCGCCCAGATCATCGAGGCGAAGCGCGAGGAGAAACCGCTGCCAGAGGCGCCCGCGCCAGAAGCGCCGTCCCAGGTCCTCGACCTGATGGCCGCGCTGAACGCATCCGTGGAGAAGGCCAAGGCGACCCGAGGTCGGGGGGCAGGGCCTGCCGAGGTACACGAACTGCCGAAGCCGAAGAAGAAGGCGGCCGCGAAGAAGCAGCCAGCCAAGAAGGCCGCGGCGAAGAAGGCCACTGCGAAGAAGACGTCCGGCCGTCGGCCGCGCAGCGCCTAGTCGAGGTATCCCAGCTCGTTGTCGGGCCGGCAGTGCGGGCAGGCGGGTACGCCGTCGGTGAGCGCCCGCAGCGCGGCCTCCCGGGGTACGCCGCGCGACCGGCCTCCGGCGTTCCAGCAGCCACCCTGATGCACGTACACCGGCACGGCGTCTCGGTTCAGCCCGAGCTCCAGCATCCAGTCCGGCGCTGGCGGACGGGCCTGCTCGCCCCGCTGCCGTTCCGTCTCGCGCCGCTCCAAGCCGGCGATCTGCTGCCGCACCCGGTCGAGGGTCAGGACGAGCCATGTCTCCAGGGTGTGCAGCCGGGGCAGGTCGGGCGGCAGATCGGTCACATGTTCGATTCTAGGCGCTAGTGTGTCCCTGCATCGCGACGGGCAGAGGGGCCGAGTGGAGTTTGAACGCATGACGGTCGACGAGCTGCTGGCTCGCCACGCTGTGGATCCGGCCCGCTTGGATCCCGCGCCGGCCTCGCCGTCCCGCGCGCAGACGATGGCCCGCTACGCCTTGCACCGGGAGAAGCCGTGTTCGGCCTGCGGCAAGGAGGAGGACTGCCGCACCTCCCGCGTCGTCGACTTCCCCGGGCGTGGTCCACGCTGGGTGGACCTTTGCCGGGAGGACTCGCTGGCGACGATGCCGCGGTGGACGGGGCCGACCACGATCGAGGGGATCCTTGCCGACCTGCGCCAGGCGGCCGCTGAGGCTGGCACGATGAGCTTCATGGATGAGCCCGGCCGGTACCACCTGCTGCTCACCTCCGACGGCCAGCCGGTACAGCACGGCTGGTGGAGTCGCGAGGAGACCGCACGCAGCAAGTTCAGCCGTTGGATCGGCGAGTACAGCAGCATGCCGGCGCTGCGGGTCACCCTCACTGACGAGGAGACCGCCACCGTGTTGACCACCTGGCCAACCGAGTCGTAGCAGCCTCTGTGCATGCTGATGGGCCTCTCCGCGAGAGTCGCGAGTCGTGGGAGCCTTGGGGGCGACGACAGGCGAGCGGAGAGGGAGAGCGGGTGTCGCAGCAGGCCAACCCTCGGGGAACCTTCCTGAAGATCGCTGACGCGCTGAAGACGCGGATCGAGGAGGACCCGGACATGACGGTGCTGCCGTCACTGACCGAGGTCGTGCGCGATTTCAAGGTCTCGCGAGGCGTCGCGGTCCGTGCGTTCGGAGTGCTGAAGCTCGAGGGCGTTGCCGAGCCGGCGCCGGGCGAGCGCTGGCGGGTCGTGCGCTCCGGGGCGCGAGTCGACCGGCGCCCGCTCCATCAGCGGATCACGGATGTCATTACGGCTGATGGACTGGAAGTGGGGGAAGCCTTCCCGAGTGCTTCAGCGCTTGCGGAACGGTTTGGAGTCTCGCGCCCCACGGTGACCAAGGCGCTGGAGAAGTTGGAGGCCGCCGGCGTGCTGGCGGGGGGCGGACAGGGCAGGGTGCGGACCGTCCGCGCCGTGCCGACGCGAGAGGAGCGTTCGTAGCTTGCCGAATTTGACGGAGTGGGCCTATCCCCTGGCTGAGTCTCTGCTCGCCGAGCCCTTGCCGCGGCGGTGGAAGCACTGCCTCGGGGTCGCCAAGCGGGCGCGCACGATCGCGCTCATCCTTGGCCAGGATGCGGATCTGCTGGAGGCATCGGCAGTCCTGCACGACATCGGCTATGCGCCGGACCTGGCTAAAACGGGCTTTCACCCGCTGGACGGCGCACGCTATCTCAGGGACGTGGCCGGCGCCGACGAACGGGTGATCAACCTGGTCGCCCACCACTCCTGCGCCTGGATGGAAGCGGAAGCGCGCGGCATGCGCGAGGAGTTGGAGGGCGAGTTCCCCCGCGAGCGCGAGCATCTGAACGATGCGCTCTGCTACTGCGACATGAACACCACACCGGACGGCACGCCCACGAACCCGGTCGACCGGATCAACGAGATCGCCGGGCGGTACGGGCCGGACAGCCTTATCGGTATGTTCATCCGCCGGGCGGAGCCCGAGATTCTCGCGTGCACATCCCGCGTACTCGAACGGGTCGCCGAGGCCAAGCGTCAGCCGATGTAGGGCGCCGTACGCGTCCGGTCCAGGGCGTGCTCGATCCGGAGCTGCATGGTCGGGTGCACGTCCAGCGCCGCCAGGTCCGCGGGGTCGACCCAGCGGACCTGACTCGTCTCGTTGCTGGTACGGAGCTCACCGCCGACAGGGTGGGCACGGAAGCAGATGCTGAACTGCTGACGCACCTCACCGTCGTCGTACTGCATCACGTGTCCAGGATCCGTGTAGAGCCCCGACACATCGACCACTTCCACCTTGATCCCGGTCTCTTCCCAGACCTCCCGCACGACCGTGTCACTGATGGACTCACCCAGGTCGTGGCCGCCGCCGGGCAGGGCCCACCGTCCGTTGTCGGACCGCTGGATCATCAGGACCTGGTCCGCGTCGTTCTGGACGAAGGCGACGACGGACGGTACGACCGAGTTGGCCGGCGGCGCGTCGGGGTCGTGCAGGTAGTCAATGCGTCCCATGGCTCAAGTTTCCGTGATCTCGGCTATGTCCTGCTCGGTGACCGGGCGGGCGTTCTGCCAGGTGTGTTCGATGCTGTTCGCATACGTGTCGAAGAGGCCGCCGCCAGGTAGTCGGCGGAGGTGGAGTACCGGCGCCATGTAGGCGCCGATGCCGTAGACGTGCGGATTCACAAGCATTTCGTCGTCGGCGCGGTAGATCGAGTTGTAGAGCGTCGAATCGTGCAGCCGGAAGCCAATCTCCGGATGACTCCGCATGAGCGGGCGGTACAGCAGGAGGGCGTTGCGAATCTTGCCGTCCATGATCTGGTGACCCTCGTCAATGCCGCGCTGGCGGACAGCCGCGCAACCAGGCTCTCCCAGCAGGATGCGGACCTGGGCCCCTGACGCCACCTTCGCCTTGACCAGGTCGTGGAACAGCGGATCCTCCGAGAGGAACAGGCCGGAGTAGACAAGCACGTCCAGGTTCTGCTCAGCCCGACCGTAGAGCTCCCGCCAGAGACCGGACGGAACCGTGTGCCGGTGCGGGTAGACGGCCGCTATCTCAGCTTTCGTCAGGTCCGTCGCGCTGTCGACGGTCCGCCCGTCCTCCCACAGCGTCGTCACGTCGACCTTGAGCGCTGCCGCCGTCGCGTACTGGTGACGCCTGTACGGCACCTTGCCCTGGGTGATCCAGCGTTCGACCGTCTTCGGATTGACCTCGATCGCTTCGGCGAGGGTCTGCACGGTCATGCCGCGGGCGAGGAGGGCGGACCGTAAACGCTCGTTCGACATCTGCACTCCCGTTGGGACGTCTGGGGACTTCTTGACCGTAGCCAGAAGTCCCGGAGCTGTCCACGTATGGGGTGACCAACTCCCCTGATCTGGGGCGATTCTGAGTGTGCGCCAAGAGGTCTCGGCGCGAAAAGCAAGAGGTTCCGTCGACATGCTTGACGGCCCCCAATGCAGTACCTGTAAAACAGGTACTGCATTGGCTCGACCGCAACAACTCGGTCGAAAGGCGGCTTCATGCCGCATGCGCAGCTCAGTCCCGTCGGATCCGCTTACACGCAGTCCGGGCGGCAGGGGAGACGTAAAAGTCCGTCGTCTTCACGGATCGATCGGTGCCATCGGCTAAGCCGTTGGTCTGACCCTCGGGCGTAGACCCGGGGACCGGATCGCGGTGATCCCGGTGGTTGGGCTGCACCCGGTCCATGGCACCCAGGGAGATCCACTCAGCGAGTGACGACTGAGTGGCGCGGTGACCGAGCGCCGGCCGAGCGGAAGGGAGCAAGGCGCGTACGGAGCCGCGAGACGACAGTGACGGGCTTTCCCGTCACTCGTCATGCGGGCAGGGCGCCGGCGTCACGTTGGTGGCCTGCCCGTTTGATGAGGAATCAGAGCGGTCCCTCGGGGGGCAACCCGGGGGACCGCGGACAGGCACCTGGAGTGGAGGAACCTGTGGTCACCAGTCTGACAGACGCGGAGCGGGACGAACTGGCTCGCAAGGCAGCGGAGGCGAACAAGCGCAGCGAGGACAACGCGCGTGCTCGGGGCGGCCGTTGATGGCCGGTTCGGAGCACGAGAAGACGAAGCCTCCGCTGCCGGTGCGCCCACCGCGTCCGCATCCGCACGCGGCCGTGTCCGGCCGCTGAATCCAACCGCCCCGATGGTCGCAGGCCGGGTTCGACTCCCGGCCGGGGCGCTCCGGCCCGTCGCCTCGCGCGGCGCTGGCCGCACTTCCCGGACTGGCCGCCGCCCTTTGGGCACGCTCTCGCGGCCCCGGCTCTTCTTCTATCCCTTCGACATGGGAGCTCCCATGCTCAATTACGTCTGCGGCCACCGGGCCGACACCCCGCAGGACTTCGCCGAACTCGCCCTGGGCACCCCGCCTGAACTCTGGCTCGGGGTCGACAGGGAGAGCGACGAGGAGCGCGCGGCGCGGTTGGACGCGGCCCGGGACATCCTCGCTGACCCGGAGTACCGCAGCTTGCCCGACGAGTTGATCCGCCTGGCGGCGCGGGTCGTCGAGGAGCACCCGGACCTGTTCAACGTGGTCCCGCTGGCCCGCCCCGCCCGCCGCCGCGCCGCGCGTCGGGGGGTTGCGGCATGAGCGAGGGGCTGACGCTGGACGGCCTGGCCGTGCCTCTGCGGGCGCTGCGGCTGCTGGCCGTGGACTTCGGGCACTTGCCGGCGCCGTGCGTG
Organism: Streptomyces sp. NPDC052107; assembly: GCF_040680215.1. Classification (NCBI taxonomy): domain Bacteria; kingdom Bacillati; phylum Actinomycetota; class Actinomycetes; order Kitasatosporales; family Streptomycetaceae; genus Streptomyces; species Streptomyces sp. NPDC052107. The sequence continues at coordinate 7,307 of NZ_JBFAWG010000099.1, forward strand.
CAGGTGAGCACCGTCTACCCCGACCGGTTGGAGCTGTCGTTTCACGACGACTTGGCCGGCTTCGAGGCATGGCGCGAAGCGCTCGGCATCGCTCCGGACGCGGTGGCGCACGGCACGCAGGGCGACGGCCGTACGCGTGTGCTGAAGGCGACTGCGGACTTTGCGGGCGCCGTGCTGGAATTGACCGGCTTCGCGCAGATCACCGACCCGGCGCAGTCCTCGGCGGCGGCCTGATGGCCGCAGCGTGGGGCGAGTGCTTCGACCCGACCGGCGCCCGGCACGGTATCCCCACTTACCCGTGGCGCCTGGCCCCGGACGGCTTGGCCACCCGGCGGCAGTTACGTGCCCGTGGCCTGCGCCCCGGTGGACAGCCGGTCGTCGCGCAGATCCTCCGCCCGCGCCACCGGCGCGGCCCGCTGGTCGGCTACCTCTACCGGCTCGACAAAGCCAAGCCGGTCCGGCCGATGACCGAGGCGAAGCGCCGGGCGCTGGAATGCGCGATGCGTGCCCGCCGTACCTGCCCGCAGTGCCGCCGGGATGCCGGATACGTCATCCCTACCTCCCTCGGGGCGTGCGTCCCGTGCACCTACCCCGACGACCAGCGCGCCGCCTGACCGGCCTGGTCAGGCGGTCATCCCCCCGACAAGGAGACAAGCAGTGAAGCATCCCCCGGAACGGTCCCTGAGCTGGGGCCAGACACTTGTGTTGAGTGCCGCCGCGCTGCCCATGGTTGGCTTCGGCGGCCTGGGTGCGTGGGGCACCTACAGCAACATCACCTCCGTGTTCCACCGGTCGGCCACCGCGCTCGGTGTTGTTGCGGCGGGTGAGGGCGCGACGCTGGTCCTGGCGCTGACTCTGGTGGGGCTGACCATGCTGGGTCAGTCTTCCCCGGCGGCCGTGCGGCTCGGTTTGTGGACGCTGCCGGCGGTGGCCTCCCTGACCGGCGCCGCGGTCGCGCCGACAGGCACGGAGTCGGTGGTGTTCGCCTTCACCCCGATGGCCATGTGCGTGGCTGCGGAGGGGATGGGCCTGCTGGCCCGCCGGATCGTGGTCTACCGCACCGGGGTGGACGCCGAAGCGCAGCGGCGCAACGCCGCGGTCGTGCAGAAGCTCGCCTACCACCGGGCCCGCGCCGCGAACCACCCCGAAGCAGGCGCCCGCAGGGACTCGGAGCTGAAGTCGTGGAAGCTCGCGAAGAAGGTTGGCACGGGTGACGCCCTGCTCGGGGCGCACCTGGTCGGCGTGCAGCGTGAGCGGATGACGGCCGGCGCGGATGCCGCCTTGGCAGGCATGTTCGCCCTGCCCGTCACGGCCCCCGCCCCGAGCGTAACGGCCGCCCCCGAGACGCCCGCTGTCGAGGTTGCGAACGAGGAAGGCGTCACGGCCGTCACGCCGCCCGTGACGGAGGAAGACACGCAGGTCACGGCCGAATTCGGAACGGTTCCGGCCGGGCCCGTCACGCCCGTGACGCCTCCCGTCACGCCCCCCGTGACGCTGGAGGAGATCGCGGCCGTGGCCGGCGTTCCCACCCCGCAGCCCGGTGAGCCGCTGACGGACGCTCAGCTCGTCGTCGTCCTGCGGCACCTGCGCTACATCGACGACCCGCCGCTGTCCTACCGCCAGGCCGTGGCCGCCTTCCGGGAGGGCGGGTTCGTCGGCGGGGAGCAGCGCGTGCGCAAGGCGTGGGGCTCGCTGATGTCCCACGAGGAATCCGAAGCCTGACCCTTCGTCCGGCACCACCAATGACGGCCAGCCCACTGCAATTGGGCTGGCCGTCGTTGCGACTGCCGGAAGCAGTCGAGCACCAGTGAAGCAGACCCGGTGAGCCCCGGCGAGCGGCACCTCGCAGACCCGGCGAGCAGAACCGGCGAGCTGGCCATACGCCCCACGGGCGATCTCCCGCGAGCAGCGTCGCCCCTCACCCGGCAGGCCCGGCCAATCGCCTCCTACAGCCCTGGCCGGGCCCTACTCCGCAAAGGAGTGCTCACAGCATGACGGAACTCAGCACCGAGCCGGTAGCCGCCGAGGCCCCCGCACCCACACCGCCCCCCGCTCCCGCACCGACCGAGCAAACCCCGAAGACAGCCGAGGTGGAGCACACGCCCGGCGGCTGGCCGGTCGTCCCCCTCGCCCTGACCGGTGCGAACAGCACCGTCGGCGCGGTCGCCGCCGCCTCTCTGACCGGCGGCCCGATCGCCGCCATGGTCGCCGCCACCGGCGCGGTCGTCCTTGGTACCTTCGCCGCCGCCCGCTCCCGCAAGCCCAACCCCCGCCGCGACGCCCGCCGGGCCGCGGCCCGCACCGCCGGCCGTAGTGCGGCCCGCAGCGCAGGCCTGCGCCACGGAGCCACGGGAGCAGGCGGCAGGGCCGGGGGCCGTTCGAGCGGTTCCCGTGCCAGGCGCACCGGTGGCAAGCCGGGCAGTGCGCCCGGCCAGCACCGGCGCAGCACCGGCCACCACCAGCGCGCCACGACCGGCCAGGGCACGTTCAAGCGGGCGGCCGGCGGCGCGGGGAACGCCACAGGGCGCGTCGGGCAGACAAAGGCCCTGCGCGCCGCGCAGAAGGCCGCGGGCGGGTCGCGGGCCGACAAGCGGGCACAGACCACCGCCGCCCGACGCGCCGTCGCCGATGCCCGCCGCAACGCCAAAGCCGCAGCCGGCATCAACCGGCCGGGCAAGCGCGGCAGCCTCGGAAGCCGCCTGAAGGGTGCCGCCATCCGCAAAGCCCGCGCGGCGCGGGATGCGGCGGTCGCCAAGCAGCGTGCCCGGCGCGACAAGAAGACGGCCGGCACGGTCGCCACACAGCGCGCTCAGGTACGCAAGGCCCCGGCCCGGAAGGCGGCCCGTAAGGCGCTGCGCCGTTCCGCGGCCCGGTTCCACGGCCGCCGTCTGCTCGCCGCTCTGCTCGCTCTCCCGATCGGTCTGCTCGGCTGCCTGACCAGCCCGCTCGGGCGGAAGTTGAACATCCCGTGGCTGGTCCACCCCGGGCGCCGCCTGTTCCGGCGGCTGGCCGGTGTGGCGGCCGAGCAGCGCACTGCCCGCGATGAGGCGATCCGCGAGGAACTGGCCGCGCAGGAGGCAGCCGCCGACGCGCAGGCCGCCAAGGACGGCATGGACGGCATCGCGGACGGCGTCGATCGCCCTGCGGCCACGGTCCCCACCAGCAGCACATCCGAAGTGAGTGAAGGAGAGCACGTGTCCACCAACTCCGGTTTCAAGTTCGAGGATCACGCCACCGAGATGCAGGCCGCCGCCATGCTCTACGAGCCCGACGGCTGCATGGAGATCCTCGCCATGGTCGAGGGCCTGCCCGAGGCCCTGAACATGGTCGCCCACGTCATGCAGATCCTCGCCGAGCGCTCCGACAGCGAGTTCCCGCTGGAGAAGGAAGTCGCCAACGGCTTCAACGACATCTACGAGCTGCTGCGCAAGGCCGCCGAGGGCGCCGAGGAACTGCCCGGCATCTTCCGCCGCGTCCACGAGCAGGACATCGCCCGCCACGAGGACCCCCGGAACGGCCACGAGGCCGAGAAGGGCTGGAACGTCTAAACCATGGCCACCACCGCCACCAAACACAGTGGCCCGGTGCTGGACTGGAGTGCCGGTCACGGACCCGTGACCGGCGCCCTGTCCGCCACCACCGGAGCCTTCGCCGTCGCCACCACCGGCGCCGCAACCGGCATGCCGCCCGGCTGGGCGCTGGCCGTCGGCGCGGCCGGCGCCCTGGGGCACACCGTCGTCGGGCTGCGCCTGCGCAACGCCGGCCGCACCCTGGCCACCCGCGCCGCCTCCTGGCTGGTGGGCGCCGGATGGACCACCTGGGCCATGACGCATGGCCCCCTGACCTGGGCCGCCCTCGGATCATTGGCCACCATCGGCGTCGGCATCGGCGCCGCCGCCCGCTCCACCGCCCTGTACGAAGAGGCCCGCGAGGAAGAGGCGCTCGCCGCCGAGCAGCGGCAAATCGCCGCCGAACTGTCCGCCGAACGGCGGGCGATCGCCGCCGAGTGGATCGACCGCATCCAGCGTGTGTGCTCCATCTCCGTCCGCGTGGTCGGGGTGGAGAAGTGGCAGACCGGCACCGGGTACTCCATCGACGCCGAACTCCCGCCGGGCGGCGCCACCTGGAACAAGATCGCCGCCGAGTCGGCCCGCCTCTCGGCGGACGCGCGGCTGCCGCACGGCTGCACCGCCACCGCCTCCCCTGGCATCCACCAGGGCCGCGTCATCATCGACGTGATCACCGTCAACGTGCTGGAACAGGAACGGACCTACCCGGCCGAGTACGGGCCGCTGTCCGTGCACACCGGCATCCCTTGGGGGTATCGCACCAACGCCGAAGAGATCCGGGCCTACCTGCGCGAACAGTGCGCACTCGTCGTCGGCCCCACCGGCTCGGGCAAGACCAACCTGGTCCATCTGATCCTGGCCGGGTTCGCCCGCGCCGAGGACATGCTGACCTGGGTCATCGACCTCAACGCCGGGTCGGCCGGCCTGCCCTGGGTCCTGCCCGCCCTGAACGGGGAGATCAAAGCCGAGGGCGGCAAGCCCGTCCGGCCCGGCATCGACTGGCTGGCCGCAACGTTCGATGAGGCCCTGACCATGCTGGACACCGCCGTGCGGGTGGCCAAGCAGCGCAAGATGGGCTACCAGGACCTGCTCGCCCGCCACAACACCGACCTGCTCCCCATCAGCGCGAAGATTCCACAGATCATGCTCGTGATCGATGAGGGCGCGGAGATCCTGGCGAGCCCCGACCGCGACATGCGCAAGCTCGCCGAGAAGATCCTGGAAGTGATCCGGATCGCTCGCGCCATGGGCATCCGCACCGTGCTGACCGCTCTCGGGGCGACCGGGAGCGTGCTGGGGAACCTGATGATCCGGCGGGAGGCCAAGGTCCGTGTTGCCCTGACCGGCGGGGAGACCGAGGGCATGGACCTGTCCAAGATGTTCCCCGGTTCCCGCGGGCTGCGGGTGGAGCAGGCCCCCTACAAGGGCGCCGGTTTTATGGGCACCCCGGAGTCCCCGGCCGCGCTGTTCAAGGCCTGGCGGATCCTGCCGAACCAGATCCGCGAGATCATCGCCGCCACGTCCGACCGGCATCCCGTGCTGGACGACATCTCCGCCAAGGCGGCCGGGCCCGCCTACGCCCGCCGTTGGGACGCCGACCGCACCGCATGGATGCGCGACCACACCCCTGCCGACGACGCCCCGGGCACCGGGCCGTCAGGGGAGGGGCTGAACCTGTCCGCCCTACGGAGCGAGCGGCCGACCGAGCAGGTCTCGCCGGAAGAGCAGATGCTGCGGCAGTTCCGGGCGCAGATCGATGCCGAGTTCGCCACGGCGGCCGACCCGCACGGCCCGGCCGCCGAGGAGGCGCCGCCGGTCTCGGGTGGGTTGAACCTGTCGGCGCTGCGGGGCGAGCAGGACAGCCCCGCGCAACAGGCCGCCCTCGCCGCGCTGCTCGCCGCCGGCACCGAGGGCACCGGGGCATCCGCGATCGCCCGCGCGCTGGCCGACGAGTACGGCACGAACCGTCAGACGGTCGTCGGCTGGCTCAAGGCATGGGTGGAGAACGGCACCGCCGTACGCGTCGGAGAGGGCACCAAAGCCCGCTACGTCCACCGCCGGCACGCCCCCCGGCAGCCCGGCGAGAGCTGATCGCTTGTCGCCTGTCGCCCCGCCGGAACAGAAGGCGCCCACGGCGGCTCAGGGGCCCGGAAACGGCTTGTGACCTGCAAGGCGACAAGCGACAAGACAAGACAAGCGACAAGCCGCACGACAAGCCAGACGACAAGCGACACGACAAGACAAGGCACGGGCAGCATCCCGCCCCGCGGGTGCTGCCCGTGCGTGTTTCCGGGAGGCCGCCCGTGATCCTGACCCTCTCCGCCGTCGCCCTCTTCGGGGTGCTGGCCTTCGTTCTGCTGCGGGGCCGCTACGTCGGCCCGTTCAGCGCCCTCGTGCTCTTCCTGTTCGGCTTCTTCACCGCCGGCACCGGCGCCGCAGCAACCATCCGCGCCATATGCGCCGCGCTCGCCGCCGCCGCCCGCCACCTCACCTGACCCCGGCAGGAGCCCGCCATGCCCGACCACGACCAGCCCTCGGCCCGCCAGCCGCGCATGAGTGACGCCGACGCCGCCGCCGAAGCCCGCCGGATCATCGAAGACGCCTACCGGCCCGTGCCGCAGATCCCGACGTCCTACCGTGACACCACCCCGCTGCCCGCCTACGGCCCCACCCCGCCCGTCCCGCAGCCTGACCGCCGGATCGTGCCCGCCTGGGCCGCAGGCACCGCGGTCGCCGGGTTCGGCGTCGGCACCATGTGCATCGGTCTCGGCTGCGGCATCTGGCTCGCCTGCAAAGGGTTCTCCTCCGTGACCCTGAACAGCGTCCTGTTCATCACCCTCCCCATCGCCGCCCTGGCCGCAGCAGCAGCCGCCATCGGTTCCGCGCTGCGCTCACTCAAAGCCACCCGCACCGAGACCCACCACCACTACGCCGGCCCCGTCCGGCTGGAGAACAACACCATCACCGCCCCCGCGTACGGGCTCATTGCCCGCAACCGCAACAACCTGACCCGCTGAACGGAGTGCTCAGCAGTGACGAGTAACCAGGCCCGGCGCGTCACCGCGTTGCTGACCGACGCCATGCATCATCCCCGTCGCCCGATCACGACCGGTCGCGTCATGCGCCTGTACGCCCGGCTCGGTATCGCCCCGAAGCGGGCGACTGCCCGCGGCGACCTCAAGGCACTGGTCCGCTGCGGCGTCCTCACCGAGCACGGACCGGAAGACCAGCGCCGTTATGCCCTGCACGCCTTCTACCACTAGCTACGCCAAGGGCGGCCCCCGTCTCGCCAAAGTCCGGGGCCGCCCTTGTTCCACCCATCCAACTGAACAGTGGAGGTCACCCAGCATGACCCATCCGACCGACATCGGGCGAGTGCTCGCCCCGACCAGCCACCTACGCATCGCGCTGTACCTCGCGGCGGCCGGCGTGCCGGTGCTGCCCCTGCGGGGCGGGAAGGTGCCGTTCGGCAACTGCCGTCGCTGCGCCGACAACGCGTGCGGGGGTCGGCCGAACATGAAGACCCCTGGGCCCTGCGCCTGCCCGGCGCCCTGCCACGCCTGGGCCGCCGCCACCACCGACCCCCAAGTCATCAATTCGGCTCGGTGGGCGCGGGCGTGGCGCGAGGCTGCGGCGGTGGCCTACCACCCCGGCGGCGCCGGCGTCACCGTCGTGGACCTCGACAACCCGGCCGCCGTCGCCTGGGCACGCGAGGCCCTGCCGCCCACCCAGACCGTGCCCACCACGCGCGGAGAACACTGGATCTACCGGGGCACCATGCAGTCCGCCAACGGCGTACGCGACGGCGTCGACATCAAATCCACGATGGCCTACGCCCGCTGGCTCGGACCGGGCACCGGCACCATGACGGCGCTGCCGGGGGCCGTGCGCGTGCTCGCCGTGAAGGAACCCGCCGTGTTCCGGCCGGCGCTGCATTCCATCGCCGTGCCCGCACAGGCCGGGGAGTGCCGTCATCGGACGCCTGCCTACCTGGAGCGTGGGATCGCCATGGCTGAGCAGCGCATCACCGAGGCCCGCAGCGCCGTCCACACCACCGTGTACCGCACCTTCCTGGCGGTGCTGTCCGTGCACGGCCGGTGCGGCTGCCTCACCGAGGCTCACGTCGCAAGGTTGTTCACCGCCGCTCAGGCCAAGGGCGAATCGCCCCGGCACTGCACCGACGCGTGGGCCAACGCCCGCACCGCACTGGGGATGTAGCCGTGTCCGAGGACGAGAAGACCCCGGCCCGCCAGATCATCACCGACTACGCCCAGGCGCACTTCCGGTACTTCCGCACCATCGACGGCACCGTCTACGCGCAGAAGAACGGCCACCCCGTCGCCCGGCCCATCCGCTCCCAGGGCACGTCTGGCAGCCACCGGCAGGAACTCATGGTCGGCCTCTTCAAGGACGGGGTCGGCGTGTTCAACGGAACCGCGCTGAAGGAGGCGTTGGACTTGATCGAAGCACTCGCCCTGACCGAGAAAGTACAGCCCACCCACATCCGCGTCGCCCCCGGATTCGACGGCGCGACCTGGCTCGACCTGGGCCGCGACGACGGGCAGTCCGTCCGTATCCACCCCACCGGCTGGGACATCCTCACTCCCGACCCGCAGGAAGTCTGCTGGCGGCGCACCCAGCTCACCGGCGAACTCCCGCTGCCCGTCAAAGACACCGACGGCAAGGGCATCGACCTCCTGCTCCGCCTGTGCAACTTCGCCAACGCGGAGGCCGAGTGCCTTGCCCTCGCCTGGCTCATCGGCTGCCTGGAACCGTCCGTGCCCGTCCCCGCGCCGTTCCTCACCGGGCCGCAGGGGGCGGGCAAGTCCACCGGCGGCCGGATGCTGGTGCGGATCATCGAAGGGATGAGCGGTGACCTGCGCCGGGCGCCGAAGGACGAGGAGAACATGATCACGGCTGTCGCCGCCGGATGGGTCACCGCCCTGGACAACCTCTCCCACCTGCCCCCTGACCTGTCCGACCTCATGTGCTGCATCGTGACCGGCGCCGAGAGCATCAAGCGCGCGTTGTTCACCGACGGCGACGTCGTCCGCTCTCGCTACCGGCGCCCTATGCTCCTGACCGGCATCGACGTCGGCGTCATCCGCCCTGACCTCGCTGAACGCCTTCTGCCGCTCCGTCTCGTACGCCCCCGAGTACGGCGGACCGAGGCGGAGCTGTGGGCGGAGTACGCGGAGATCCTCCCGGTCGTTCTCGGCTCCCTGCTGGACCTGACGGTGAAGGTGCGGGCCGCCCAGGCGGAGACCCCCACCGACCTGCGGATGGCCGACTTCGCCCACCTGTGCGCGCAGCTCGACGCGGCCACCGGCTTCGGCTCGCTGGCCGCGTACCGGGCCAGCCTCGATGACCTCAATGACGACGTGATTGAGGGTGACCTGCTGGCGCAGACGGTCCTGAAGTACGCTGCCGGGCTCGACGCCGGCGCGGAAGTCCGTATGACCTCCTCGGAGTGGCTGCACTGCCTCACCAGCCTCTACAGCGGCGAGGAGTGCCGCCCCTTGCCCAAGGGCTGGCCCACCACGGGCAAGGTCCTCTCCGACCGCCTCAAGCGGCTGCAGCCGACCCTCGCCGCACGTGGTGTCCTCATCGACTGGGGCCGCACCAGCTCCGCCCGCTACATCGAAATGACCCACAGCACCCCGCTCACGCTCCCGCACCAGCAGGAAGCGGCGTTTTGACCCGCGCCACCAGGGCGCCGCACCGAACGAGCAAGAGGAGCACCCCGCCCAGCGGGGCGTGCTCCTCTTGCTGTTCCGGCGGCTTGCCGCCGCTGCGCAAGACGCGCTGCGCAGCGGCTCCTTCTTCACGTCCTGAGCGCACCGCACCACCACAGACACCACCTCTCTCTTTTTCCTAAGAGAAGAGACGCTGCGTCACCCACGTCACCACAAACCAGAAAACGGCCCCTGACCTGCGGCTGGATCGGTGACGCAGACGGCCGACACCTGCGTCATCCCGCGTCCCCCGCGTCACAGGTGACAGAACCCTGCCCCGCCCCGTGACACGCCCCGAGTAGCCCGCGTCATCGCATACCAGCAGGTCAGAACCGCAAATGACGTGCGTGACGCGATGACGCAGAAATCCGCACCTAGGACACACGCGGGCCGCCCGCTCCGAGACCAAAGTCCGGGGTGGTGACCGTGCGAGCAGTCGCCCGCCACAGGAAGGACCTCATGACGAAGTACCTAACGACTGCGGAAGTCGCCGAGCGCTACCGCACGTCGCCCGCAACCGTCCGCTACTGGCGCTACGCCGGTACCGGTCCGCAGTGCTTCATCAGGCGTGGCCGACATGTTCTATACGACGCCGAAGCGCTCGACAAGTACGACGCTGCGGAGATCGGCGGCCGCCGCGCAGCATGACCCGGAAGAACAACCAACCCGACCACGTAAGTGACTCGGCTTGTCCTGAAGGGGAAAGGAACTGATGGCTGAGGTGTACGACCGCTGGCACCTCTCTCGACCGCCGGCCGACGCCGAGCCCTGCAAGGCGCACAGCAGCAAGACCCAGATGGTCTATCCCAGCCGCGAGCACGGCACAGGGAAACGCTGGCAGGTGCGCTACCGGGACTTGTCCGGCAAACAGTGCAAGGAGAACTTCGAGAAGAAGACGGCTGCGGATTCCCGTGCCGCCAAGGTGAAGGCTGAACTCGACGGTGGCACGTTTGTGAACCGGGAGCTTGGCAAGCAGAAGTTCAAGGCTGTCGCTGAGCGCTGGCAGGAGACGGCCGTACACCGCGAGCGGACCGAGACGAACGTCGAGCGGGCCCTACGGCTGCACATCTACCCAACGTTCGGCAACCGGCAGATCGGCAGCATCCAGCGGCCAGACGGCCAGAGATGGATCAAGGATCGGTCCGCCGTCATCGCCCCGTCGACCTTCGCGACGCCCTGGAATGTCTGCACCAGCATCCTGAAGATGGCGCACCAAGAGGGAATCATCCCGAAGTACCCGTGGGAGGGCCTCAAGCCGCCCGAGGTGTTCTATCCGGAGATTCACCCGCTCGACCCGGAGGCGGTAAAGGCGCTGATTGTCACAGCGTCCGCGAGGTATCGGGCGTTGGTTCGGCAGGCGGCTTCCACTGGACTTCGGCAGGGTGAGCTGTTCGGCCTGGAGGACGAAGAGCCGGCCGCTACCATCGCGGTCAAGCAGCAACTGATCGGCCCTGACAAGGGCGTGCCGTACCTGGGTGAGCCGAAGACCAAGCAGAGCTACAGGGCGGTTCCCCAGGGGCAGTCTGTTGTCGACGAGATCGAGCGGCACCGCAAGGAGTTCCCGCCCAAGGTCGTGTACATCGAAGACCGGACGAACCCGCGTAAGCCCGTGTGGCGCCATGCTCGGCTGCTGTACACGAGCGAGACCGGCGGGGCGATCCGGCGCGGCAGCTGGGCGAAGGTGTGGGCGCGCAACATCAAGCGGGCGAACGCCTACCTGGTGAAGTCCGGCAGCAAGGTACGCGTCCCCGAGGGCACTACGCTTCACGACCTGCGCCACTTCTACGCCTCCGTGCTGATCAAGAACGGGGCGACGCCGAAGCAGGTTCAGATGCGTCTCGGTCACGCTAAGCCATCGATCACGCTGAACGTCTACACGCATCTGTGGGAGGCGGAGGCGGATCGGACGGCCGACATGATGGAAGCCGTCCTGAGGGATGTGCCCTGAGAGTGCCCTGAGGGCATGACGAACGGCTGACTTCCCAGGTAGGGGAGTCAGCCGTACACCCTGTGCGGGGGTGCCGCCTCTCCGGCGTCTGTGGCACGGGATTCGCACCCACCTGCCAAGGGAACCTGCGGGCCGCTACCCGATGAGTCGCACGACGGCCAGGGTCCCAAGCGTCTCTGATTGGCTTAGCGAGCCTGAGCGTTGCTCAGCCTTGGGAGCCAATCGCCTTCGTGCCCTGGTACTGAACGACAGGAGCCGC
>NZ_JBFAWG010000100.1:0-18286 GCF_040680215.1 Streptomyces sp. NPDC052107
GCCCAGCACAACCTCCCGATCGTGTACGTGGTCATGCGCAACCAGGAGTACTCCATCCTCAAGTCGTTCGCGGTGCTGGAGGAGACCCCCGGCGTGCCGGGGCTCGACCTGCCCGGGCTCGACATCGCCTCCGTCGCCCGCGGCTTCGGATGCCGCGCGGTCGACGTGGAGACCACCGAGGGCCTGGAACGGGAGTTCAAGGCGGCCCTGACCGCCGGCACCACCACCGTCATCGTCGTCACCACACAACCCCAGCAGGCCATGCTGTAGGAAACGGGCCCGGACGATCGGCTGGATTCGCCAGTGACGGCATCACCGAGCGTGTCATTCAGGGCTCGTGCGCAAAAGCGTCGAGCCGAGGTACTGAACGGCGCGCAGCGCGACCTCCAGATCGATGTGCCCTTTCTGGACCGGGTGCCTCATGATTTCCTCGGCTTTCCGGATGCGGTACTGCACGGTGTTCTTGTGCAGGATCTGCGCACCGGCGGTGGCGGTGTAACTGCAGCCGCTGTCCAGGAAGATCAGCGCGGTTTCCCGAAGCCGTGCGCTGTTCTCGTCATCGATGGCCAAGGGACCCAGGACGCCCCACACCCAGGCGCGTATGTCCTCGATGTTTCCAGCCATCAGGGCGATGGGCGCGACAGTGGGGAAGTCGGTGAATCGAGGGGCTGGCCGGGCCGCTTCCGCGAGTTGCTGCGCGCGCAGTGCCTGCCGGTGTGTGGAGCGGAATCCCTCGATGCCGTACCCCACGCCCCCGGCGCACATGTAAATGGAAGGGTCGCTGCGCTCGAGCACGTTCGTCAGTTCTTTCCAGGGGACGTCGTCGTGCGAGCCGAGCGGCAGCCAGACCCAGGACAGCGCCGCATCCCGGGGGACGAACAGCGGGCCGGCGGCGCAGGGCAGCTTCGCGGCGATCTCGTCGATGATCCGGTGGATCCGGGCGAGGCCCTCACCCCCACCGTTCAGCGTGGGCGACCACGCCACCAGCCCGAGGTGATGCTGCCGAAGCCGGTAACCAAGAGCTGGTTCGGCCCGAGCGAGGTCGACGTGGTTCTCGGCGAGGATGTCCCGCACGCGTGCGGCGCGCGCCGCGGTCCGGCTGAGCAGCCAGTGATCGCGCTCCTGTCCGTAGACCACGATGGCGTGCTCGGTCACCCGGTCGATGTAGCCGAAGCTCACCTGCAGCATTCGCTGGCTGGTCGCGGCGGAGAGCTCGCAGTCGGCGTCCTGACGGTCGAGCTCGTCCAGACACCACCGCAGCAGACGCCAGTGCCCGAGCCGGTAGGCCCTGACCATGGCGGGAAAGGGAATACCTCTCTGAGCCAGCCTCCTGGCGTACTCAAGGGCAGCCGCAGGTCCCTCGATCCTCTCCAGAGGGATGTCGTTCTCAAAGACATGCAGAAGCGTGGCAACATTTTCCGCGACGCTCGCATGCAGGATTTTGATGACGGTTGCATCTCCCCGGAGCTCCGGGATTTCGGCAATGAGATACTCCCCGATGTCGCGGCTGACCTCGGGGAGGTGCGAACCCACGTTCTCCGCGACCAGGGACAGTCGTTTTGCGGCCTCGGGATGCTCCGCAGCCATGGTCCGATGCTACAGCGCGGCCCGTGATCCCTCCGCTTCTGCGGACGCGACGGGCCCTACCGCGGCAGACTTGCGTGAATACCGTCGGACGCAAGCAGTCCATCGGCGCCCATTACCACCCCGACGGTCGGGACAACGGGCGGCGAATTCGTCCGGGCCGAGCCGGAACTGCCCGGGCACGACGGAAAGGAACCGGCATGAACCTCGCATCCCATGTGGTGAGCAGTGCCCGGACTCACCCGGATCGCGCCGCGCTCCGTCTCGCGGACACCACTGTCTCCTATCGCATGCTCGACCAGTACAGCGCCCGCATGGCAGGGCTGCTCCACGACCGGGGCGTGAAACCCGGGGAGCGCGTCGGGATCATGCTGCCGAACGTGCCGGAGTTCGCCCTCGTCTACTTCGGCGTACTCCGGGCCGGCGGCGTCGTCGTCCCGATGAACCCCTTGCTCAAGTCCCGTGAGGTCGTCTATTACCTCGGCGACTCGGGCGCCCGGCTCCTGTTCGCCTGGCACACCTTCGCCGACGAGGCACAGGCCGGGGCGCAGCGGGCGGACGCGGCGGCGGTCACCGTCGGCCCCGGGGCAATCGACGAGCTCCTGGAGTCCACCCGGTCCGTCGAGGACCTGACCAGCCGCCACGAGGACGACACCGCGGTCGTTCTCTACACCTCGGGGACCACCGGCGAGCCGAAGGGCGCCGAACTGACACACGCCAACCTCACCCGCAACTGCCGTATCGTCGCCGACGAGTTGCTCCAGCTCACGGCCGACGACGTGATGTTCGGTGGGCTGCCCCTGTTCCACGCCTTCGGACAGACCTGCACCCTCAACGCCGCCGTCGCCTCCGGCGCGTGCCTGACACTGCTGCCGCGCTTCGACGCCGGGAAAGCGCTGCGCGTCATCCAAGAGCACGGCGTGACCGTCTTCGCCGGGGTGCCGACGGTGTACAGCAGGCTGGTGCAGCAGCCCGACCGGGACGCCTACGACGTCTCCCGGCTGCGTCTGGCCCTCACCGGCGGCGCCGCGATGCCGGTCCAGGTACTGCACGACTTCCGGGCCGCGTTCGACTGCGTCGTCCTCGAAGGGTACGGACTGTCGGAGACCTCGCCCGTCGCCTCGTTCAACACCCTGCAGGCCGGGCCCAGGCCTGGTTCGGTCGGCACCCCGATCCGGGGCGTCGAGATGCGGGTGGCCGACAGGGACGGCAAGGAGGTACCGCAGGGGGAGACCGGCGAGATCGCGATCCGCGGGCACAACGTGATGAAGCGGTACTGGCAGCGCCCCGAGGAGACCGCCGCCGCGATCCGGGACGGGTGGTTCTACACCGGCGACCTCGGCCGGGTGGACCAGGACGGATTCTTCTGGATCGTCGGACGGACGAAGGACGTGATCATTCGAGGCGGGTACAACGTGTACCCCCGCGAAATCGAGGACGTGCTGTACGAGCACCCGGACGTCGCCGACGCCGCGGTCATCGGTCTCCCCAGCCCCGATCTCGGTGAGGAGGTCGGGGCGGCGGTCGTTCTCAGGCCGGGCGCCCGAACCACGGCCGAGGAACTGCGGGAGTACGTCAAGGGCCAGGTCGCCGCCTACAAATATCCGCGCAAGGTGTGGATCACGGACGCCCTGCCCAAAGGGCCCACCGGCAAGATCCTCAAGAGGGAGATCGTCCCGCCGGCCGAGCTGATGGGGCGATGAGGTGCGCGACGTCACAGGCTCGGATACGGGGATGGCTTCCGGCACTGTCTCAAGGCCGTCGATCAGCCGAGACCGCAGTCCTGGCTTCGATGATCCGGCGGGTCCAGCTGCTCCAGCGCGTCGCGCAGCGCGGCCCGGGACGTGACGCCCAGCTTCGGGAAGAGCTGGTAGAGATGGGTCGAGACGGTCCGAGGAGACAGCAGGAGTCTTTCCCCGATCTGCTTGTTGGTCAGGCCTGTGGCCGCCAGGCGAGCGATCTCCCACTGCTGCGGCGTCAGAGCGGGTCCTCCGGGCAGGACACGGGCGGGCACGGGCATGCCGCAGGCGCGCAGTTCCTGGTTGGCCCGCTCCGTCCACGGGTGGGCGCCGAGCCGCTCGAAGGTTTCCGCGGCGGCACTCAGATGCTCGCGGGCCCGGGCCGGTGCTTTGCTGCGGCGGAGTCGCTCACCGTGGTACAGCCGTATCCGGGCGTGGTCGAAGGGCCAGCGTTCGGCCCCGTCGACGGCAAGGGCTTCGCCGAACCCGAGTGCGGCCTCCTCGTCGCCTTCCGCCGCCAGGGCGGCCGCGGCGAGCAGGACCATGTGCAGCCGCGGTGACACCGCTTCGAGGCCGGCTTCCCTGGCCGCCCCGACGTGGTCGACGGCCTTCTCGCGCCGGCCCGTGCGCACGGTGGCCTCCACCTGATCCAGGACCGACCACAACGCATGCCCGGCGAACGGCGCGAACGTGCCGGCCGGCGTTATCTTGCACGCGTGTCGGCAGGCTTCCTCGAAGTCGCCCTGTGACAGGGCGATCAGCGTCCTGGCGTGGGCGGCGTAACAACCGACGGCATGGCCCCGGCGGGACCCGGCCCACTGGTCCATCTCATCGGCGAACCCCCGAGCAGCCGGGTAGTCGCCGCAGACCGCGGAGACGCAGGCCAGTACGAACTTGCCGGTCCAGGAACGCAGCGGATAGTCGAGCTCCTCGCACCAGCGCAGACCCTGCTGGGCCACCTGGCGGAGCTTTGGCCACTGGCCGGTGAAGAAGGCATGACTGCTCCACAGGAACGAGGCCTGGATGGCGGGGAACATGTTCTGCCCGCTCAGTCCGCCTCGGGCCGTGAGCCGTAGCGGCTCTTCCATCGCACCGAGGCGGTCCGCGTAGGCGCCGGCCGTGGCGATCCGCACGATGCGCACCGGATCCGACGTGCCGTGCAGCGCCTGGACGGCGGCGTCGAGCCGGGCCCAGTCGGCTGGGCGGGCCCGGGCCGGATCGGCGAAGGTGACCCGCAACAGCCGCAGGGTGTCCGGAACCGAGGCGCACTTCGACAGCGCCGCGTCGAAGTCCGACCACAGCTCGCGCCGGCCGCCATGGACACACACCATGAACAAGGTGGCCAGCGCTTCGAGCAGGGTGGGGTCGGTGAGGTCGTAGGGCTCGGGCTGCAGGGCGATCGCGCCGGACAGCAGGCGATGGGCCGTGTCGATGTCCCCGTAGCTGTTGAGCAGATACGCCGCGGCGGCCACCGCGACCGCCGGGGATTCCGCATCGGGGGCGGCCTGTCGCGCGTCGTCCAGCAGGCGCGGCACATCACGCACGTCGCCGGTGAGGTTCGCGCCGACGTACGCGGCCTTGGCCAACCGCCGAGCGTACGCGGACCCCGCCGGGCTCAGCTCGGCGGCGCGCACCAGCGCCGCCACCGCGTTCGGTCCGTCCCCGCGGCGAGCGCTGACATCCGCGGCTTCCTCGAGCAGGGCGGCGATCTGTTCGTCGGGCTCGACGGCGGCCTGGGCCAGATGCCAGGCCCGCTGCTCCGGGACCCCGGTCCATGCCTCCGCGAGGGCGCGATGCACATGGCGTCGCTGGTCGCTGGTCGACAGATCCACCACCGCGGAGCGGATGAGCGAGTGCCGAAATCCCAGCCGCCCGGTCGTGTCGTCGACGCGTACGAGCTGCATGCGCTCTGCCGGAGCCAGGTGCTTCAGGCCGCACCGACCGGCCGCCGCGCGGCGCACGATGAGCATGTTGCCACTGCCCTCCAGCGCGGCGACGAGCAGCAGGTGCCGCGTGACCGCCGGCAACGCCCTGATGCGGGAGGCGAAGGTCGCCTGCAGCCGCTGGGTCAACGGGATGCACTTCGGCAGAGCCTGGGACGCGGTGCGCTGGGACTCGGTCAGCGCGGCAGGGAGTTCCAGCAGCGCCAGTGGATTGCCCTCGGCATCGGCGATCAGACGCCGTCGGACCCGCGAGGCGAGTGCCGGGAAGCGAAGGCGGAGCAACTCCTCGGACGCGGCCTCGCTGAGCGGACCCAATTCCTGTACCGCAAGCCCACTGTGGTCGAAGAAACTCTCCTCCCCGAGCCTGACCGCGCACACCAACCCCGCGCCGGTACCCACAAGCCGATGCGCAACCTGCCCCAGGACGACGGCACTTGCCCGGTCCAGCCACTGCGCGTCGTCCAGCACCAGGAGTACGGGAACGTCGCGGGAAAGGCCCGCGACCAGCGACACCACGGCCTCGGCGACCGCATCGTGCCCGGATGCCGCACCCTGCTCGAAGCCAAGGGCACCGGCGAGGGCCGGTGTCCTCGTCGCCTGTGAGCGGATCTCGGGTGCCGAGGTCAGCAGCTGCTGCAGAGCGCCGTAACTGGCCTGGGCCCGGTACTGCACACCCACGGCATGCAGCACCCGCATCCCCGCGGCCTCGGCTTCCTGGGCGGCAGCGGCGAGCAGCGCCGTCTTCCCGACGCCCGGCTCTCCCACCAGCGCCAGTGATCCGCCATGACGCGGGAGACCGGCCAGGAAGACGCCGAGCCGTTCCATGTCGGCGTCCCGGCCGACCAGGATGCCGTCACTTTCGTCGATGAACCGGTCGACCATGATCGCCCCCCACCGCGCCCGGAGCGGGCGGCAACACCCGCAGGACGCACGGCCGGTACAGCACGAGATGTCCCCAGATGCTAGCCCCCGCCGAACGGATTCGGGCAGGTACCGCGACCCTCCGACGAGGCCTTGGGGAAATCCGCAAGCGGCGGCCCATCGCCCCCGGCCGATCGGCCGACCGGCGTCCACCGAACCACGTCACATCGTCACGGAACTACGTCACATGACGGAATCGACGACGTCCGACCGCCTTCTAGCGTTCTACGCGGACCCCATCCGCCCGAATCCGTCCGATGAAACGGCAGAAGTGATGAGCGAGAACGCGCACCCCCGCAACATCGTCCTCGTCCACGGCGGCTTCGTGGACGGCTCCGGCTGGCAGGGAGTGCACGAGCGACTGACCAAGGACGGGTACCGGGTCAGCATCGTGCAGCACCCGACGCTGTCGCTGGAGGGCGACGTCGCCGCCACTCACCAGGTCCTCGACGCCCTGGACGGCCCGGCCCTCCTGGTCGGCCACTCCTACGGCGGCGTCGTGATCACCGAGGCCGGCACCCACCAGAAGGTGTCCGGCCTCGTCTACGTCGCGGCGTTCGCTCCCGACAAGGGCGAGTCCGTGAGCACCCTCATGGCCGACCCGCCGCCCGGCGCGCCGGTCCCGCCCATCCTGCCGCCCCGGGACGGCCACCTGTTCCTGGACCGCGACGAGTTCGCCGCCGCCTTCGCCGCGGACCTCCCCGCCGACCTGGCCGCGTTCATGGCGGACTCCCAGGTCCCCTGGGGCGTCGACGCCCTCAACGGGACCGTGTCCCAGCCGGCTTGGCGCATGAAGCCGGCCTGGTACCTGGTGGCGTCCGACGACCGCATGATCCCCCCGCCCGTCCAGCGCGCCATGGCCGAGCGGGCCGGAGCCCGGACCGTCGAGACGCCCGGCAGCCACTCCGTCCACGTGTCCCAGCCCGGTGCGGTCGCCGACCTCATCAGGCGGGCCACCGGCCGCTGAGGGCAGGCCCCGACCCCGGACGGCCAAGGCGCAACACCCGGCCGACCGAACCATCAGGCACGCCGGCCACCTGCTGCGGGGTGAGACTCCCGCTCTCGCCCGGCAGGGATGGCCTCGCTCCAGAAAGGGGGTGTGCTCCATCACCGGACGTCTTGGTTTCGGAGAGGTGTTGCGCGGTCACCGGCGCGCGGCACGTCTGACGCTGGAGCAGTTGGCCGAGGTGTCCGGGGTCAGCGCCCGGACCCTGTCGGACATGGAGCGTGGACGGAGCAGGGGGCCCCAGCACCGGACCGTGGCAGCACTCGCGGACGCGCTCGCGCTGAAGGAGGACACCCGCGAGCAGTTTGTCGAGTTGGCGCGCGACGGCCGGCTGCGGGATCACTGGACGCGTCCCAGCGGTCTGTGTGAACTGCCCCGGTCCGTCGAGGACTTCACGGGCCGTACCGCGGAACTGATCTGGACGAGCGAGTTGGTGTACGCCGAGAGCTCGCCCGGTGTCGGTGTGGTGGGGCTGATCACGGGCTCCGCGGGTCTGGGCAAGACCACGTTCGCGATTCGTGCCGCGCATTCCGTGCGGCCGAGCTTTCCCGACGGGGTGTTCTTCCTCGATCTGTTCGGCATGTCCCAGCGGCCTTTGTCCGCCGACGACGCTCTGCGCACGCTGCTCAGGGCGCTCGGCGTCGCGGACCAGCAGATCCCGGGCGACACCCAGGGGCGCGCCTCCCTGTACCGGTCGCTGCTGCGGGACAGGCGTGTCCTGATCGTCCTCGACAACGCCGCGTCGGAGGAGCAGGTGCGCCCGCTGCTGCCGGGAGGGGGCGCGGGCCGGGCGCTGATCACCACCCGACGGTTGCTGGCAGGTCTGGAGGGCGTGCGCAGGCTCGTCCTCGGGCCCCTGCGGTTGCCGGAATCCACGGAACTGCTCACCGGGATCCTGGGCGAACGTTCCGCGTCCGACGGGGAATCGGCCCTCACCCGGCTCGCCGAGCTGTGCGGCGGTCTGCCTCTGGCCCTGCGGATCATCGGGAACCGGCTGGTCAGCCGACCCGGATGGGACGCCGCCGAACTCGCCGCCCGGCTGGCGGACGAGGAGCGAAGGCTGGATCAGTTCAGGGCCGGCGATCTCAAGATCGCCAACGCCTTCGGGATGTCGTACGAGCAACTCGCCGATTCCGCGCGGCGGATGTTCCGGCGGCTCGCCGTCGTGCCCGGGCAGGACTTCGACGCCGCCCTCGCGGCCGTCGCCGGAGGGGTGTCGATCGCGGATGCCTGGGAGGCTCTCGACGACCTGGTCGACCTCGGCCTGCTGCACGACAGCGCCGCGGGCCGTTATCGCTTCCACGACCTGGTCCGCCTGTTCGCCCGCGACCGGCTCCACGAGGAGGAGGGCGCGACCGGGCGCGACGCGCTGACGGGAAGGGTGACGTCGTGGCTGCTGCGGATGGCCACGCTGTCCGGGCGGTGGTTCGAACCCGGCTACGGCCGTCCCAACCGGCCCGACCCCGATCTCGCCGTCCCGTCCTCCGCGGAGGAGGCCGACTGGTGGCTGCGGGTGAACGTGGACAACTGGCTGGGTGCGATGCGGACCGCGGCAGACAGTGGCCGGCACACCCTCGTCCTCGACTGCGCGGAGTCGATGCACTGGTTCTCCGAACGGTGGGCGCACAGCCCGCACTGGCAGGAGGTCTTCACGCGGGGGGCGGAAGCCGCCGCCGCCCTCGGCGACCTGGCGCAGCAGGCGACCCAGCTGAACTATCTGGCCTGGGTTCACTCGGTGCCGCCCAGCGCCCCGGAGGCCGTACGGCGGTATGCGGGCGAGGCACTGGAGTTGGCCACCCGAGCCGACGCCACCGCGCAGATCGCCTGGGCACACGAGTACACCGCTTGGTCACTGCACCTGCTCGGCCGACTTAACGAGGCCATCGCTCCGTCTTCCAGGGCAGCGGAGATGTTCAAGACCATCGGCGACACCGACTCCTACGTCCAGAGCAACGCCGCCATCGCCAACTGCCTTCGTGACGAGGGGCGCTACGCCGAAGCGTTGGAGCAATACCTCGGACTGCTCGCTCTGATGGACGACCCGGGGTCAGGGATGACACCGAGCGTCGCAGCTCACTGCCGGCCCGTCGCGCTGGTCCGAATCGGCCATTGTCTCGGCCGCCTCGGCCGCCGCAAGGAGGCGATCACCACGCTCAGCGAGGGAATCGACCTCTTGGACACGCTCCAGATGTCCGACTACCGGCAGGCCCAAGCCCTGGAAACACTGGCCGCCCTGCTGGCAGAGGAAGGCCGGGCCGACGAGGGCCGCCGTGCCTACGCGCGGGCGGCCCAGGCCTACGAAGCGATCGGCGACACCGAGGCGAGCGGCCGGTGCCACGCCCTGGCGACCGCCACCCCCTGACCCCGTCGAAGGGCGACGCCCACGGAGCTCGTGCGGGTACTTCTGCGTGCTGCTCTGCATGGTCCGGCCGATTCCCCACGACTTGACTTGTGCGCACCGGGACAGACGGCATGGCCTGTCCCCCCAGTTCAGGAGCGACCATGTCAACCATCAGGAACATCGTGCTCGTGCACGGCGGCTTCGTGGACGGATCGGGCTGGCAGGGGGTCTACGACCATCTGACGGCCGACGGCTACCGGGTGGCCGTCGTACAGAACCCGACCCTGTCGCTGGCCGGCGACGTCGCCGCCACCCACCAGGTCCTCGACGGCCTCGACGGGCCGGCCGTGCTGGTCGGCCATTCCTACGGCGGTGTCGTCATCACCGAGGCCGGCAACCACCCCAACGTCGCGGCGCTCGCCTACATCGCCGCGTTCGCGCCGGACAAGGGCGAGTCGGTCGGCTCCCTGATCGCCGACCCGCCGCCCGGGGCGCCGGTCCCGCCGATCCTGCCGCCCCAGGACGGTTTCCTGTTCCTGGACCGGGACAGGTTCGCGGCCTCCTTCGCCGCCGACGTGCCCGAGAAGGCGGCGGCGTTCATGGCCGACTCCCAGGTCCCCTGGGGCGTCGAGGCGCTGGGCGGGGCGGTCACCGAACCGGCCTGGCAGACCAAGCCGTCCTGGTACCTGGTCGCCACGGACGACCACATGATCCCGCCGCCCGCCCAGCGGGTCATGTCCGAGCGGGCCAGGGCGACCGTCACCGAGACTCCCGGCAGCCACGCCGTCTACGTGTCCCGCCCGGCCGTCGTGGCCGCCGTCATCGCCCAGGCCGCCCAAGGACTTTAACGGCCAGTCCTAGAGGCAACGGCGCCACCGCACCGCATCGCCGGCAGGTCTCGCTCGGCTGGAGGCCGTGCGGGACCTGCTCCTGTCCCGACCCGCTCTGAAGGAGACTCCTATGGGCCCTGAACTCACCCGCCGCCGAGTGATCGCCACCGGTGCCGCCGTCGCAGGTACGGCAGCGCTGATGGGACCGCTCGCCTCCGCCGCCTCCGCCGCGGACCGCGCCACGGCCGGAGCCAGACCGACCATCGTGCTGGTGCACGGCGGCTTCGCCGACGCCTCCTGCTGGAACGGCGTCGTCGAACGCCTCCAGCACGCCGGCTACACGACCATCGCCCCCGCCAACCCACTGCGTGGCCTGCCCACCGACGCTCCCTACGTCGCCAGTGTCCTCAAGTCGATCCCGGGTCCGATCGTCCTGGTCGGCCATTCCTACGGCGGTGCCGTCATCACCAACGCGGCGGCGGGAATCCCCAACGTCAACGCACTGGTCTACATCGCCGCGTTCGTCCCCGACCAGGGCGAGCAGCTCGGCGTTCTGATCAACAAGTACCCCGGCAGCATCATCCAGGCCGCGACGCAGGCGGTGCCCTACCCCAACCCCGACGGCACGACCGGCACCGACCTGTACCTGGTGGCCGACAGGTTCCGGGCGGTGTTCGCCGCCGACGTGCCCGTCGCCACCACGCGCCTCATGCAGGCCACCCAGCGGCCCTTCAGCGCCTCCTCCTTCACCGACGTCACCACCGCTGCCGCGTGGCACACCATCCCCTCCTGGGGCCTGGTCGCCGGCGAGGACAAGGCCATACCCCCCGCCCTGGAACGGTTCTTCTACCAGCGCGCAGGGGCCCACGGCGTCGTCGAGGTGCCGGGGGCGTCCCACGTCGCCATGATCAGCCACCCGGACACCACGGCCCGCCTCATCGAAGACGCCGCCAGGGCCACCACCTGACCTCCGGCCCACCAACCCTGTTCGTCCTGCCCGCCGGTGCTCTGTGGGCCCTGCTGCCCATGATCGCCGGCGACCACCCGCACCAGGGCTCCGGCGGCCACGGCCTGCTGCTCGGGGCGCTCGGCGTGGGCGCCGTCGCTGGGGCGCTGTGTCCGGGCTCGCCGCGCGAGATATTGACGGGCCATCAGCTCCTTCTGGCGTCAGGCCTGTTGTACGGCTGCGGCGCCCTGGCCATGGCCCTGTACCGCAACGCGCCGTCGGCGTACTTGCCTCAGCCGCGCGTTCCGCTCCCGCCGGTCCATGGCGACTGATCGTAGACGGACCCCGCCTGGCGCATGACGTGGGCGGGCCGGAAAGCCCTGCCCCCGGCGCCTGCGGCGAGGGGGAGTGGCCGGGCTCCGACTACGCGATGCCCGGGGCGAGTCCGTCCTCGTCGCCTCGTCGTTCCGGACACCACCTCGGCCGGCTCCGGGTCGGGCGTCGGCTCCACGGCGGCTCGGTCCTCATGGCTCTCTTCCTTGTTCACAAGACGCCGTTGATTCACACTCCTCCACCGCATGTCAGGGTCGGCCTCTTGCGCCCGACGCGTTCACCGCGCCATGCGTGACCGGCGACCTCGGGGGTCGGCCAGAAGGCTCGCTTATGGCCGACCTCGGCCGGCGGTCTGGCCGACGGGTACGGATCGGGCAGGTAGGGAGGTTCTCTGGTCACAAGGATGCGACGCCACCGAGCGCATCCACGGACCAAGGAGCAGACCGTGACGAGCGGAACCCCCGCCTATTTCACCGCCTTCCCCGATCTGGCGATGAGCCGGACCTCCTCCGGGGTGCTCACCCTGCGATTCCACACCGACCAGGGCCCGGCGATCTTCACCGGTCGGCTGCACACCGACTTCCCCCGTGCCCTGTACGAGATCGGTGAGGACCGGGACAACCGGGTGCTGGTGCTGACCGGTACCGGAGACCGCTTCATGACCGACATCGACGGCGCGAGCCTGGGCGACATCACCAAGCCCGGCCAGTGGGACCGTACCCTCAGCGAGGGCCGCCGTGTGATGCAGCGGTTGGTGGACCTGGAGATGCCGATCATCGCCGCGGTGAACGGCCCGGCCTCGGTACACAGCGAGTACGCCCTTCTGGCTGACATCGTCGTTGCCGCGGACACCACCGTCTTCAGCGACTTCCCGCACCTGACCTTCGGGATCGTCCCCGGCGACGGCATCCACATCGTCTGGGAGGAAGCCCTGGGCCTCAACCGCGCCCGCCATCTCGCCCTCACCCAGGGCTCCTTCACAGCCGAACAGGCAGAACGTTGGGGTGCGGTGGCCGAGGTGCTGCCTCTGGACAAGGTCCTGCCCCGCGCCCAGGAGCTGGCCGAGACCTTGGCTGCCAGGCCACAACTGCTGACCCGCTACCTGGCGGTCACCCTGCGCCAGCGCGTCAGCCGCCGGATCGCCGAAGGCACCCAGCTCGGCATGGCCCTGGAGGGCCTGACCGCGGCCGATCTCGTCCACCAGGGCTGAGACCGCCGCCGCGACGACGGAGCGAAAATGCAGCACACAACTCCCCCGGAACACTGGCTCGCACCACTGCGCGTCAGCTCGGACCGACTCGACACCGCTGTCGCCGATCTGTCCGACGAGGATCTGTCCCGGCCGTCCTTCGCCGACGGATGGAGCATCGCCCAGGTGCTGTCCCACCTGGGCAGCGCCGCCGAGATCTGCGCCACCCTGGTGGAACGCGGCCTCAAGGGCAGCACGAGGGGCCCGCAGCGCGAAGAACTGCTGCCGGTCTGGGAACGCTGGAACGCCCTGCCGGGGCCGGCCCAGCGTGCCGCCTGGCAGGAGGCCGACGCCCGCCATCTGCACCTGCTGGACGGGCTCACCCCCGACCAACGCGAGAGTCTGCGCGTGCCGTACTTCAGCGGACTGCTAGGCCTCGCCGACTACGCCGGATACCGGCTCTCCGAACAGTCCGTGCACGCCTGGGACATCACGGTCGCCCAGGACCCGGCCTCGACGATTCCCGCACGGGAGGTTGAACTCCTGTGGCAGCGCCTCGACCTGGTGGCAACCCGCTTCCGGGACGCGGAGACTCTGGCCCGGCTCGGCCCCCTCCAGTTCGCGGTGGAACTCACCGACGCGCAGCGCACGCTGCTGCTCGATCTGGACGCCGAACTGCACGTCTACCCGTGCGAGCCCGCCGAACCTGCCGTAACCGTGTCGGGCACCGCCGAGGCAGTGCTCCGGCTGGTCTACGGCCGCAACAGGCCACAGGACGGTGTCGAGGTCACCGGCGTCGCCACGCTCGACGATCTACGGTCGCTGTTCCCCGGCTACTGAACCGGCCTGCGAAACCCCACCACGGCGCCGCCGGGAAGCACGCTCCGGCGGCGCCGTGCCGGCGAGAGGCCACGCGTTGCCCCAACACCCTGCAGGACACCGAATCCGTGTTTTCCGGAAGAGTGCTGGTCTCCGGCGCGTCACGAGGCATCGGCCGGGCGCCGGCCGACCGCCTGAACGCCGCCGGCCGCCGCCCGGTCGGGCCGGTCGGCGAACCGAGGAAACCGTCCTGCGCAGCGGCGCCATCGATGCCTGGTGAACAAAGTTGGCATCGTCCGCTCCGCGCAGACCGATTCGACGGTGAACGCCCCGTGTCCTGGTCGACCAGGACACGGGGCGCTCCCCGTCGAATCAGTTGACGCTCTGTCCGCCGTCCACCATGACCGACTGTCCGGTGACGAAGGAGGCCCGGTCGGACAGGAGGAAGAGCACCACCTGGGCGACCTCGTGCGCCTCGCCGACGCGCCCGAGGGGGATGTTCTCCCCGTGCGGATGGTACTCGGAGCCGTCCTCCTTCTTCGTGATGCCGCTCTCGGTCAGCGGTGTGCGGATGACGGTCGGGTTCACGGTGTTCACCCGGATCGCGTCGGGCCCGAGCTCCACCGCCGCCGCGCGGGCGAGTGCGGCGACGCCGCCCTTACTGGCGCTGTAGATGGAAATGCCCGGGGTGCCGAGTTCGGCGAACACCGATCCGTTGACGACGATCGCCCCGCCCTCGCCCTGCCGCTTCATCTGGTCGGCCTCGGCCTGCAGAGAGAAGAAGGTGCCCTTCAGATTGCCGTCGACGAGGTGATCCCACGCCTTCTCGTCCAGCTCGGTCAGCGGCCCGGCCGTGGCGGTGCCGGCGTTGTTGAAGGCCACGTCGAGGCGGCCGAAGTGGTCGACCACCTGCCGTACGACTGCCCTCGCTCCGCCGAAGTCCGTCGCGTCGGCCTTGATGAACAGCGCCTCGCCGCCGTCCCGCGTGATCTCCTCGACCACTTCCCGGCCCGCGTCCTCCCGGCGCCCGGTGATCGCCACCTTCGCACCCTCCTGCGCGAACAGGAGCGCGCTGACCCGGCCGATTCCGGACGTTCCCCCGGTGATCAGAGCAACTTTGCCGTCCAACATTCCCATGATTCTGGTCCACTCCATCTTGGAATTCGCTCCATGCCAGAAATGGAACCGGCTGCGACATCGGTGCCGACTTTCGGGCCGGGTTCCAGGCCACCCTGTGGGGTGCCGAGCGGTTACAGCGTTCGCTTCTTCGGGGGGATTCCGTGTCGGCCATAGACCGTGGCGATGGCCGGTATAAGCCCGCCGCTTGAAGCCTGGAGAATCCGTCGGCAGCTACCCCGTTCGGCCGACTGCTCAGAGCTCCGGAGTTCTCGGCTGGTGCCCTGCCCCGGAGCAGTTGCGGGGCCCCGTCGCCGATGATGCTGTGGAGCTGCGACGGCCGTACCTTCTGCGTCTTTCCGACACAGCGGCCGTGTCCCTGCCCGTACGCCGATCGCGTATCCCGACATCAACGGAAGGGAACCGGCCATGACGTCTGCATCCCTGCGGGCGAAGAGTCTGGCGGCTCAGGTGCCCGCCGGACGGCCGGCGTCCGTCGCGGAGATCGCGGCCGCGATCGCCTACCTCGCCGATGACGGGGCAAGCAGCTTTGTGCAGGGCGCTGTCCTGCCCGTCGACGGCGGTCGCACCGCCGTCCGACCTCACCTGTCGCCCGGCCCTGTGGCCGCCGCGGGGATCAGCCGGTGGACGGCTGCTCGAACGCGGTGATCAGGCGTCCCAGATCCTGCCGCCGCGAATCCGCCGGCCACACCGCCCACGTCCGGCGAATGAGAGGGTGCCCGGCCAGCGGCGACCACGCCACGCCCGCGGGAATGGGCTGCGACCAGTCCGGCGGAGCCAGCGCAAAGGCCCGCCCGGCGCTGACAGCCGCCAGTTTCACCTCCGCGATCAGCCGCTGCCCCTCGGGTGCCTGCGCTCCCAGATCAAGACCATGGCTGCGCAGGATCGCCGTCAGCTCGTCGTACCAGGCGGGGCTGTCCGAACGAGGGAAAGCCACCCACTGCAGTCCGGCCAACGCGTCCAGCGCGATCCCCTCCGGCCCGGACAGCTCCGCCGCCTGGTCGGCGGCCAGGAGCACGCCCAGCCGCTCCCTGTTGACCAGCATCGCGTCGAACTCCTGCCCGGCCGGACGCTCCCGCAGCAGCCCGAGGTCGAGCTCGCCGGCGTGCAGCGCCACCACCTGTTCGGACGTGGACAGGTGGCGGGCCTGTACCCGGGTGTCGGGGCAGGCTTCGGCCAGTTCCGTGAGCGCGGGGCTCAGCAGCCGCGAGGGGAACTCCAGCGGAATGCCGATCCGCAGCACGCCGCCGCCCCCGCCGGTGTACCGGGCCATCGTCCGCAATGCCTGATCACGCCGGGCAAGCAGGGCACGCGCCTCCCCGAGCAGGGCGACGCCCGCGTCGGTGGGCCGCACGCCGGTGCTGCTGCGCACCAGCAGCTTCACCCTGAGCTGCCGCTCCAGACCACCGACCGTCTGGGACAGCGCCGGCTGGCTGACGTGCAACCGCCGGGCCGCGGCCGAGAAGCCGCCCTCTTCGACCACTGCCACGAAGGCATGCAACTCCCGCAACTCCATGCCCCCATCGCACCATGCCGAAAACGCCGGATCCACGACCGGCCACTGCCTTGGCTCATGGCGCCGATAACGTCCGGTGCAGGAGGCTACGGCCGCAGGCCCCGGGTACGAATTTTCAATTACGGGCCTCATCGGGGAATTCCCGGCACTACCGCTGTCGGGTGGTGGCGAAGCGTCTGCGGTAGTGGGTCGGCGTGGTGCCCAGATGGCGGGCGAACGCGCGGCGGAGGGTTTCGTCGGAGCCGAGCCCGCTGTGATGCGCGGCCGAGGTGACGCTGTGCCCCTCGAGGAGCAGTTGCTGGGCGCGGTCGAGGCGGACCCGCTCGACTCAGCGTGCGGGTGTGGTACCCAGTTCGGCGCGGAACAGCCGGGCCAGGTGCCGGGGGCTGACAGCCGTGGACGCGGCCATGGCGGGCAGGCTGTGGTCGGCTGCCGGATCGGTGAGGACGGACGCGATCAGCGAGCGCAGCAGGTCACTGCGGGCCGGCGGGGTGGTGATGGCCGTGGAGAACTGCGACTGGCCACCGGGACGTTGCATGAACACGACCAGTTCGCGCGCGATGTCCCTCGCCACGCCGGCGCCGTGGTCGTCCTCCACCAGGGCGAGGGTCAGATCGATGCCCGCGCTGATGCCGGCTGAGGTGACGTAGCGGCCGTCGTGGACGTGAATGGCGTCCGGCTCGACGCGCACTCGGGGGTAGCTGCGGGCGAACGCGGTCGCGTGCCGCCAGTGTGTCGTCGCGCGGCGGCCGTCGAGGAGGCCCAGTTCCGCCAGGACGAAGGCGCCGGTACACACCGAGGCGACGCGTGCCGCCTGCGCGGCGAGGAAGCGGGCCGCGGTCAGCAGCCCGTCCTCGATCGGCTCCGTGGCCAGCCGGTCTCCTCCGGCGACCACGACCGTGTCGACCGGACCCGCGTCGCCCGCCGGGACCGTGCCGGTCAGCGCCAGCCCGGCGGAGGTGGTGACCGTTCCCCCACGTGGGGAGACCAGTACCAGCTCATAGGGGGCAGCGAGCCGACCCGCCTGATGGAGCACCTCCGACGGACCGCTGACATCCAGCATGGTCACCCCGTCGAAGACCACAAAGCCAACTCGATGTGCCATGTCCGAATCCGCGGTTTTCCTGGCAGCAGGGACATGGCCCAGCCTGCGTCGCCGGTGACCCTGGGGGCAGATCACCGATCCGGCAAGGAGGCGGACGAGCGATGAGGGAAATGATCGCAGACGTGAAGATTCCGGACAGCGCGCTGGCGCGGGAAGCGACCGAACTGGTCCGCGAGGCGGCCCCGCCGCTGCTGTTCCACCACTCCCGGCGGGTCTTCCTGTGGGGTTCGCTGCGGGGCCGGGAGCAGAAGCTCGGCTACGACCCCGAACTGCTGTACCTGGGGGCGATGTTCCACGGCCTCGGGCTCGCCAAGCGCTTCCGCCGCGCCGACCAGCGCTTTGAGATCGACGGCGCCGACGAGGCCCGCCGTTTCCTGCACGCCCACGGCATCACCGGCGAGCCGGCCGACCGTGTCTGGACGAGCATCGCCCTGCACGCCACCCCGGAGATCCCGCTGCACATGGCGCCCGAGATCGCCCTGGTCACCCGCGGTGTCGAGCTGGACGTCCTGGGGATCGGCTATCACGCGATCTCGGACGAGCAGCGCGCGGCGGTCGTCGCGGCGCACCCGCGCCCGGATTTCAAGATCCCGATCCTTGCCGCGTTCACCGAAGGCATCGAGGACCGCCCCGATACCACCTTCGGGAACGTCAAGGCCGATGTGCTGGCTCACTACGTTCCCGGCTTCCGGCCCACCGATTTCGTCGAGGTCATCAAGAACTCCGACTGGCCCGAATGACCGGCCAGAACGATCCGAACCGGCCGCTGCCACCCCACGGGGTTCCGACAACAAGGACGACGTCGGCCCGCCGCTTGATCTCCCTGTTCAGCCGCTCCAGCGGGTTGGTCGACCAGATCTTCTTCCAGTGCGCCGGC
>NZ_JBFAWG010000101.1:0-18114 GCF_040680215.1 Streptomyces sp. NPDC052107
CCCGTCACCAAACCCAACGACCACCACCCGCCGAGGTCACCCATTCGATGAGAGAACTATCGTTCCCCGTACGCCCACCACAGCCCGAACACTCATTCATCCGCGCCAGAACACACTCGTACGCTGTTCCGCGGCAGCTGTTCACAACCCCCTGAGCCCGATGCGACCGACACGCCTGCTGCGACCCGGTGGAATGCTGCCGCTGGTTGGCTGAGCGCCATCTGCGGCGGGTTCGGCAGCGAACCGGCTCTATGAGCGTCTTGGATTGCGAGCCAGTCAGTCGACCGCCTATCGCTCCCCGCTCGATCAGTACAGGTCCCCACCTTCCCACTCGCAGCACTCCCAGGGCTCCTGCTCCCACCCACGGCGTCCGCTTGGAGATGTCAAGTTCGGGAGTGGTTCGGGCGGACTTCCGCGATGTGCGTCCCTTCGTCGTGGGATCGGAATACCCTGACGACGCTGCGGCCCAGCGGAGTTCGGATTGGTGATGTGACGTGTCGCCCGATGCCCAGATCAACCTTTCCGGTGCGGTGGATCGACGGATGGCGTTAGCGCCGGAGTGGAACGGCCTCGTCGAGCAGGTCCGGACACCGGCGCCTCCCGAACCAGGCTGGGTAACCGGATGAGCGATCTGCAGGCGATGGTTGCCCAGCACCCCCTCGTGACGGTCTTCGCCCGCGAAGTCCGGCTAGGAGCCGCCGTCCTGGAAGACCTTCAGCAACACGGTCCCTCCCGGTCCGCGTGGATTCCCCTAACAGGCGGCAAGGGCCGCCCATGGACAGACTTGTAATACCCCCGCGCGAGCGACAGGGGTTGATGGGCCCGCCATCCAAGACCCCTTACCGCTCTGATCCACCAGCGTCGGCCCGCTCAACAGCAGCTCGGGGCGGCTGAGATAGCTGGGGTCTCCGTCAACTGCGCTGCGGTCTCCGCCGAGTAGCGGTTGCCGGGCAGACCACGGTGGGCATAGCTGCGCCATACACGCCGATAGCCCGTCATAGGTAGGACGGGGCCGTCGCGATGCTGTCGGTCAGCGGGTAGCGCCCTCCGGCCAGAGAACCCGCACCGGGACGCCCGTCCGCTCCGCATACGCCACCACGTCCGCTGTCCCGCCGTGCCCCCATGCTGGGTTGCCGTCCCACACGGCTAGCAGCTCGCCCACCAGGCCGACCAAGATCTCGGACCCGGCCATATGCGCGGCTGAGTCGGACACAGTCATGCCGGCCTGGTGGACGTCGGCCGCACGCTTCATGAGCTGGTCATAGACGGGGTGGTGCCAGTCCGGAAGTCCCTCGCGGTACTCGGCAGCCGGGACGACCACCTCAAGACGGCCACCGTGCTGCAATACGACTTCGGCGAACCAGGAGTCGGGGCCGTCCGCGATACACGAGACACCAACCAGTTCGGCCGGCTCATACTCCTTCACCGCGTCGGCGAGGAGTGCCCGTACCTGCTCCTCAACCTCTGCGCTTAGTCCGCGGTGCCCGGTGATGCCCACCCGCATCCATTCACCCCTTGTCACAGATAGACGCCGTGTAGGCGTTCGTCGAAGTCCCGCACTGCTTTGGGCAGTGAGGACAGTGCCAGCGAGCGTCGCACAGCCCGCGCCCGTTCCACGATCCGGCCGGACCGGTACTGAAGGCCGGTGTCGAGTGCCCGCGCCCGCCGCTGACCCGCCCAACCTGCGTCACGCCGTGGTCGGGCCCGTGGTCGCACCGCCGAACATGCTGCCGAGAACCCCGACCACGCCCGGGCAGGGCGCTGCCTGGTGTCGGGCAAGCCTGCCGCGCCTGGGCAAGCCGCCTGTCTTGGTGGCTTACCCAGTGGCCGGGAGCCGGACGCGTCGCCGGTGTGGCGGCCGGGTTGAGGGTTGCTTCCTGAGTGGGCTGGACGGTGGACTGGACGGTTGGGCGGACAGGGGGACCGAGAGTTGCACCGAGGGTTGGCCCACCCCTGTGTTTGCCGGGTCGGTTGTCCCAGGCCAGCCCGGGCGGGCACGCCGACCACCGGCGCCGACACCTCCTTCCCACGCGACAGCCGCGGGAATGAGCTCTATCCGTGCACACACCGCAGCCCCGACCACAACGAGGGACAGGCCGACCCACGACCCCGACCACGGCAGGTCTGCGTGCTGGCGCAACTCCCCGACTGTCGGGAGGCACGAGAAAGCCCGGCATCCGCCGCAGACCTACGCGTCGGCCTCCTGGCGCAGGTCCAGGAAGAACCGCAGCCGCACGCCGGGCACGTCAGGCTCCCGGATCGAACGGTCTGTCGGCGCGATGGCACACCGAGCGGCGAGCAGCTCCTGGACCGCGAACGCGGTCTCGTCATCGGCGGCCGGGACCTCCACCACGGCCAGGCCCGGCACCGCCACGTGCGCGTCGTTGATCGGTCTCATGCCCGGCACTACGCGCTGGGGTGCCCGTAGGTTCCGCTGGCTGGGAGGTGTCACCCGATCGAGGAACCCGCCCCGGTTGCCTACTTGTGGGTCTTGGCTGCCAGCGCACAGACCGACCCGGTCACCGGGGCAGGTCAGCGGGAACGGGTCGGGTTCCGTGATCACGCCCTCCAAGGCCGACCGTCCTGCCCGAGGAATCGACGAGCCCGATCGCGTCCCGCTTGAACTCCTCGGTGTACCGCTTCGAATACTTGCTTCCCACCTGGCTCCCCTGGAACCTCAAGATCCCAGTCTCCAGGTGTCCACGGTCAAAGGGAGGCTCCAGTCGACGCCTTCGCCGAGCACCCGGACGGAGGCGGGGGAGGCCCGGTGTACGCGGAAGGTCGGTAGTCACTGACCCTGTCCGGTCCCGGTGGCATCCCGAGGATTTCAGCCCAGGGTGGGATAGTCGCCGGCAGCGAGGTCGTCGATCAGGCTCGGGCGGGTGGGCTGCCAGCCGAACCGTTCCCGGGTCAGTGCACTTGACGACGGCATGTCAAGGGCGAACACGCGACCGATGACGCCGAAGCGCTCAGGCGGGACCGACTCGACCGGCACGCCGAGAACGCCGCCGATAGCCTCGGCCAGCGACCTCATGGTGTCGCCCTCGTCGGCTACCGCGTGCAGGACCGTGCCCGGCGCAGCGTCCTCGAGTGCGATGCGGAACAGCGTGGCGGCGTCAAGCCGGTTGACCGCCGGCCATCGCTGCGTGCCGTCGCCGACGTACGCTGACACGCCCGTTTTCTGCGCGGCGGCGATGAGCACTGAGCAGAAGCCGTATTGCGACCCGCGCTGGTGCACGGAGCGCGGCAGCCGCACGACAGAGGACCGGACGCCCTGGGCGGCCAGGGTCAGTACCACGTCGGAGGTGCGGCCGCGGCCACCGACCGGACCGTTGGTGGTGTTGGGGTCCTCCTCGGTGGAGGTGTGGCCTGGCATCATCGGCGTGAGGCCGGCATGTACGAACGGTTTGCCACTGCCTGCGAGTGCGGCCGCGAGGGTCTGCACGGCGCGCGCTTCCTCGTCGATGCCCTGCTCCAGGTTGTTCCAGTCGTTGCTGAAGGCCAGGTTGATGACACCATCGGCCTGCGTGGCGCCGGCGTGGAGGCTGTCGAGGTCGGTGAGGTCGCCGCGGAGCGGCGTCCCCCCGGCGGCGGCGACGGCCGTAGCCGCGGCATCGGAGCGGACGAGGCCGAGGACCTCGTGGCCAGCGGCGATGAGTTCGGGAACGACAACTGAGCCGATGCTGCCGCTGGCTCCGGTGACGAATACGCGCATGGGAGGCTCCAGATGGCTGCTGCGACGCTGCGTCGCAGGATGGGCATGGTGAGGGTCAGGCGTGGTGGTTGTGGGTGTGTGGATCCACGGGTTGCTTGGACTTGGGAAGCCCGCCGACCACGAGACGGTAGGAGTCGGTCACGAGTTCCTTCAGCAGCTTGTCGTCGATGGTGTCTCCGCCTTCCACTGTGATCCAGTGCCTCTTGTTCATGTGGTAGCCGGGGGTGATGTCGGCGTACTGCTCACGCAGGGCTGTGGCGTCGTCCGGGTCGGCTTTCAGGATCACGACGGGGCGTCCCGGCATGTCGGTCATGAGCATGAAGACCTTGCCGCCCACCTTGTGGAGCTCCCAGTCGGGGCCGAAACGATGCTCCTGGTCGGTGCCGGGCAGTTCCGCGGTGTAGTCGCGCGCGATCTTCTGCAGTTCCTGTCCGTCCAAGGTGATCAACTCCTCTGCCGGTTCGTGTGCCTGGCGTGTGTCGGTTGGGGTCCTGGGCGCCGGTCGGTGGCCGGCGCCCGTGGCGTAGTCAGGACCATGACCTGCCGGTCGGACGGTGGCCGTCCAGTGCCTACGGCAGCACGCGGATGACCGTCTTCCCGCGGCTTCGTGTGGTCGGGTTGAGGGCGCCGACGGCATCGTCGAGGCTCGCGACGTCACCGATGTTGGTCCGCAGCCGTCCGTCCCGCACCCGCTGCACGATCTCACCGAGTTGGGTGCGATCGGCTTCGACGACGAAGTCGATGGCCAGGCCGTCAGTGGGCCGTGCTTCGACCGGGCCGACGACGGACACCAGTGTTCCTCCGGCCTTGATCAAGGCGGCGGACTGCTTCTGGACGTCGCCGCCGATGACATCGAAGACCAGGTCGACGCGGCCGACGTCCTTCAGCGTGTCGTTCTCGAGGTCGACGAACTCGTGCGCGCCGAAGTCGAGTGCCTTCTCACGGTCGGCGGCCCGTCCGGTGCCGATGACGTAAGCGCCGGCTTCACGTGCGAGCTGGGTCACCATCGTCCCGACCGCCCCGGCTGCGCCATGGGCGAGGACGGTCTGGCCGGCCTGGAGGCGGCCGTGCTGGAACAGTCCCTGCCACGCGGTCAGACCTGAGATGGGCAGGGACGCGGCTACGGTGAAGTCGACGTCGCCGGGCAGCGGTGCGAGGTTGCGTGCTTCGATTGCCACGTACTCCGCGAGGGTGCCGTCGCGGTGCCAGTCGGCGAGGCCGAAGACCCGCTGCCCGACCGAGAGCCCCGTCGTGCCGTAGCCGAGGGCGGTGACCACTCCGGCTAGCTCGTGGCCGGGGATCGACGGTGTCTTGTCACGGCCGGCGCGATCGGCCCAGGTCGACGGCCACTCCATCTCTGTGGGGACGAAGCCCGATGCATGGATCTGAACGATGACGTCGTTGATCGCTGCGAGTGGCTCAGGCCGCTCCGTCAGCGTCATTCCGGCAGTTCCCGCGGCCTGGTCGGTGACCACAATGGCTTTCATGGAAATTGTCCCGTTCCTTGTAGGTGTGGTGGGTTTTGGTTTCCCGGTTTAGATGAAGGTGAATAGCTGGTCGGCGCCGAATCGCGAGATCGGGG
Source organism: Streptomyces sp. NPDC052107 (assembly GCF_040680215.1). NCBI lineage: Bacteria > Bacillati > Actinomycetota > Actinomycetes > Kitasatosporales > Streptomycetaceae > Streptomyces > Streptomyces sp. NPDC052107. The sequence goes on from NZ_JBFAWG010000101.1 coordinate 5,298, forward strand.
TGGTGTACACCCTCTCCGGGTCGGGGTAGCCGAGGGCCAGCAGCACCGTCGTGGTGTGTCCGCTCTCGCGGATCTTGAAGGCCTTGTCGACACTGGCCGGGTCGAACCCCTCCAGCGGCGTGGCCTCGACGCCGAGCTCGGCGGCCGCCATCATGGTCAGGCCCACCGCCATGTAGGCCTGCTTCTCCATCCAGTGGTTCAGGTCCTTGTAGCCGTAGGTGCGCAGGTTGAGGAAGTCCCGGGTCATGGATTCCCACAGCTGCTGCTTGGACGGGTCAGGGAACCGGCCGTCGGCCCTCTCCTTCGCGAACACCGCCTCGAGGTGGGTGTCGGGCAGATCTGCCCGGGTGGTGAGGATGATGGTGTGCGACGCGTTCAGAATCTTCTCGGCGTTGTCCTTGAATCGTTCGCCCAGGTTGTTGGCGAGCCGCTCTTTGCCTTCGGGCGTGGCGAGGACGTAGAAGTGGTTGGGCTGTACGTTCACCGATGACGGCGTGGAGCGCAGGAAGCGCAGCAGCTGCTGGAGGGTTTCCTCCGGAATGGTCTTGCTGGGGTCGAAATACCTGGTGAGGTGCTTGTTCATGAGCTTGTCGAGGTTCATGTCAATCTGCCTTCTTCTTGCGATGAGTGGGTGAGGAGCGGTGGTTCGCAGGGTTTGGGCTAGTTCGCGGCGCGGGCAAGCAGGTCGCTGATGCGCTCGAAGCTGATTCCTGTCGTCGCGGCGGTGAGGTCACCTGCGACGAGAGCCTTGGTGGCCTGCTGGAGTGCCTCCATTGCGTGGGTGTAGAGCGCTGGACCCACGCTGATGCGCTTGACCCCGGCCTTCTGCAGTTCAGCGACGGTCAGCACCTGGTCCGCCGGCGAGATGAGGACGTTGACCGGTGCCGGCGCGACGGCGGTGACGATCGCGACGAGTGCATCGAGGTCGGGTGGGTAAGGGGCGTAGAGCACATCCGCGCCGGCCTCGGCGAAGGCCGTCAGACGCCGGATGGTGTCGTCGAGATCGGGCCGGCCCTGGAGGAAGTTGTCGGTGCGGCCGGTGACGACGATGCGCCCCTTGGCCGCCTCGACGGCGCTGCGTATGCGGTTGACTGCCTCGTCGAAGTCGCGGATCGGTTGATCGGGATTGCCCGAGGTGTCTTCGATCCCGATACCGGCCAGGCCGGACTCGACGGCGGCTTCCACGGTCGCAGCGACGTCTTCAGGCGTGTCGCCGTAGCCGTCCTCGAAGTCTCCGTTGACGGGCAGCCCGGTGAGCCGGCCGAGCAGCCGCGCATGCTCGAGGTGCTCGCCACGGGTGACTTCGTGGCGCCCGTCAAACCGGCCGAGCGTGGCGGCGAGCGCCGCCGACGATGTCGCGATCGCCTCGAAGCCGGCGTCGGCCAGTATCAGCGCTGAGAGGCCGTCCCATGCGTTCGGCATGACGAGGCCGCCGTCGCGGGTGTGCAGTGCCATGAATTGCTCATACAGTTCGGAGCCCGGCATAGCGAACCTTCCCGAGTGATCGTTTTGGAGCGGTGAGGGGTTTACCGGCTGTGTGCGCGGCCTCGAGGGGGTCCCGGCGATCAGCCGAGGGTGCCGGCCGGGCTGACGGCGGGGATGTCGATGTCGGTCTGGTTGACGTTGTTGATGAAGTTGGTCAGCAGGACCTGCACCGCCACGGTGACGATCGCCAGGATCTGCGGGTCGCTGTACCCGGCGCCTCGCACAGCCTCGAGGTCGGCGTCGCTCACCTGACCGCGGCTCTCCACCACCTGCTGAGCGAAACGAGCGACCGCGGCGCGCTTGGGATCGATCGAGCTCCCGGCCCGGGCCAAGGCGATGTCGTCGCCCGACATGCCGCCGAGTTCGGCCGACACGTACGTGTGCATCGCCAGGCAGTAATCGCAACCGTTGGCCTGCGACACGGCGAGCGCGATGGTGTGCCGCGTCTTCGCGTCCAGAACCCGGCTCAAGGTGCCCTGCAGTGTCATGACGACGTCGAGGACGGTCGGGTTCGACGCGAGAGTCGCGAACATGTTCGGGACGAAGCCGAACTGCGCGCCGACGTTGTCGATGATGCCCTTCGCCCCGTCGGGGATCTCGTCAGAAGCGAGGACGTTCAGTCGTGACATGGCGAATCAACCTCCGGTGAATGTGTGAGCGGCCGGCGTCGCGCCCAGGGCGGTTCTTACTTGCCTCAGCGGTCCAGTCCCCGATGTGACTGCGAACCCTGCCGCATTTTTGGGCTGCTCAGCCCACTCCCCAGAGTGAACACCCCGCGGTTCTGGGCTGTCAAGCCCAATCTGGGGTATCCTCAAGACATGACCACCACAACAGCGGCTCCCGCGCCTCACAAGCTCACGTCAAAGGGGCAGGCCACGCGGGCCCGCATCCTGGAGCACGCTGCGGAACTCATCTACACAAACGGAGTCCACGCGACGAACAACGAGCAGCTCCGCCGCGCCGCCGGCGTCAGCGGATCGCAGCTCAACCACTACTTCCCGACCAAGGAGAGTCTCGTCGTGGCCGTGATCGCCTGGCAGGCCGAACGCGTCCTCACCTTCCATCGCGACGAGCGATTCGCCGGCTTCGACACCCTCGACGCGCTCCGGGCATGGGCGGATTTCTACGTCGGCTACGAGCGCGCCTACCAGGAAGGCTGCACCCTCGGCTCCCTGGCGAGCGAGATCATCAAGACGGACCTCGACGTGCACGACGACCTCGCCAGTGCGTTCGATCAGTGGAGGGGGATCTTCCGCGAGGGAATCGAGCGCATGCAGCAACTCGGCCGCATCAGCGCTGAGGCAGATCCCACGCAACTGGCCAATCTGCTCCTTGCCGCCTTCCAGGGCGGCATGCTCCTCGCCCAGGTCGCGCGGGACATCGCTCCGCTGAAAGACGCGTTGCATGCGGCCATCGACCACCTGCAGACCTTCGCCACGTCTCCCGACGCCGAGTAGGCCAAGCTCGGGGAGCGTGACGCACGGTGGATCCCGGGCCGTATGCTTCAGCGCTTGGGCCCGGCCTATGACGCCCCCGCGAACTTGGCCGTTGCCGCTGCCAAGCCCACGAGCCCGCCAGCCTGCGAAACGCCCCACAGCCGACGCACCGGCTCGCCGCCCGCACACCGGTACAGCCACGCCTCGAACGAGAATCTGACCCATGTCCCGTGAACCAGAGGCCCACACCGGCCAGACGCTGTGCGGCAGCGGATCGCGTTCCCCACTGCGTGCCTTCTTGCGCACCGAGACCGGTGGCGCCGCCGTCCTGGTCGCCGCCGCGCTCGCCGCACTCCTCTGGGCCAACGCGGCACCCTCGGCATACACGTCGTTGTGGGACACCCGCCTGTCTGTTCGCTTCGGCACCTACGGGATCTCGCTCGGCCTGCGGGAGTGGGTCAACAGCGGCCTGATGACGTTCTTCTTTTTCGTCGTTGGTCTGGAGGCACGCCGCGAGTTCGACATGGGCGAGCTGCGCGAGCGCAAGCGGCTCACGATGCCGCGTGTCGCGGGGCTCAGCGGCATGATCGTGCCCATCGCCCTCTACCTCGCCGTCAACGTCGGCCACGGCAGCGAGCAGGGCTGGGGTGCGGCGATGTCCACTGACACGGGCTGCTCGGACTTGGGAAGCCGGCCGACCACGAGACGGTAGGAGTCGATCACGAGCTCCTTCACTAGCTTCTCGTCGATGGTGCCCCCGCCTTCCACCGTGATCCAGTGCCTCTTGTTCATGTGATAGCCCGGGGGTAATGTCTGCGTACTGCTCACGCAGGGCTGCGGCGTCGTCCGGATCAGCTTTCAGGATCACGACGGGGCGCCCCGGCATGTCGGTCATGAGCATGAAGACCTTGCCGCGCACCCTGTAGACCTCCCAGTCGGGGCCGAAACGATGCTCCAGGTCGGCGCCAGGCAGTTCCACAGTGCAGTCGCCCGCGATCTTCTGCAGCTCCTGTCCGTCCAAGGTGATCAACTCCTCTATCGATCCGAGTGCCCTGCCCGCCCGGCCAAGGCCCAAGGTGGCGTCTCCCGCATGGCCGCCACAAACGGCGGCGCCCGCACGCCGGCAACAGTGACGGAAGCCGACGCGGTACAGAGACAGTTACGCGGGCGGCACGACGCAGGTGGCCAAATCCGCGCTGGTCATGACCCGAGCGTATGCGTGCGTCCGCCCACACGTGTGGACCATTTTCTGAGCAAAAGACCGGTCCACTTCGCGTCGAACGGCCAGGCGGGCACCTGGGCGCCGCCTGTCAGACATGTCGAGCCTTTCCTCAATGATCGTTGGGTCGCTGAGGGATTTACCGGGCTGGGTGCGCGGACCGCGTCGAGGGTTTCGGCGCTCAAGCGATCGGCGGTTCACTGGGCCGCGGCCGTATCGACGGCGGGGATGTCGATGTCGGCCTGGATGACGTTGTTGATGAAGTTGGTGACCAGGAACTGCACCGCCACCGCGACGATCTCCGGCCCTTCGGGAAGGTGAGTTCCTGGCGGCGCAGTCTTTCTCGTCCGCCCTGGGAAGACGGCTGCCAGACCCCCGGGAAGTGTGCGGCCGCGGTGCGAGCCCTTCGGTCAGCGCTGCCCGGGCCGACGTCGCCGCCGCATCAGCCCGCAGCGCTGAGATGTCCGCTGGCTATCAGCTGAGCTCGCAGTTTCTTACGGGCGTCGAACATCGTCTTGTAGAGCGCGTTACGGTTCGTCTCCAACTCACTGGCGAGCGTTTCCAGGGGGACCCCGTTGACGACGGCAGTGAAGACCTGCCGCTGGCGGGCGCTGAGTGCTGTCTCGACTGCGTCGCGCGCGGCTTCGACCAGCTCTCGCGCCTGCCAACGGCTGACGGGGTCGATACCGGAGCGGTCGGGAACTTGCGCCCATTCATCCAAGTCGAACCGGGTATTTGAAACACGCCAGAAATGGCGGCCCAGTTTGCTGGACACTTCAAGTACGACGAATCGGAACGCCCATGTGGTGAACCTGGCGTCGCCTCGAAATTCCTGGATTTTGTGCGTGATCCTCATCAGTGCGTCGGCGGCCGCCTGGTGGGCGAGATCGTTCAGCTCGGGCCCGGTAATTCGGTAACGAGGACCCCGGCGGAACACTTCGTCCATGGCGATCCGCACCAGCAGTTCGTGCAGCTGCGCGCAGGCCTGCTCGTACTGCGGCCCACGACCGCCCTCGAGCGCGTCCACCCAGGCGGCGGACTCCGGGTCGAGCTGCCCTCGGCCCGTGGCGGGCCCTGCCGCCGGGGCGCTGCCGCTGGTTCCGGCATGTCCATCCGGAGCCGAGCGGCACGTTTTTCTAGCATCTGCAGAGTGCATGGTTCTCAATCTCCAGATCATTTCGTGCGGACAAGCCAATAACGAGACCATCTACAGGACGTCTACGCGAAGTCGCTGTTTTTTCGCCGCGCGTGCATCCTGGGATTTCACGGACGGGGTTTCCGGAGTATTTCGACGAGGGACTCGCACGCGCCGTGGGGCACGCTTTACCAGCTCTGCAAAGAGCTGGCCGTCCGGGAAGCGGTCAGCCAGACGGTGGGCGACGGTGGTGGCCAAAGCTGTCTTGCCGACGCCGGCCAGTCCGCCGACCGTGTAGATGGCCACGGAGGACGACGCCTCTGCATCGGCGACCATGCGCTCGACCTGCTCGTGCTCTCTCTCGGGCCGCCGAGGCTCGGCAGGGCGGCTGGGAGCTGAGCCGGGGCGTGATGCGGGGGCGTCTGTGGCGCGCCCTTCGGGCGGTCGGCGCTTTGCGGGAGCTGGAATCGTCCGGAGAGGATGCGCTCGTGGAGTTGCTGCAGTTCCGGCGACGGGCTAACGCCGAGGCGTTGACGCAGCAGGTGACTGGTCATGTGGTTGATCGTCAGGGGCTCGGACTGCCGCCCAGCACCGTAGAGCGCAGTCATGAGGAGGTCGCCTCTGCGCTCTTGAACCGGGTGCTCGACAAGCAGGGCGGACGGTTCGGCGGCGGCTTCGGCGTAGCGCCCTCTCTCCACTTCGCAGGTGAGCCGCTCCTCGGCACACACGAGGCGCAGCTCGCTGAGGACGCTGCGCTGCTGGCCCGCGAACGGCCCCGGGACCCCGGCGAGGGCCACTCCTTTCCACATCTCGAGGCCTTGTGTCAGCAGGCTCGCTGTGGACGCCAGGTCGCCGGTGCTGCGGGCCTCCCTCGCCCATGCTGTCGTCTCCTTGAACCTGTTCAGGTCCAGAGCGTCCGGTTGGTGGTACAGCAGGTAGCCCCTGACGACCAGGCTCACGCAGCTGTCACTCTGCTCCCCGAGTGCCCGCCTGAGCCTGTAGACGTACGTGCTCACGGAGCCTACGGCCGACGGTAGGGCATCGTCGCCCCACACGTCCTCCACGAGTTTCGAGAGGCTTACAGGCTTGCCTGCCTTGAGCAACAGCGAAGCGAGCACGGCGCACTGCCTCCCCTGACCGGCTCCGGCCTCGACCCCCTGTTTGTGTAGCCGGACTGGGCCGAGCACTGAGAACTGGACGCCCACGTGCATAGTGCTTACCGCCCTGGAGATCCTCGTGAGGCTTGGCTGCCTGGCTGTCCGTAGGGGACCGTCTCCCCAAACGTACCGCGGATCGGGCCAATTTTCAGGACCAAATAGTCCCCTCTCGCGTGGAGGAGACCTGCCTTTCATACAGGGGGCCGCCGCTTTTGGTCGGCGGCTGGGGCCACATGCGGGCAAAGAACGTGCGGACGAACGCGTCCTCCCGCCGTCACGCCTCCCGTCGGGCCGCCTGCGCCCGCCGGGAGGGCGGTGAAGTCCAGTCCGGTACGGAGACCGCGACGCAACCGCGCGTGGCGCCACATCGGGACTTCTCGGCCTCGCCCCAGACGGCTTAGCGCCCTCCCGCGCCCCCCTCCGGCGAATTGACGTCCTCGGCGACCACGGCATAGGCCTTGACATGGCCGATCGCCATGTCAAGGGCGATCCTCATGGGTTTGACGTCCTGGGCCGTCTGCGCAAGGAGGTAGCCGCCCTGGAGGGCGGCCATGAGGCCGGTGGCGAGCTCTCCGGCGTCCGCGTCGGCGCGGAGGACTCCCGAGTCCTTCATCCGCTCGAGCCCAGCGTCGAGCAGTCCCTCCCAGGAGTCGAAGTGCCGGGCGATCGCCTTGCGCGCCTCTTCGTCCTGATCGGCCAGCTCGCTTGCAAGGGAGCCGAGCGGACAGCCGTACGCTCCGTTTCGGAGCGCGTTGTGTTCGATCAGTGCGTCCCGCCAGCGCTCCAGCCCACGGACGGAGTTGAGCCTCTGCAGTAGCTGGTGCTGACGTTCGAGCAGTTCTGCAGCCTGCAACGCGACAACGTCCCGCACTAGTGCATCCTTGTCGGGGTAGTGGCGGTAGAGCTGGGATTTGCTCGTTCCGCTGGCCGCCCTGACCTCGTCGAGGGTCGTGGAAGACACGCCCTTGACGTACATCATGTCGGCGGCGGCCCTCAAAATGCGCTCTCGAGTCGCCCGCCCGCGCTCAGTCAGCCGGGAATCGTTTTTATCGCGCGCCGGTTCCGCCACATTGACCAGATTACCGATGCGGACGTTAGCAGGATTCAGAAGGGACCTCAAGGTCCTTTTCTGTTACCCCGTCCTCCGGCGCTCGGCCCATCCGATCCGGAGCCATCGTCCCGGGCCTCCCTGGCAGTGGTCGGTCCGGGCCGACCACTGCCAGGGAGAATCCAAGCCTCCGGCGATCCCCGCCCCTCCTGGCCGGCCAGGGGCACAGGACCGGCCGTAGCGAGGAGCTGCGGCGGGAATGCTCTCCTCGCGTCCGAGCCGGTCCCGGACAGGCCCTTTCACGTGGCGTCGGCGAAGCCGACGTGCGTGAGCTGGAACGTGGGGACCAGGTCGCTGACGGCGGGGATGGTCGGGACGTTCGTCCGCATGTACTCGTGGACCGGGACGTGGCCCCGGTCCATGGCGACACCCTGCTCCTCGTAGTCGAGGACCTGGGAGACCGGGTCACGGTCGAGGGCGACTTCGCCGCCGCGTGCCGGGAGCAGTTGGGGTCTCCCCGGGGCTGACGCTGCGCCGGTGAATGAGGGCCGGAGGGCGGCTTCCCTGCCCGGGAGACACATCGAGTCTCATGTGCGTCGGATGACTAGCACGGCCACGTCGTCGAGGTGGCCCAACGCGGCCACCGCGTCGAGTATTCGGTCTGCGGTCGCCTCGAGGCCGAGCCGGTCCCGGAGGGCTCGACCGGCCAGCGCTCCCGCTCGCTCCAGTCCGGCGTCCAGGGTCAGGCGCGGCCCTTCGACCACACCATCGGTGACCATGACCAGCGCGGTGCCCTCTTCCAAAGTGAAGGTCTCCTCGGGGTAGGCGGCGCCAGCCACGATTCCCAGGAGCGGCCCGGCGGGAAGTGTGCGGATGGTGTGGCTACCGTCGTCGCGCGCGTGGAGCAGTGGAACATGGCCTGCGCTGGTGCCGATGACCTGTCCGTCATGCGGATCGAGGTGCAGCATGGTGCAGCTTGCGAACCGTGGCGCGTCCATCGCGACGAGCAACTCGTTGGTACGCGTCAGCACCGTTCCCGGGTCAGGTTCGTGGGCGGCGATCGCGCGCATGGACGAGCGCACCTGACCCATGAAAGCCGCGGCATCCACGTCGTGCCCTTGAGCGTCACCGATTTCCAGTGCGACCGCACCATCGGGGAGCAAGAACGCGTCATACCAGTCTCCGCCGATATCCAACCCATCCCGACTAGGCTGATAGCGGGCGGCGACCTCCAGGCCTGGGAGGTGCTCCGGCAGCGTGGGGAGCATGCTCTCTTGGAGCGCCATGGACAGCTCGACGTGGGCTTGTTGCAACCTGATGGCCCTCAGTGCCTGGCCTGCCAATTCGGCCAGAGTCGTTATGAAGGCGAGCTTTTCTGGGGAGGGAGGGTGCTCACCGTCGTACGTCACCACCCAGGCCCCGAGCGGCCGGTCGCCCACCGGGCTGAGGGGGGTGATCGACAAGGCGGTGCCGGGGGCGGGGCTCGGCAGGGGCAGGCCGTCATCATGCAGCCACCGGCGAGCAAACTCCTCGTGGTTACGGAAGAACTGTGCCTGACCGGTACGGATCACGTAGGGCAACGGCCGGTCCTCATCCAGCGACAGGCCGAGCAGAGCATCAACCTCCCACGTGGGGATCCCGGCATCCGAGGAGACCCGCAATCGACCGTCGTCGACGAGTGCGAAGAGGGCGCCGGAACCTCCGACGGCCGCGGCGAGCCGGGCCAGGACAACCTGCTGCAGTTCCTGCTCGGTGGCGGCGCTGAACAGGGCGGAGGAGAACGCGGTGATCCCGTCGGCGCGCTCCCGCTCCGCGCTCGCCTCGGCCAGCGTCTCTTGGCGGTGTGCCTCCGACCGGGTGTCGTCGCGGATCACCGCGAAGACCCGTTCGGGGCCGCCGTATCCCAACTGGATCCGGCGGACCTGGCCTGCGAGAACACGCCAGCCATCGCGCTCGGTGAGGAACCGCGACCTGATCCACGGGGACTGGGCGGCGGACGAGCGCACAAGCCGCTGCACGTCCTTCCGGTCATCAGGGTGCACTCGCCTGATCATCTTGGACCGGGGCACGGACGCCTGCGGGAAGAGCGCGGCCAGGGCGGGTGCGCCACCCAGCCACTCCACCTGGTGCTCATCGGAGGAACACATGCAGAGGCCGAGGTCGGCAGCCTTCGCCGCAAGCTGGAATGGGATCAGCAGACCGCCGAGGTCGTGTCCCGCGTCCAACGAATGGACCCACATAAGCCGCTCGCCGCTCGAGGAATCCGTCACCGCTCGCGCCTCGACGAGGCAGACCACAGATGCGGTGCTCGTGCCGGGAAATTCCAGCACACGCATCGCAAGCCTCTTCGTCGTGGCCCCATGCGTCAGCAGACCCTCAGCCGAGATGCGCTGGTCCTCGGGGAGTAGATCAACGAAGCCATGACCCACGCACTGTTCCCACGGCCTGCCTAGTTGAGTGGCCATCGCGGCGTTGAGGGAGCGGATGACACCGTCCAGGTTCAAGAGAGCCGACGGTGTAGCCATCTGAAGAAGTTCGTCCGAGGCGTCCATTTGCCGCTCACTACCCATCGTCGAGCGATATGACCTCGTCGTCCTTCAACAACACTATCTGCCGCCGAGCAGGTCGCGTCCACCAGCAGTGGCATGCGACAGGGCGCACAGCAGGACACCAGCCGACAGCAGGCTACCTGTAGGGAGATTGCCGATGCGGCGGAATCATTCCGTGCGCTGCTGTGGTGGAGCGATGCGATCATCAACCTCGACGCGCTCCAGGACGGTACCTCAACCGGCTCGCCCGGACAGCGTGGGATGTAACGCGCATGCGTATCGCGATGCAGACGGCACTTGAATCCAGCGTCCCAGCCGGGTGCATATTCCAGGCCGTCATTTTTCAGATTTCTCGACACGTCTTGTGCCGCTTGTGCCGCGCGGTGGCACGTCGGCCGCGCCACCGGTCATGTAATCCTCAGTCCGCGGCATCGTCAGGCACTGGCCGATCGGGTCGCAAAGATCTGCCACGAACTCCGGTATCGGCCGCTGTCACCGGAAGAGGGTTGTTCTTCGTCCTCCTATAGCCAGCGGCCCTGAGCGTTATTGCCCGCTGGATCCAAGAGCGCACGCCTCCAGTAATGCCGGAGGCCATAGGACGCAGCCGGCCGATCTGGACAGCGCCGGCCGGCGGCGTGCATCGATGAGCGCGTGTCGCTCACGGACGAACACTGATGATCGTCTTCCCGGTGATCCGCTCGGTCGGGTTGAAGGCCGCAACGGCGTCATCGAGGGTCGAGACGTTGCCGATGTTCGTCCGCAGCCGTCCGTCCCGCACCCGCTGGACGACCTCACCCAGTTGGGCACGATCGGGCACGACAACGAAATCGATCGCCAGGCCGTCCGCTGGACGCACCTCAGGCGGGCCGGCGATGGACACCAACGTTCCTCCCGCATGGATCACGCCTGCGGACCGATTCCCGATGTCTCCGCCGATGACATCGAACACCAGATCGACTCCGCCGACGTCTTCCAGGGCGTCGTTCTCGAGGTCGACGAACTCCCTCGCGCCGAAGCCAAGCGCCGTCTGTCGATCGGCGGTACGTCCGGTGCCGATGACGTAGGCGCCGGCCTCTCGTGCGAGCTGCGTAACCATCGCCCCGACTGCGCCGGCCGCGCCATGCACGAGGACGCTCTGCCCCGCCTGAAGGCGGCCGTGCTCGAACAGTCCCTGCCATGCGGTCAGGCCCGGCATCGGCAGACTCGCGCCCACCGTGAAGTCGACGTCGGCCGGCAACGGCGCGAGGTTACGCGCCTCGATCGCCACATACTCCGCCAGGGTGCCGCCCCGATGCCCGTCCGCGAGGCCGAACACCCGCTGTCCCACCGACAGCCCCGTCGTGCCATAGCCGAGAGCCGTGACCACTCCGGCCAGCTCTTGCCCGGGAATCGACGGCGTCCGGTCGCGGCCGAAGCGATCGGTCCAGGTCGAGGGCCACGTCAGCTCACCCGGAGTGAATCCCGACGCATGAACCTGGACGACGACATCGTTCAGCGCTGCCTGCGGCTCGGGCCGCTCCACCAGCGTCATCCCGGCCGTTCCCGCAGCCTGATCCGTCACCACAATCGCCTTCATCCGGCGCCTCTCTGTATCCAGTCCACGCCTGCACGGCCTTCTCGGTTCGACAGTAATAGCGGCGCCAGACCTGGGCGTCTTACCACGCTGATCGATAGGGGCTGGGGCGCGAGGGCGTCGAGGAACAAGCGCAACAGCGAAATTTCGGTAAGACGGCCCGAAGGATCGACGCTCATCACATAGGTGCGGACACAATCCGGTAGACCTTCTCGCTCACCGGAGTCGCGTGGTGTCCCACGGGGCGTAAGAGAGGCCATCCCACACACCGCGTTGAAAGGAACCCTCATGCATGACAGCTGGGCTTGTTGGCATGACTCACCGGCTCTGGCGACGGCATTGGCGCAGCGATCGCGACCGGACTTGCCCAGGCCGGACCCTATGTCATCCTTCTCGCCCGCACCGCCGACCAACTCGACGAAACCGCCAACGCCATCAGACACGGCAGCTGTAGTTCCGGCGTCTTCCCTGATCAGGAGCTCGCGGGGGCCGAGTGGGGGTATGGGTACGGCCACCGTGATCATGAACGTTTGTGACGACGTTTCAAGAAGCGGTGGCCGTGGAGGTCACGATAGCCCAGGCAGTCTGGGGCCGGGTGTTCGGGGCGGCGATGGGCGTGATCGCGGACTGCTTCGCGCGGCCTGAGACGCGCACGACTGCGGCGGAGATGATCAGCGGGCTGCTGGCAGAGGTGGACACGCGGAACTGCTGGACTCTGGCCCAGGCGCTGGGGCATCGGGGCCCGCACCGGCTGCAGCACCTGCTGTCACGCGCGAAGTTCGACCACGACCGGGCCAGGGCGGAGATCGCCCGTCTCGTCGTGCGTGAACTCGCAGGTCAGGATGTGGTGCTGGTGGCGGACGAGACCGGCGACGCCAAGTCCTCCACCGACTGTGTGGGAGCCGGCCGCCAGTACTCCGGCGCGCTCAAGGGTGTCGGTCTGTGCCAGGTCGCCGTCCACCTCGCCGTGGTCACCGCGACGGCGCGGGTGGTGATCGACCGGGCCCTGTATCTCCCCAAGGACTGGGCCGCGGACGAGGAACGCCGCGACGCGGCCGGTGTCCCGGAAGAGTTCATGTTCGCCACCAAGCCGCAGCAGACCGCCGTCATGGTCGAGAACGCGCTCGAGTTGGGTGTCCGGGCGCGCTGGTTCGCGGGCGACGAGGTGTACTCCGGACGCGAACTACGGGTGAGACTGCGGATGTTGGGGCTCGG
>NZ_JBFAWG010000102.1:0-18100 GCF_040680215.1 Streptomyces sp. NPDC052107
TGGAAGCAAGGCCACCGCCCCGAGCGCACCCGCACCACCCACTTATCCCGCCTCCTCACCCACCCCTCGAAATGAGAGATCAGCAACGGGGTCCTCCAGGGAGGGGAGCCTTCAAGCGTGTCACGGCGCCCTCGGTGCCGCCAGAGCTCCATTGCAGAGTCAGTCCGGCGATCACGGCTTCGAGGTCGGAAGTCAGTCCGCGGGCGAAGCCGGTGATCCCGGGTAGCTGCGCGGCGCGGGCGGTGTTGATCCAGTCCGGCAGGTCAGCGCCGGTGTGCTGGGTGAGTATCCGAGCGAAGTTCCGTACGAATTCATGGGTTTGATCCAGCTCCGGGCAGCTGTCGAGCACCGTCTTGAGCTGGCGATTCTCTTCCTCACCGAGGGTGTCAGGGTGGCGGGTGATCCAGCCGACGACGGTGCGGACCGAGGGCGCCGCGGCGACTGGGGCGGGCGCGTCGGGCCACTGTAGGCGGCTGCGGGCCCAGTCTCGCAGGCTGCTGTAGGGCACCGGGTGGCCGCGGCTGGCGAGCTCCTTGTGTAACTCGATGATGGTGATCTTTCCGCCGGCTTCGTCGATGTGCCGCTGCAGGTAGTGATGGTGCATGTCGAGTCGGCTGGTGCGGGGACTGCGTCCGGTGACCATGTCCTGCCAGTGGGCGGCGCGCGCGTACCGCTGGACGGTGTGCCGCCCCCGGCCCAGGTGGCGAGTGAGGGCGCGGAGCCCCATCCCCTTGCTCAGCAGGCCGTGGACCAGGGCGTGGTGGGCGCGCATTCGCTCGGGCCGCCGACCGGAGGGCAAAGCGAGAGAGCGCGGCTCGACGGCAAAGGCCGCGTCTGCGTTCTCGCCAGCGACCGCCTGGTCCGGCTGTGGGGCGATGGAACGCAGGCAGTCGCGGTGTGCGGCAACGCACTTCTCGACGGCCTGGCCGAGGTTCTGCAGCAAGTGATACCTGTCTGCGACCTGGAGTGCGTGCGGGGCTCCGAGCGCGGCGCCCTCCGCGTAGGCGCCGGCGCGGTCACGGCAGATCACCTCAACTCCCGGGTGGGCCGCCAGCCACGTCGCCAAGGGCGCCGCTTCGCGTCCCGGCAGGACATCGATGGGCCGGTGGCGTTCGCCATCCGTGATCACGGTGGCGTACGAATGGCCACGCCGGGTGGCGAAATCGTCCACCCCGAGCACTCGCGGCGTGGTGAACTGCGGATCTGGCAGTGCCATGACCCGGCGCAGCAATGTCATCCGCCCAGCCCCAAGACCCAGTTGGGCAGCAAGCCGGGCACCGGCCCGTCCGGCCAGCGCGAGCCCGACGCGCTCCAGCATGAGGTTTCAACCGCGTGGTGAAGCGCGTGTACGGCGCGGTCAAACGCGAACGGCTCGGCGGAGGTGCGGCGCGAACAGTTGGCGTTGCCGCAGATGAAGCGCCGGGCCCGCAGCTGGATCACGACGCCCTGCGCACCGAGCGGAAGATCCTTCAACCTGCGCTGGTAGGAGTGTGCACCCGGTCCGAGAAACGAGCACAGTCCGGACACACCGCACCCACCGCCCGGCCGCTCGCCGCGATGTCGACCGTGCCGAAGACAGCGGTCACCGCCTCGACAGACATGTCGTCGATTCCGTCGAAAACCGGTGTCTTCCACATTGATGCATCGGGCCGCATGACCGGCACCGTCATGCGCAACGGCCGCGGAGCGCAGAGCTCCGCGACTACTTGATGGAGCGTCAGTAACCGCTACTCGACGGCACGGCGCACGTGGTCTCATGAGAGAGCGATCCGCCGCAATCGACCACTGCGGTGACGCTCCGCGACCGCTCTCCACGATCTGCGCCAGAAGCGTTCAGCGGATCCCGCTGTTGTGAACCCACGTCGCGCCGTAAGGCGAGGTCGAGCTCAACATGAACAGCAGGATCATCCTCGGCGGAAGCTGACCCGCGCGATCCGAGAGCCGTCGATTCCTTTTTGTGGTGGCCGGGATCTACATGGTGAGAGGCGCGGCCCGCATGACGGGCCGGTCGGTCTCACTCATGTACGCCGAGAAAGAAAGGCTGATCGCCGATGAGCATTCCCGCGACCATGCGCGCGCTGCAGCAGACTTCCCTCAACGGCCCGCAGGACATGCACCTGATCACCGACGCGCCGGTGCCGAGCCCCGGTCAGGGCGAGGTCCTGATCCGCGTCACCGCCGCCGGGGTCAACTTCGCCGACATCTCGAAGTCCCACGGCACGTTCCTGGACGGCCCGCGGCCACCGTATCTGGCGGGTTTCGAGGCCGCCGGTGAGGTCGTCGCGGTGGGCGAGGCGGTGCCCGGCCCGCAACCGGGGGCCCGCGTCGTCGGCGTCGGAACCGGGGCGTTCGCCGAGTACATGGTCCTGCCCGCGGCTGCGGCGGTGCCGGTGCCTTCGGGCTGGACGGAGCAGCAGTCGCTGGGTCTGGTCGTGAACTGGCCCACCGCGCTGGCCGCGCTCAAGCCTCTGGGCGGCATCGCTGCCGGGCAGTTTGTGCTGATCCACGCCGCGGCGGGCGGGACCGGTCAGGCTGCGGTGAGAATGGCCAAGCACTACGGTGCGACGGTCATCGCCACCGCCTCGCCGGGCAAGCACGAGACAGTGCGGGCACTGGGAGCCGACCACGTCCTGGACTCTCTCGGCGGCGACCTCGCCGCCGAGGTGACGGAGCTGACCGGGGGTTCCGGCGTCGATGTGGTTTTGGAGTCGGCTGGCGGCGCCTCCTTCGCCGCCAGCCTGGCCGCGGCCAAGCGGGTCACCGGCCGTGTCGTCGTCTACGGCGTGGCAGGCGGCGAAGCCCCGATCACCAACTGGGAGCTGGTGTACAAGCACCAGGTCCACATCGTCGGCCTGAATATCGGCGTGCTGATCCAGGCCGAACCGCAGATCTTCGGCGAGCTGATGGGTGAGCTGTCCGCGCTGATCGCGGCCGGCGTGCTCGCCCCAAGCCTGCCCACCGTGTACGAACTGGCCGACGGCCCGACAGCGCTGATGGAACTGGAAGCCAGGGCCACCGTCGGCAAACTGGCCCTGCTGCCCTGAGGCCCCCCAAGTGCCGAGCCGGTGGCGTCGCACACCGGAGCTTCCCATGACAGGAGTTGAAACGGATGACCGCAACCGTGGATCCGGCCGCCAAGCCGGTGGCGCGTTTCGTCGTGATGTACGACACCCCATCCGACGTCGACGCGTTCGAACGGCACTACAACGACGTCCACATTCCGTTGGCGAAACAGTATCCGGGCCTGCGCCGTTATACGCGCAGTCATGAGCCGGCGGCCGTGATCGGCGAGCCGTGCTACATGGTGGTGATGCTGGACTGGGACGACATGGCTGCGCTGGAAGCCGCGCTCGGGTCTGAGATCGGCCGGCGCACCGCCGAGGATGCCGCGGCGAACCTGGCTCGCTACGCGACCTTCCGCGGCATGATCCTGCAGCTCGACGAGGTCTGATCGCGGATGCCGCCGCTGCGAGAGGGTGCCCGCGTCGTCGATGGTGGCCATGGGGCCTGGCATTGTTGGCGGCGTCGGCGCGTGGACCACGCCCTGACGTGTTGTAGTACTAGGCTCCCGGGGTGACATCGGATATGCGGGCGGCACCGAATCAAGATCGGTTCACTGCCGAGACTGAGCGGTTCCGCCGGGAGCTGTTGGCGCACTGCTACCGCATGATCGGCTCGGCGCACGACGCCGAGGACTTGGTGCAGGAGACCTATCTGCGGGCGTGGCGGTCCTACTCCGGATTCGAGGGCCGCGCCTCGATTCGGTCCTGGCTCTACAAGATCGCCACCAACGTCTGCCTCAGAGCGTTGCAACCGCGCCCGATCCGGGTGCTGCCCTCAGGCCTGGCAGGTCCATACGACGGACCTGATCGTCCGCCGAGTCCCGTTGCGCCGGGCGAGGTCGCGTGGCTGGAACCGCTGCCGGACGCACGGATCGCCCCGCCCGCCGACGATCCGGCTGCGGTGGTGGTCGTACGCGAGTCGCTGCGGCTGGCGCTCATCGCCAGCCTGCAGCACCTGTCCGCCCGCCAACGCGCGATCCTCATTCTGCGCGAGGTGCTGGCGTTCTCGACGGCCGAGACCGCGGAGATCCTCGACACCACCACGGCGGCAGTCAAGAGCGGTCTACAGCGCGCCCGCGCCCGGCTGGACGAACTGGAGCCGGAGCCCGAGGAACTACTCGAACCGACCGACCAACGGGCACGCGCGCTTCTCGACGCCTACGTCGCGGCCTTCGAACGCTCCGACGCTGGCCTGCTGGAACAGGTGCTGCGCACGGATGCCACGCTGGAGGCGACGCCGTTCCGCGATTGGCAGGCGGGCCGGGCGATGTGCATCCACGTGCTCGACGCGTACGTGTTGGGCACACCGGGCGACTGGCGGATGATCGCCACCACAGCCAACGGTCAACCCGCCGCCGTCGTGTATCACCGAGATGCGGACGGCGCGCTCCAAGCCGACGGCGTCGTGGTGCTGACTCCCACCGCCACCGGCGTCTCCCGCGTGATCAAGTTCCACGATCCCGCACTGGTCGCGATGTTCGGCTTCCCGGACGTACTCGCGCACTGACCCACCAACGGATACAGCCAGAGCCGGCCTGCTCGAACTACAGGCGTATCGCATCGGAGTCGGCAAGTTCTCGCAACTGATCGGCCGGATTGATGCGGCGTACGAGGTCTCACCTCACAGTGCTCTGACGAAATCGAACACCGCGGTGACGCGCCGCGACCGCTCCCCAAGATCTGTGCCAGAGCCGTCATCTGGCGCCGCCGCGACGGCGTGAATCGGCCCCACCCCGTGAAGGGACCGGGTCGTCTGGGCCCGCCGCAGACGAGGCCAACGGGATCGTTCTGCCTCACCGGTCGGGGTGCTGCCAGGGGAAGGGCGCGATGTCGGGCTCGACCCAGCCGGTCCTCGCTGGGGTGCTTGCCAGCGTCGAGGGCCGGTAGAAGCGAGTCAGCAGCTTCTTGTCGAGCAGTGCGGGGTGCTGGTCGGCGAAGACGTCGAATGGGCTGCTGGCAGTGGGGGCAGTTGCGGGTTGCCGTGGGCTCCAACGGGTCTCGTTCCGCGACGAGTTGGCGCCCGGGGCGAGTGACCCGCCCGGGCAGGTCATCACCGACGCCTTCGACCAGACCGAAGCCCGCGATCCCGCTCACCAGCGGCCCTGGGTCGTGCTCGTCGACGGCGCCCGCCACCAACTCGATCTGATCGACGCCGAGGCCGCCCGGCAAGACGCCCCGGTACACATCGTGCTCGACTTCGTGCACGTCGCGGAGTACTGCTGGACGGCCGCGCACAGCTTCCACAAGACCGGGGCAGTCGAAGGCGCCTGCCGACACCTGATCGCCGACCGCCTCGACATCACCGGCGCCCACTGGGGACTGCACGGCGCTGAAGCCGTCCTCAAGCTCCGCACCGTGGCCGCCAACGGCGACCTCGACGCCTACTGGAACTACCACACCGCCCGCGAGCACCAGCGTCTCTACCCCTCACCCGACCAGCAGGAATACCGTCTTACCGCTTGATCACGAACTTCCCTCGAAACGAACCGCACCCGCTTCCTGGCCGATGAAGCACGCGGCGCGGGGTCGGTCATGGCCGACCGGACCGCGTGGCGGATCTGCCGGGACAACCGCTGGTGGAGCGGGTTCGGCAAGAGGCGTGGCACGATCAAAAGAGCCGGCCCGCCGGTGCACGACGACCTGGTCCGCCGTGACTTCACCGCGGATGGTCCGAACCGCCTGTGGCTCGCTGACATCACCGCACACGCCACCAGCGAAGGGAAGTTGTATCTCTGTGCGATCAAGGACGTCTTCAGCAAGAGGATCGTCGGCTACTCCATCGACGCGCGGATGAAGTCCCGTCTCGCCGTGACCGCCCTGAACAACGCCATTGCCGGGCGTGAGAACGTCGCTGGGTGCATTCTGCACACCGATCGCGGGTCGCAGTTCCGGTCGCGGAAATTCGTTCGGGCGCTCGACGGCCACGGGATGGCCGGTTCGATAGGAAGGGTCGGGGCGGCAGGCGACAACGCGGCCATGGAGTCCTTCTTCAGCCTGCTGCAGACGAACGTCCTCGACCGCCGTTCGTGGGCAACCCGTCAGCAACTGCGGATCGCGATCGTGACCTGGATCGAGAGGACCTGCCGCCGACGCCGCCGGCAAGCCTCGCTCGGCCGGCTGCCCCCGTCGAATTCGAGACCGTCATGACCACACCGGCCCCCCAGGCCGCGTGGCGGTGTGAGTCGTACACCGTCACTCACCCGGGAATTGGCCGGACAGGCGGACGGCCCCCGCATGCTCATGCGTTCCGTCACAGGGCCGCGATCACGCGAAGGCCGCAGGGGTACGTCTGCTGCAACACGATGGCTGGGCAACGACCACGACGGCCTGGTCTACGCGCCGGCGTGGAGGTAGCCGGCCCACAGCGAGGGGGTCGCCGGATAGCGGTCTCGTACCGCTTGGATGGTTTGGTGAAGGGCGGCAGCGGATTGGCTGGGGTCAAGCGTTCCTGACGGTCCGGTTGTGAGGCGGGCGTAGAAGGATTCGGCGATCTCGGCGGCCAGGCGGTCGTCGATCGGCCACAGGGTTCCGACGACGTGCGGGAATCCGACGAGTTGGAAAGCGCTGGTGAGGTGGATTGCCTCGTCCAAGAGGTCCTCGCGGCCCGGGTCCGCAGTACTGCAGGCAGAGAGAAACGCCAACTGCGCACGTGTGAGGTTGACCTGAGTGAGAGCGGAGACGGTGAGCGGGCTGGTGTCGTGGTCGTGCAGGAGTAGCTGGCTCTGGGAGGGGTTTGTCCGGTCGCTGGTGCCGTGGCAGGCAAAGTGAGCCGCCTGTTCTCCGACGACGCCGTCGAGCTGATCCACCTCACCAGCCGCGGCCTGCCCCGCTCGGTCAACAACATCGCCTGGCAGTTCCTCATCGCCGCGTTGACCGAGGAGAAGGGCATCGTCGACGAGTCCTCGACCCGAGTCGCATCACCGAGACGCACGCGAGCGAGTGGCCCTCGGGCCGCTGCCGGACTCCGTGGCCGCAGCGGCCTGACCTCGCACGAAACAGTTGGACAGCCCATTACCGCAGGTGACAGGCTCCACCCTCATGGAGCTAGTCGACGTCCTGACAGAACTCGCCCGGTCGGGGCAGGTGGGCCCGGTCGCGAACGGCGCGGCCTGGGACACGGTCACCAAAGCGCTCGGTGAGCCCTTTGAAGTGGTCGTCGAGAAGCGTCGGTCATGGCCGCGTCTGTTCACCTACGGCGACCTTGAGCTGAGCGTCTGCCGCTGCCAGAAGGTCGTCCTGATCTGCCTCCAGACCTGGCGTGATGTCATCGAACTCCCGGCCGGTCTGTCCGACAGGCAGACGTTCCCCGGCCACCCGAAGTACGCCGACCTGATCGCCGCTCTCGACCGCGCTGGTTGCTTTTGGCGGCCCTACACGCCCCTGACCTTCGGCAATCAGTGCGCCATCGAGGCCACCTCCTCCGGCGTACTCTTCGTCTTCGAAATCCCGGAAGGAGAAGACCCCATCCTCAACATCGCAGGACTCCAGCCCCACCTCCACGACTGTCCTGCCGCTGCCAAAACGCACGCGACGCCGTGACCACGAGACCGACACCGTGTTCACCACAACCCCGACGGCTTGGCGGTCGCCGGGGTTGTTTTACGCTGCTTTATCGACAGTGACCACGTCGCCTTTCTGCACATCTTCAACGTCGCGCAACAGCCCTCACGGTGCGCACCCGGCCGGGCCGGCCCGAGGGCGGGGTTGCCGGCCGCGGGTCGGCGTGGACACGGGGGAACGCCTGGGCCGATCCGGGGACTTCAGACAGGCCGAGCCGGGGGAGACTGGGGGCGTGCCCGTACTGTTTTCGCCGCCTGCTGTCGCCCCCGTCAAGCTGCCGGTGCCGCCGGTCCTGGAGAGCTGGGATGGGGCCGGCCATCCAAGCCGGCAGCGTCTCATCGCCTATCTGGATTCCGTCGCGGCCCTGGCCCCTGAAGGCGTCGCCGAGGACAGCGCGCGGTCGTTGGCGCTGGTGCTGGATGTCGGCCTGGCTCGCGATGTGGCGCTCACCCGCGGTGGCCGCGACCTGGACAATTACCTGTTCCCGCTGGCCCGCCGATTCGGGGCCGGCCGCTTCGATGCGTTCTTCGCCCGTAAACGGCACGCCCCTCACTCCACGATTGCCATCGGACCGGCTGTGCTGCGCAGCCCGGGCAACGCGGAACAAGCCGAGCCGCTTTTCTCCGTGCGGACGAGCATGTCCGCCACCTCTCCCGCCTGGAAGCTGACACTTCACCGGGCCTGCCGTGTGGTGCAGAGCGAACCGATTCCCGGGGATGCACTGCGGCTGGTGCTGTGCTTTGAGGTGTCCGGGCGGCGGAACTGGTCCACGCTGTGGAAGCCCGCGATCGACGCGTTGGGACCGCTGCTGGGAATGCCGGATCCCAGCCACCCCTTCCGTCCTCTTGATGATCGTGTCGTCGACCTTGCCCTGCACCGTGTCGTGGACGACACGCTGGGACACGACATCGTCGTCACCGTCTGGTGCAGCCCTGCCTGACACGGGGGAAGTCTTTGGCGTTCCACGAGCCGGGGGTGTGAGGGCGAGGCGAACGGGACTTCAGCGGATCGCTTCTGTGGAACGTCAGGTATTTCCCCACCCATGGTGCCGACTTCCCCGCTCTGTCGTTCGAACGTGCGGATCACGGCTCGGGGGTCCATTCCATGGGAGGGGGCGTGCGGCTGTAGTGGGCTCCTTTGGTGCCGTAGCGGGCGAGGTGGAGGGTCTCACCGTCGATCTGGATCTCTGCCGGGGGAGGGTTGGGAACAGAGATCCGCGGGTGGGCGTAGGGGTGGTCTTCGATGAAGACGGGCTCCCGGAAGTGGTTCCGGGCGTCCGCCCAGTCCTGGGCCCGTTCGCGGGTCCACGGGTTCTGCAGGGTCCGCGGGGCGGCCGGGTCGTGGTCGTAGCCGTTGAGGCTGCGCACCAGTGCTTCGCTGTAGACACCCTTGACCCGGAAGTTCTCCAGGTCCTGGGGGCGTACGATCATGTGGACGTACCGGCGGCTGTTGCCTCGGTGTCGGCCCACCGCAGGCCAGCGACCGTGGCCGGGGTCCCAGCGGACGGGCGGGAGCCACAGCAGGGCGCCGGCACGGAAGTGCTTCGTGCCGTGCTGGATGTCGAGGCCGCTCTCGCCATGCGCGGTTTCCCGCGCCACGTTGGCCACCAGGCACCAGCCCAGCAGCCCGTCCGGCGTCTCTTCTTCGGTGCATCCCGTGTCTGTCACGCCGAGGATTTTGAGGCACGAGACGGGGCGCGAGCCAGCCCTTATCGGCTGAGCCGACCGGAGCGAATCCTCTGCGGATCACCAGCCGCAGGAGACATCGGGCTTGTGCAACCATGCGGGCGGGGAAGCCGGGGCTCTTCGTGGGGAACTACGTGACCGCCGACAGCTTCGTCCATGAGCACATGCAGCTGGCTGACCCCTGGCCCGCCGGCGGTCGATCATGTCGCGTGTGTCCGTCAGGCCCGCGGCGGCCGCGCAGCCCTGGCAGAGCGTGGGCTGCTCAGGTGGGCGGCAAAGGCGATGGCGGCTGCGGCCCGCCTGCACCGAGGGCACGCTTCCTCGCGGATCATGGCAAGGTGGGCGCGTGATGACCCGGGACGAACTGGCGAGCGCGCTGTCGGGCTTGCGGCAGGCGCGGATCGGAGCGCATCGCGCGCCGCACAAGCCGTTGCTGGTGCTGTGGCTGCTGGGCCGGTTCGTCACCTTGGGGAGTACCGCGGTCACCTACGACGAAGCCGAAGGCCCCGTCAGCCGGCTGATCAATGACTTCGGTCCGGTGATGACCAACCCGTCACAGGCCAGGCAGCGTGCCGCGATGCCCTTCGTGCACCTGGAACGCACCCTGTGGGACGTGCGTGACAGCGTTGGCCGGCCGATACCTCCGACCGATCCGGATCGGGGAGGGTGGCTGCGCGCCCAAGGCGCCCAGGGCCGGATGCGCCCTGAGGTGGAGCGGCTGCTCGCCGACCCGGGCACCGTGGCGGCGGCTGCCAGGCTGCTGCTGGAGCAGCACTTCACCCCGGCTCTACAAGCACCCATCTGTGACGCCGTCGGCCTCGACCCGGCCGGCTGGCATACGCACGCGATCTCCGTCCCGGGGCCAAGACTGCAGCGGGCGCGGCGGCCGGGTTTCGTAGAGGACGTCCTGGACGCCTACGCCTACGCGTGGGCCTTTTGCGGGTTCGATGGCGCCCTCGGCCGCAATCCGGTGGGTGTGGAGGCCGCCCATGTGCGCTGGCACAGCCAGGACGGTCCGGACGAGGTGAACAACGGCCTGGCGTTGTGCTCCTTGCACCACACGCTCTTCGACCTCGGTGTGCTGGGACTTGGGCCGGACCTGCGGATCCAGGTCTCCCGCTGGTACGTGGCCCGAAGCACGGCCGGGCAGGCTGTCGACGCCCTGCACGGCCAACGTGTTGCGACGCCTCGGCCCGGCCACCGGGCCATCGACGCGCAGTACGTCGACTGGCATCAGCGGCAGGTCTTCAAGCACCCCGCAGCGCATGCTGCATGACCTGCACCAAGGAAGCTTGAACATCACGGGCTGTCCCTTCACAGGGCGGTATGTATCTGGCCCACCACTTCGCGCCGGATCTTCCCTCTCAAGCTCAAGCGGTTCGCCGAGCGGGGATCCTGGCCGAGACCGAACAGGGGCTGTTCACCCTGCCACGGCCCAAGCCCCTCCGGCGGGCCGCAACACACAGCCTGCTCAGCCCAACCGAAAGGCCAACCCGGGCATCACCTCAACTGCCGCCCTTTGGGGGCGCTCGGTCGCGCCGATGAGCGGACAGCTCGTTGTGCCGGCCCGCCGAGAAAACCCGTTGCGAGTGACCCGCAACGGATGTCTGATTGATCGGCCACCGATGAGGGAGGGAAGATGAGGACGTCGCTGCCCACCCCCTCGTTGCACACCGCTCGCCTTCGACTGCGTGCCTTCGAAGACGCGGATGCGAACGACCTCTTCGCCCTGCACAGCAGCGCCTACGTGCTGCGCTACTGGGACGCGCCACCGTGGAGCGAACGCGAGCGCGCCGAGACGTTCATCACGGCTTGCCGGCAGATGGCACAGGAGGGCACCGGGGCGCGGCTGGCCGTAGATCGTGTCTGCGACGGGGCGTTCATCGGCTGGTGCAGCCTGAACAGGTGGAATCCGGACTACCGCAGCGCGTCGCTTGGCTACTGTTTCGACGATGCAGCGTGGGGCCACGGCTACGCGACCGAGGCCGCGCACGCTCTGCTGCGGTGGGCATTCGACACGCTGGACCTCAATCGCGTCCAAGCTGAGACCGATACGCGCAACGTGGCTTCTGCCCGCGTGCTCGAGAAGCTCGGCTTCGTGCGTGAAGGGACGTTGCGGGAAGACTGCGTCGTCAACGGCGAGGTCTCTGACTCGTGGGTCTACGGGCTGATCAGGCGGGAGTGGCAGCCGTCGTCCGAGCCGGTTGCCGCCCACTGAGTTCCGTCGCTCGGCACCCGGTATCGGCTCACCCCGAGCAACCGATCACTGCGCCTCATCCACACACAACGGCGAACCGGGCAAAGGGTCACGTACCGCCTCTCAACTCGGCGCCGGCGCCCGGGCTTTGGCTACACACGTGCCAGTTGCTCTCCACCAGCACCCAACGATCCTCAGCCGAGGCGTCCTTGACGCTGATCGACGTGCTGCCGTCGAGGGCAGCACGCGCCGCCTTTACCGACTTTCCCTTGCAGTTCGGCATCGTGCCTGCGGCCGCCGGCGGCACCGTCTGGTCTGAACTGCTGGGAAGGCCGGACGGACGAGTGCCCAGCGCTGCAGCTGCTGGCCGTCGAGAAGACGGATGCCGCCCTGGCGGGAGGCCCAGAGCACGTCCGTGCGACTGAAGCTGCCGAGGTGGATGACGAGCCGGATCAGGCGGTCGACGCCGGGCCTGCCCGCCTCCCGCAGGGGAGGGGGCCCGCTCTCGCCCTGGTGCTCGTCGGCTGTCCTGACTGGGCGGATCGCGATGTCGAGTTCGCGGCCGCGGCGGTCTCGGGCGTACAGGCGCGGTCGCCCCTTCCGCGTGCTCAGGTCGACTATCCGCCAGCCGTCACGCCGCAGCATCCGCGCGGCCGCCACCGCCAGGCCCTGGACATCGAGCCGGGCTACTGAGGGTTTCGCCTCGGGGTGACTTGGGGCGCCGTCAGGTTGAGCCTGGTCTCGGCGATGAACCATCGGGTCAGCACTGCACCCGCTTCAGCCGGGCGCGGTTCCCCGGTGAGGGCGTCAACGGTGCAGGAGACGGGTTGCCCAGGTTGTTGTTTCAGTTCGGGATGCGTTCGGCCAGGCGTCGGCGTGCCCATTGCGCGAAGGGAGGGAAGCGGCCCGTCGCCTCCTCCTGGGCGATCAGGGCACTGATCTCCTCAACCGGACCGCTGTCCACCCGCAGGACGATCTCACGCGCTAGCGGATTCATCCGCATCACCAGTGACACGTCCCTGCTGCGCACGACCTCCAGCAGGTTGGACCGGTCGAGGAGGTGCCGCATACGCGGAAGCGTCTCTTCCCGAAGGGTTCTCTCCAGGGCCTGGCCGCAGATTTTGTCACTGCCCTCGTACGGGAACACCCACCGCTCGCGGAAGAACGGGAACCCGTCGCGGGGGTGGTGCGCGGCCTCCTGCGGGGGCATGACCCGGCATGTAGCCATGGCTCCTGAGCTGTTTGTCAGCTTCGGGGTGGGCACGCGCTGGCGAGTGATCCATTCCCAGTACGGGAGCGGCGCAATGTGCCAGTTGACTTCGAAGACGACCATGTCCGGGTCCACGGCGTGCGTGTGGAAGTCGAACATTGCCTGGTCGCCGCTGTCCGCGATCAGGCGAAATGTTCGCCCTGATCTGATGCAGCCGGCGGCCTTGGCGAGAGGCGCGACGTAGCGCCGGATCAGCGCGTCAAGGGGATGCATGCGGACACCGCTTCTCGTTCTTCCCACCCGGAGACCGGCAGTTCCGATCCGGACCTTGGCCGGATGGTACTCAGCTATCCCTTCGGGTGTAGTCCGGTGGTATGAGGTATACCGATGGGGGTGGCCTGACCGCAAAGCAGCGGGCTCGGCGGGAGCAGGTGCGGTTTGAGGTCGCCGAGTTATTTACGCAAGGGGTGTCGCCGCCGCAGGTCGCGCGGCGACTGCGGGTCTCTCGGAAGTCCGCCTATGCCTGGCATGCCCGCTGGCGGGACGGCGGTACGGAGGCACTGCGGTCCAAGGGGCCGTCCGGGCTTCTGTCGCGGATGAAGCCGGAGTGGCGGGCCTGGCTGGCGGCCGAGCTCGAGGGAGTCCACGCGGGCCCCTTCCCATATGTAGATGGAATTGCCAACGCCGGCCGGTGATCCGGGCCGGTCAGTGGACCTGGAACAGCCGGTAGGAGACGGGGTTGTTCTGCTCCGGCGCGTCGAGGACGGTGATGCCCTGCACGCGCAACCCGTACTGCACGAGCAGGTCTTCCCACAACTCGGTGGTGAGCACCCACATGTGCACGGTGAGGTCGCCGCCGCCTGCCAAGCGCAGGAGCTCCGGGCGGGGAGTGACGGTCGAGGCGGAACCATCGCCGTGGGAGTTGGTGTGAAGCACGGTGAAGTACAGCCGTCCGCCCGGTTTGAGGGCAGTCGCCAGGGTGGGCAGGAGGCGGTGCGGGTCGAGGAAGTGGAAAGTGCTGAGGGAGTAGATCACGTCGTACGGCGTTGCCGTGCTCAGGTGGGCGACGGCGTCGGCGTGGACCAGCCGCAGGCCCGTCACATTCGGGTAGCGGGCGCGGGCCCGCTCGATCTGGCTGAGGGAAGCATCGACGGCGTCCACTTGAGCGCCGTAGGCGCGGGCCAGGTGGGCAGCGTGTCGAGCGGGGCCGCAGCCGATGTCCAGGACGCGCAGACCGCTGAGGTCCCCGAGAATGCCGTCCCCCGGCCCGTCCGCTGCGGGACCCCAGGCGATCCGGTCCACCTCTGTGAGGGGCGTGCCCCGCCGCAGGTGGTGTTGGCCGTACGCCTCCCAGGTGAGGCGGGTCTGCCGTTCCATGTCCAACGTTGTGGCTCCGATGTTCAGGGGCGCAGTGCGTAGCAGCGCAGTACGTCGAGGTCCGTCGTGCGTACGACGGACCAGCCCGCGGTAAGGATCTCGGCTTCTGCGGGCGTGATCCCGAGGTGACGGTAGGGGTCGCCGGCCTCGCGGCGGCCAGCGAGTTCGGTCACGACCCAGAAGGTCCCGCCGGGGGCGAGGACTTGCCGGACGCGGTGGAGGAAAGCCGGCTTGTCGTCCATCCACCGGTAGACCAGGCGGCACGTGACGACCGCATACGCGGGATCCGGGAGCGCACTCAGGCTCTCGGTGGCGAAGTCCATCAGCCGCCAGGCCGGACCACCGCGGTACTGGGGAACCTGGGTGTTGCGGGCTGCGGCGACGGCGCTGGGCGCGAAGTCGATGCCAGTGGTGCGGTAACCGAGCTGATGGAGGTGGCGGGCGAGGGCGCCGTCGCCGGTGCCGATGTCGAGTGCCGGGCGTCCGCGGCCGGGTCCGACATGGTCGGCCAGCAGCGTGGCCTCGGTGCGGTTGACCTCGCGGTATCGGCGTCCCCCGGCCCAAAGCAGCTCCCAGTAGCCGGCAGCGGCTGGGGGGGGGTCGTCATTCGGCTCCTTTTACGATCCTGATTGGGGATGGGAGGACTCGTCACGCTGGGCCTTTCGAGTGGGTCATGCGGGATCTGCGGTGGTGGGGGAGACGGGTCGGGGGATGGTGCCGGTGGGGGTGTACTGGGCTGCTTGTGCCTGGAACATCGAGGCGTAGCGCCCGTTGGCGGCCATGAGTTCGTCGTGGCTGCCGTGTTCGACGAGTCGTCCGTGGTGCAGGACGTAGATGCGGTCGGCGTGGCGGACGCCGGACATGCGGTGGGTGACGAGGACGACGGCCCGGTTGGGGGCGGCGAGCCGGCGGATGCGGTCGAAGGCGACGATCTCGGCTTTAGGGTCGAGGGCGGAGGTGGGCTCGTCCACGATGAGGACGCCGTTAGCATCCGAGGTGGAGCTGCGCCAGTGGGTTCGGGCGAGTCCGATCTTCTGCCATTCGCCGCCGGAGAGTTCGCTGGCGCCGCGGAACATCCGGGCCAGCAGGCTGTGCAGGCCGTGGGGGAGTCTCGCGATCACCGCTCCGGCGCCCGCGTAGTCGACGGACGGCTGCAGGTCCTCGGGGTCGGCGTCCTGGGCGGGCCGGCCGATGCGGATGTTCAGCGCCGCGGTCACGGGCCAGCGTTGGAAGTCCTGGGTGAGCAGCGTGACGCGGTCGAAGACCTGGAAGCGGTCCAGACAAGCGACGTCGGCCTCACCCCAGCGCACGGTCCCGCTCTGTGGCAGCAGCAGGCCCGACAACACCTTCATCAGTGTGCTTTTACCGGAGCCGTTCTCGCCGACAACGGCCGTGACCGTGCCCATGGGCAGCGTGAGGGACACGCCGTCCAGGGCGGGGGTGTCCCGGTCCGGGTAGCGGTAGCTGACCTGGTCGAGGACGACCTGCCGCACCTGTGCCGGAACCAGTTCGCCTCCGTCGGGGATGGTGCGGCGTGCCGCCTCGTCCAGGAACCGGGAGTGGTCGCGGACGTAGAGGGACTCCTCGTGCAGCTGGTTCACGTTCATCACCAGCGCGCCCAGGCTCGCCGAACCGGACCGGACGGCGATGACGGCGGTCCCGGCCACGGCCAGACTCATGTGCCCGCCCGTGATCAGCACGAACATGGCCGCGTACGTCGCCGCCATGGCGAGCCCGGACAGCGCGGCGGCCACCCACTCGGTGACGGCCTTGCCGGCGGCCAGCCGCTCCTGCTCGGCCTCCGCGCTCTCGGCCATCCGCTCGTAGCGACTGAGCAGGAACGGGCCGACGGCGTGGATGCGCACCTCCTGGGCGGCGGTGCGCTCGGTGAGCAGGTTGCCGATCAGGCGGCTGGCCCGCACGTGTTCGACCCAGGTCATCACCGACACGTACCGTTCCTGCGCCACCCGCATCGCGCCCCAGCCGCGCGGCGCCGCGATCAGGATCAGCATCGGCAGCAGGATCGGGTGGAGGATGGTGAGGACGCCGGCCGTGGAGATCAGGGAGATGGTCCCGTTCAGCGCGGCCACGCAGGCGCTGATCATGCGGCGGGCGGATCCAGCGCCGTACTGGGCGACGTCGATCAGCCGCCTGAACTCCGGGTCCTCGATGGCCTCCAGCTCCACCGACGCCGCGGCCGCCAGATACTGGGTGGTGGCGATCCGCTCGACCAGCGGCTCCAGCCGGCCCGCCCGCGAAGTGGACCACCCGGCCAGGCCCGAGTTCACCACGGCCGCTCCCGCGGCCGCGAACAAGCCCGGCAGGACCGCGTGCAACCGCTGCCCAGGAGGGCCCGAGTCGAGCAGCGCGTGCATGACCGCGTTGACCGCGAGCAACCCGACCGCCGCAGCCACACCCTGCCCCACCTCACAAATAGCGACCGTGAACAGCGCGCGCCGGTCCGCCTGCCACGCCATCCGCAAGGTCGCCCCGACCAGCCTCGGCATGGAGCGCAGCGCCGACAGCATCGTCAAGTCCAGCCGGGCACGCTCGTGTTCCGACCAGCCGAGGTCGTAGCGCAGAGGGCCGCCGAAGAGTTCCTTCTCGGCGTCGGAGACCTCCGGCTCGGCCATCCGCACCCGCCCGAAAAACCTCCTCACCGGGCGCCTCCCAGCCCGGGCCGGCTCAGCGCCCGGAAAGCCGGCGCGGGCAGCCGCTCCGCCATCGCGACCGTGCTCATCCGCACAGGAGCCCTGCAACTGGGGTCGTCGCGGTACGAGTACTCCTCGCCCCGTGTCATGTGATGCGAAGTCGTGCGGGCTTGTGTCGTGGCCGAACTCAACGTGGTCCCCCTTGACGGTCGTGCGGCTCCTGCTGTGGCTCAACGAGCCAGCCGGAATTTCGAACACCTGTATTTCAGTCGTGTTGGCAGCCCTGGGATTGAGCGCGCGCCGGAGCTTGTGGGCTGCATCGACCCTTGCGGCGCATGGGCCGGGGGTGGGAGCGGCGATGGCCGAAACGCCGAGCGTGCCGCTGTTCCAGCGCCCGTGGCTGGGGCGCGGACCAGTGGAACCGTGTGAGCAGAGCGCCGAACTGCAAAGAGGGGCCGCCGACCACGGTTATCAAGAGAAGCTGAAGCCCGCACGCTTGGTGTGAGCCCGCAACAAGGTGTGGCAGTCCCTCAGCGGTACGCGGGCCACCGGGACGAGGGGACAGCGCAAGTGGTCGAGTGCGGCGTACCTCTGGTGTCCGCCGGTGCCGTCGACGACGCCGAGAGCTCCGCCCCGTGCTCCTGGATCCAGTCGCGTCGGGGGGGTAGAGCTCGACCCTTGGCTGCAGATCACTGTCTGCTTTGTCATACTTTAAGTGCTCCAGATTTCCTCCTGAGGGCGAGGTCGCGGTAGGGCAGCTCGACTGCGGGGGCGTCCACGATGTCGAGTTGCTTCTCGATCTGCTCGACGGTGTGGGCTGCCGCTTCCGCGTCCTCGCTGATTGCCTCCGTCTCCACGAAGACACCGGCGTCGGCCAAGGTGTCGATGCTGATGGTGACGTCCGGATGTCGGGGAAGGCGGTAGGCGGTCCGGTTTTTCTCAACGCGGACCAGGAGCCGCATGCCGATACTTTCCAGCAGCCGGTCGGCCAGTGCGGCCTGGGCTGCGGAGGCAAGATGGACGTTGGTCTCCGGTTTGGAGATCACACTGTTGGCGCTGTGTGTGGTCGTGGTGGATGCCGGCTTGTAGGTGATTTCCGCGAAGTCCTCGCGCTGGCGTACCCGCAGGCATTCGACGGTCTGCATGAAGTCGACGTCGGGCCGGCTGTAGTAGGTGTCCACCTCGAGGACGGGCTCGGCTGCTGTCCAGCCGAGATCGGACAGCAGCGTCTCTAATCAGCTAAGCGATCCCATGGGAACCGTGGGGTCCGGTGCGGGTTCTTCCCACCTGGGCGGGGCAGCGTGAGCGTGGAGATGGAATCCCGCGCCCAGTGCTGCTCCGCGTGGCCGGTGTCGGCG
>NZ_JBFAWG010000103.1:0-18038 GCF_040680215.1 Streptomyces sp. NPDC052107
TGGGCGCGCTGCCGGTGGATCTGGAATGAGTGCGTCGCGAAGTCCAGGCAGGTGCACGCGCAGAGCCGGGCGACCGGCGAGAAGTTGACCTGTGGGCCGGGGCAGTTGGACAAGATGCTGACCCAGGCACGCGGGGTCACGCCATGGCTGGCTGAGGGCGCGTCGGCGCCGCGGCAGCAGGTGATACGCGACTTTGCCAAGTCCCGTGCCAAAGCGCTGAAGGACACTTCACTCGACGAGAACGTATGCCTGCACCGCGTGCGCAGCCCTGTCCCCCAGGGACAAGAACTCCGCCCGCGTGATGCTGGTCCGGGCAGGTTGGAACCCGGACGGTGTCGAGGGCGTAAGACCACCCGAGCCGCCGGCTCCGGTGGCGGCCTGAGCCGTAAATCCCCGCTCAGCCCTGGAGGGTGACGAATCCCCTCCCTTCAGGGAGGGGAGCCTTCAAGGACCTCCCTCTGCCTAGGCGTGGGTGGCAGCGGCGGGGCCGTCTGATAGCCCCGATCTACATCGGAGCTGGGCTGCGGTCCGACCTCCACTCCGGAGAGGATGCCCCGGATCGTAGAGGGGGCACCGATGCCGAAGATGAAGGCCGGCCACGGCCCACCGATCTGGTCATGCGCGGCGGTGGCCACCACGGATCCCAATACGAGCCCGGCGGCCAGTACGAACAGCCGCGGCCACAACTCACCTTCCGCGCGCCACGGCCAGGTGTACCCGGCCGAGACGACGGCTGCGGACAGGGACAGCACCGAGGCCGCTCCACCACCGTCTGCGAGGCGATGATCACCACCCTCCGGCCCCCAGGCTTCCGCGCACAGCATCCGCGCTGCCCAGGCCGACCTTCTCGACGCGCTGCCCGGCGTGTACCTCCCCGACCTTGACGAGTTGCGGGCCCGCGGAGCGCCCGGTGCCCAGCCTGCGCCGCCGCCGAGCCCGCGCCGCGCTCTCGGAGCCGGCGGCCGCGCGGGCGAGGACCCGCCCGGTTGATGTCGGTCAGTCAGCCCGAAGCGCTCGCGGCCGGCGGCCAGACACGGAGGCCCGGCACCCTCCACGGTGCCGGGCCTGTTCGGGAGCTGGGTCAGATGACGCGGATGTTCTCCGCCTGGGGGCCCTTTTGGCCTTGGGTGACGTCGAACTCCACGTGCTGGCCCTCCTGCAGTTCGCGGAAGCCCTGAGCGGCAATGTTGGAGTAGTGGGCGAAGACGTCCGGGCCGCCGCCCTCCTGCTCGATGAAGCCGAAGCCCTTCTCCGCGTTGAACCACTTCACAGTGCCCTTGGCCATGCCTGTCTCCTTCGAGGGGGTTCGGGCCCGCATGGTGCGGGCCCGGAGGTAATAGCCCTGGTCCGGAGAGGGCTGTACAGCAAAGGGCCCGCGGGCAAGGTGACCACGGGCGCACGACTTCGGAACCACGACTGCTCTGCGGATAACGCTAATCCCTCTGCTGGGGCACCGCTAGACCGAAACGCTGCCAGCCCCGTCATGCGCCGATGCAGGTACTGCCGCGAGTTGTTGAAGGCGACAGCCTGCTTGTGGCAAGGGCCCTTACGGTTCCTTCGGTGTCACAGTTATGCCGCTGGGGATGTCAGTCCCACGTGTCGAGACCACGCGACATCATGCGCTCATGAAGCTCCTCGGGTATATCCGTCAGTGAGTTCGACGTCGGTGATGCCGGTCTCCTCGGCGAGTTCCCTGAGCGCGGTCTCCTCGCGCAGCGACGGTCCAGGGGCGCCGGCCGAGCAGCCCGAGGGCGGGCCTCGGACCCCAGCGCGGTCAGTAGCCGAAGAAGTGAAGGGCCGGGTCTTTGACCTGCGGCCGTGTAATCGGTCAACGCTGTGACCTGCGGCTCAGCTGTCATCGGTTGTCAGCGTTGGTCGTCGTGGAGCACCCTTTGACGGCCCCGGGACGGCCCGTCAATGGGTGATGTCAGGACAGCGGATGCTCGTGTGACAGTGGCTCCCGAACGAACTGGGTGCGCCGCTCGTCGCAGGCACCCATGGCGTGGAAGTTCCGACGGGCCTCAGTCAGACTCAGCCGGCCGTTCGGTCCGCCGCGTACCCTGTCGGCGTCCTGATCGTCCTGGCCGTCGTCCTCCCAGAAGCACACGGGGCAGATCTCGTAGAGGCCGCGCTCGGCAAGCGTCAGGTAGTCGCAGCACGGACACCGATAGGGCCCGTCCTCTGGGCCGCGGTTCACGTTGATGAAGGGTTCGGTCACGGCCGCATCCTGGCGAAGTCCCGCTGCCTGCGCATCTGGATATGCAGCCCGATCTACGTCCCAGTTTGGAAGACGCCGTATGCGGGCCTTGGCTGACCTGCCGAGCCTCCGACCTGGGGCGGAGCGCAGCCGGGCGGGTTGTTCCCCACGGTTCCCCTTTGCGTCCCCTCGGAACGGGCACGCAGCGGGCACGTGAGCCCCCGTGATCGCGCCGATGAAGCTGGGCATTCCTCCCCGCAACGAAGAAGTACTGACGCCTGCGGAGGCCCGCGCCCGCTACGGCTACGCCAAGCCGGCGGAAGCACACCTCGAACTCCGGGCCCGGCAAGCCGCACGCGTCTTGGGTGACGGCAAGGCACCCAGCGGGCGGGGGCTCATCGAGTCCCAGGAGATCCTGGGACCGCTCTCGTAGCCACCACCTTCCACCAGGGGGCAACCGCAGATAGTCGGCGCGGGAAGCCCTGACAGCAAGGCGGGCACGGGTACGTGACCGGGACGTCCGCGACGACCTCAGTCCCGCGATGTCACCATCGCGGGAATGGGGGAGCGTTGGTTGCGCCATCGGCAGGAGTGTGGGTCGGTTCACTCCTGCCGCCCGGGTGTACGGTCAGCGGCCGCCGTCGGAACGCTTCCGCTGCAGAGTGAATTTCTCGAAGACCGACAGCTCACCGTTCGGCTTGTTCACGTTGTAGTAGGTGACGTACATGCTCGTCGTGTCGCCGGGGTGACGGCCGGGGTCGACGGTGAACGCTGCGAAGCCGTAGGGGTGGTCCTCGTCGCGGGTGCCCCGCCAGATTGCCTGCTCCTTGGCGTAGTTGGAGCCGCCGGTGCTGTTGAAACCGGTGATCACCTTGGCGGTGCCGTCCTTGAAGAACGACTGGTTGTTCGTGCCGGACACCCCGCCACCGCCGAGCACCATGTGCACGGTGCCGAAGGAGGTGTCGACGACGTCGGTCGCCTGAGAGACCGGGTTGGGGGTGAGGGTCTCGCTGCCCGCGACGACGCCGCGCACGGCGAGTGACCGCTCGTAGTTGTGCTCGTGGCCGCACACCACCAGGTCGACGCCGTACCTGTCGAAGAGCGGCCCGTAGTTCTGACGCAGCGCCATGTCGGAGCCACTGGCGTCGGAGGAGCTGATCATGACTTGGTGCATCGCGACGACGACCCAGTCGATGTCGCGCGAGGCCCGGGCGGCCTTCAGCTCCCGCTCGAGGAAGGCGAGCTGGCGGCCACCGGAGTAGCCGGCGATGTAGTAGTCACTCGCGTGCTGGTAGACGTAGTCGTCGTTCTGCAGCACGATGACGCGGACCGAGCCGGCGGTGAACGCGTACCACAGGCCGGCGAGCTCGGGGTCGGTCTCGGTCGACGGCAGCGTGAAGTACGCCTGGAAGGCGTCCATGCCGATCGGGCCGTTGCCGGACTCGATCTCGTGGTTGCCGGCCGCGGGCATCCAGGGGCGGAAGCGGGCCGAGCGGGTGTTGTTGGTGAAGAAGTTGTTCCAGGTGCGGACCCGGTCGACATCCCTGTTGGCGTAGCACAGGTCGCCGTTGAGCAGGTGGAACAGCGGCGCGACCTGCTCGATTCCGGTCACGATGTCCTTGCTGGCGGGCGTGGAGTTGTTGTCGAGCGTGGGCGTACCGTCGGACGACCACGACACCTGCGGCGCCGCCTGGTCGCCGAAGCTGGTGAAGGTGAGGGGGGCGCGCCCGCGCGGCGCTGTGCGGAAGGTGCCGCTGTCGGGGGTGGCACCCTCGTGGGAGACCACGTACACGTAGTCGGTGTTGTGGTGCAGCTGGTTCAGAGCGGCGTGGTGGACGTAGACCGTGCGTCCGGACTTGCCGTCGGCGTAGGTGCGGGTCGTGGCCGCGACGCTCGAGCCCACGCCGCCGTCGAACGTGCCGTAGCGCACGATCGGCTGGTTGACCGGACCGTCCGTGAGCCAGGAGACGATCATCTGGGTGCTCGGGTCCGCACCGAACGTCAGGTGCAGGCCCTGCACGGGCGAGGCCCCCGTCTTGCCGGGCGCGACGTGGAGAGCGGGAGCGCCGTGCTGTTCGGCCGCCGCCGCGGGGCCGACGCCCAGCAGCGCGGTCGCGGCGGCTCCGGTGCCCGCCGTGCCCAAGAGCCCCAGGGCGTGCCGGCGGCTGACCCCGCCGGTCGTGGTCGGCTCGCTCGACGCGCTGGATCTGTCGGATGTCGTGCTGGACGTTTGGGTCGGTGTGTCCACCGTTGTTCCTTCCCGAGTGTGTCGAAGTCGTGCGCACCCTTTCGCGCCCCGGCGGCCAAGTGGTGAATTACGTTTGGCCGAACTTCGATCACAAGACGGCTCGTTGTCCGCGTAAACGGGGGTGTCCCGAACCGGAACTGGAAGAACAGCGGCGGATCCGCCCGTCGGCGGCAAGCAATCAGTAGGGTTTTTCCCTTCCATTGTTGGTTGTTGTGTTCGGACAGGGTGGTCAGGCGGTGGGGCTGCCTGTGTCGACAAGCCGCGCGGCGGGGGCCGACGTGGACCGGCTGGCGTGGCGGCCGCGCAGTGCCGAAGCGGTGCCCACCCCGAGCAGGGACATCGCGGCGACGATCTCCAGCGCGGGACGGAAGCCCGCGGCGAACGTGGTGGCCGTGCCGCCGGCGGCGGTGAACACGGTGGTCGCGATCGCGACACAGAACACCGCGCCCAGCCGTTGCAGAGTGCTGTTGGTGCCCGATGCCTTGCCCATCTCCTCCGGCCGCACCGCATTGATCGCCGCTGTGGCCGCGGTCGGCAGCGCCATCGAGATGCCGATACCGGCCACCACCAACGGCGTCACCAGCACCGCATAGTGCGGTCGGCCGTCGGCGAGCAGAGCGAACCAACCCAGCCCCACGGCCTGCAACAGCAGACCGATGGCCAGCACCGGGCGCCGCCCAATCCGGTCGGACAACCGCCCGGCGACCGGGGCGATCAGCAGCGGGGTGGCCGTCCACGGCAGGAGGTGCAGCCCGGTGCCTAGCGGCGAGTAGCCCAGCACCAGCTGGCAGTACTGCGCGATCAGGAACGCCGACGCGGTCACCGCGCCGC
This sequence comes from Streptomyces sp. NPDC052107, assembly GCF_040680215.1. Taxonomy (NCBI): domain Bacteria; kingdom Bacillati; phylum Actinomycetota; class Actinomycetes; order Kitasatosporales; family Streptomycetaceae; genus Streptomyces; species Streptomyces sp. NPDC052107. Next base: position 5,277 of record NZ_JBFAWG010000103.1, read on the forward strand.
TCATCAGGAAGGCACTTGCGTTAGCCGCGGCGACGTCACGCACCCGGAACAACTGCGGCGGCAGCAACGGCGTGGCCGTGCGCCGTTCCCAGGCGACGAACCCGGCCACCAGCGCGAGCCCGAGCGCCAGCACGACCACGGTCTGCGCAGCGCCCCAACCGACCTCGCCGGCTCTCACCAGGCCCCAGACCAGCGCGAACACGCCCCCGGTCAGCAGGGCAACGCCGGGCACGTCCAGCCGAACTGCCTGCCCCCGCGACTCCGGCAGCCGGGCACCGGACAGCGCGAGCGCGGCGAGCCCGATCGGCACGTTCACCCAGAAGATCCAGTGCCAGTCCAGGCCTTGAGTCACGGCGCCGCCTACCAAGGGACCAGCGGCGACCGCCAGCCCGCCAAGGCCGCCCCAGATACCGACAATCGCGCCCCGCCGCTGCGGCGGGAACGCCTGGGTCAGGATGGTGAGGCTCAGCGGCATCACCGCGGCAGCACCGACCCCCTGCACGGTGCGCGCGGCCAGCAACGCCGCCACGCTCGGCGCGAGCGCGCAGCCGGCCGACGCCACCGTGAAAACCGCGAGACCGGCCATGAACACCGCCCGGCGTCCGTAGCGGTCGCCCAGCGCGGCCGCGGTGATGATGACCGCCGCGTAGGTCAGGCCGTAGGTGTTGACCGTCCATTGCAGCGTCATCATCCCGGCGTGCAGGTCCCGCCCGATCACCGGCAGCGCGGTGGTGACCACCAGCGCGTCCAGCGCGACCATGAAGAACGCCACCGATGTGATCGCCAACGTCCAACCTGGACGGTGTGCCTGGTTCATCGAACTCAACTCCCTTGCTCTCGGTGTGTCTGTCACTCGTGCAGACACCGGCCCGGTCGCGAACGGAACGGTGCGCGCGGAATTTCTCGAAAAATGTCGGTGGGGCATGGCAGGCTGTGGTCGTGCAACAGGCCACCCTGGACCGGGCCCGCGCCGGAGACGAGCAGGCGTTCCGCGAGCTGACCGAACCGCACGGGCGGGAACTGCTGGTGCACTGCTACCGGATGCTCGGCTCGCTGACCGACGCCGAGGACGTACTGCAGGAGACCTTGGTGGCGGCGTGGCGTGGGCTGGGCGGTTTCCAGCAGCGGTCGTCACTGCGCTCGTGGCTGTACCGGATCGCCACCAATCAGTGCCTCAACGCGCTACGCGCTGCCAGCCGGCGAGTCGTGCCCGAACCGGTGCCGCCGTTCCAGCCACCCGAGCCGACCAGCCGGGACGAGATCACCTGGCTGCAGCCGTTCCCGGACACCCTGCTGGACGCGATCGCCGACACCGCGCCCGGACCGGACGTGCGGTACCAGGCCAGCGAAGCGGTGGAACTGGCGTTCGTGGCCGCCTTGCAGCGGATGCCACCACGCCAAGCCGCCACACTCGTACTGCGCGACGTGCTCGGCTTCGACACCAATGAAGTGGCCGACATGCTCGGCACCAGCCAGACCGCGATCAAGGGCGCCCTGCAACGTGCCCGCGCCGCGGTGGACGCGGCGTCCGGGAGGGAGGAACCAGCGGACCGGCGCGGGTCAGCGGGGGAGCGCGACAAGGTGGCCCGTCGCTTCGCCGACGCCTTCGTCGCCGCCGACGTCGACGGCCTGATCGCGCTGCTCACCGACGACGCGTGGTTGTCCATGCCGCCGGTGCCCCACCAGTACCACGGCCACGACGCGATCGCCGAATTCTTCCGGGTGGCATTCGACTACCGGGGCGAGCGCGACGTATTTCTACTGCCCACGTATGCCAACACGCAGCCCTCGCTCGGTAGCTATGTCAGCCAACCGGGCAAGCCGGTGGCCACGCCGGGCGGGCTCATCGTGCTCGACATCACCGGCGGGCAGATCCGCGCGATCACCCGCTTCCACCTCGACGCCCTCTACCCACGCTTCGGCCTCCCCGAATCGGTACCGACCCAGGCCGCGGCCGGCCCCCGTCAAGGTCCAGGGCCGCGAAGTTACTGACTTCGGCTCGTCAGGGTGAACTTCCTTCAAGTCCCTGATGGGCCCGGAGCGGGGGCTGTATCCCGGGGTGTGTGAGGTATGGGGATGGGGGTCGGGCTGAGGCTTCCCCAGGCAAGGACAACCGCGGCAGGCGGTGACTGGTGCTTGCATGCTAGGAACGGGAGTTCGCCGGTGACCTGGGAAGGGGGCGTTCGTGAGGATCGGGTCCGTGTATCGGCCTGAACGTGTTGCTGTCATCGGAGTGGGCATCCTCGGAGCCAGCGTGGGCTGGAACCTGTCCCGGCAGGGCGCCGAGGTGGTCTTCATCGACGCAGGCCAGCCGGGCGAAGGCGTCACCAACTGGTCTTTCTCGTGGGTCAATGCCAGCAACAAGTCTGCGCGCAAGTCCTACTTCGACCTGAACGTCGCGGGCATGGCAGCCCATCGTGAGCTTGCCAGGGCTATCGGGCCAGACTCATGGTGGTATCCCAGCGGCCACCTGCGCTGGGCAGACGAACCGGCAGCGCAGATGAAGCTTCTGGAAACAGCCGGAGTGCTGGCAAGCTGGGACTACCGGGTCGAGGTGTGCACGGGGGCTGAGGTGCGCCGCCTCGAACCTGCTCTCACGGTGCCCGGCGAGGTTCCAGTCGTGTTCTACCCAGACGAAGCATGGGTGCACGGACGTCATCTCGTCGGCCGCCTGGTCGGCCAGGCTGTTGCATCTGGCGCCGAGCTCCGGTCCGGTACCGCGGTCTGTGAGGTCGGCACCGGTGCCGACGGGAGCATCCGGACGGTTGCTCTGTCCGATGGGAGCTGTCTCGACGTCGACATCGTCGTGAATGCAGCGGGCCCCAGCGCCTCCCACGTCGCCGGGCTCATCGCACGGCAGTTGCCGATGCGTCGGGAACCCGGCGTCGTCGCCCGGATCGGCTGTGCTCAGGTCCCGGTTCGCCGGGCCATGCACGCGCCTCACATCGAGATCCGTCCTGACGGGGACGCTTCGGTGGTTCTCCACAGCCGCGAGATCGACGCACTCATCGACGCAGGCGAAGATCCAGCGGAACTCGCACGGCTGCTCCACGAATCGGCGCGGCACGTCGTTCCCGAGCTCGGCAACTCCCGCATCGAGCAGACACGGGTAGCCCACCGGCCTATCCCGGCCGACGGATTCCCCTCGGTGGGAGCGGTGCCGTCTGTGCCGGGCTACTACGAGGCCGTTTCCCACAGCGGCATCACGCTCGGGCCGGTAATCGGTCGGCTGCTTGCTTCGGAGATCCTCAGCGGGACGAGAGATGAGTTGCTGGCGGATTTCCGCCCAGAGCGGTTCCCCTCGTGACGGCTCGGGCAAGCGCCACCAGCATCGCGACCAGGCGGGGGCGTCTCCGTGCGCCCGGAACAGGCTTGTAAGCCGCGCCGCCGCGTCAGGCGAGCCGGAAGGGCCGGCCGGGGGTCCTCCACCTGTGCCGCTCCACCCCACGCACGAGTTACTGACTTCGGCTCGTGCCGATGCGGGGCGATGTGCGGCGAGCATGGCAGCATTGGTGAGCAACGTGGAGCCCTTGCCGGGCTGGCGGTACTTCTGGGGCAGGGCTCAGTCGTCTGGGCAGATGACGAAGAGGGGGCGGGCGAGTCGGTGGGGCTGGTCGCCGATCTCGTTGAGTGCGGTGCGGATCTCGTGGAGGTGGCCGGTGGTCATCTGCAGCGGGGGTTCGTGGGGTTGGTAGGTGGTGCGGACCGGGTAGTCCACGCCCGGTTCGGTAGTCATCTCGATGTGGCAGCCCAGGACGTGGGTGACCGGCCTGTGTTCGGAGAAGTCGATCAGGCGGTCGATGGTCCGGGCGAAGGCGGACCAGTCCTGGACGTAGAGTCGGCCGGGGTAGACCGTGTCGCCGGTGAGCAGGAACCCGGTCCACGGGTCGTAGAACGTCACGGCTGCCTCGTGGTGCCCGGGGGTGGCCAGGCACTCGAGCCTGCGGCCTCCCAGATCGACCCTCGCCACGGCGGCGGGGTTCTCGTCGAATCCGAAATACTTCCAGGCGTTGGTCAGGTCGGCGCTCACTACCGTGGTGTCGGGGCGGTCGGCGAACTGGCCGTCGCCCGCGATGTGGTCGTCGTGGGCGTGGGTGTGCAGTACCAGCAGGTGATACCCCTGCCGGGGGTGGCGGGCAAGCCAGCCGTCGACGAGCTGGTCTACCACCTGGCGCAAGGGGAAGAACTCGGTGGACGCGGTGGCTCCGGTGTCGATCAGCACCGCCTGTGTATTGCCGAACAGCAGGAACAGGAACGGCGCTTCGTAGTCGATCGCCATGTTCTGGCGCAGGATGACCGTGTGCTCGTCGTACTCGTAGACCTGGACGTCCGGGTCAGTGTTGTGCTTGGACGACGGTGAGCCGTGGATCCAGCGGACGTCTAAGGCGCGAGGCCGGGGAGCCGGGCTGTCGAAATCGATGACGGATGTGGCTGCAGTCATGACGCCTCCTGAGTGCGTCGTCTTAGCAGGCCGGGTACGGCGCACATCTCGTCCGGGGCGGGCACCTATGAGCCTCCGCCGCGACGCTACCACGAGATTGATCGACGGCTCTGCCGCCCGGCGTCCGTGCGGCGATACCCCATGCGCCTGGTGCTCGCCGTGCTGGTCTTCGCGAAGGCGGACACCTACCTGGGGGAGCCGCGCGTTCATCGCGGACAGCGAGGAGTACCGGAACGAGGAGTCCTGGGAGGACGACGCGCCCGGTGCGGCCGGCTGCCCTTGCGGGAGCGAGGAGTTCGAAGTCGCCGTCGCGTTCTCGCTCGGCGGCGACGGATCGGTCCGCTGGGTGACCGTGGGCCTGCGGTGCATCAAGGACGGATTCTGCGGGGTCTATGCCGACTGGAAGATCGACTACAGCCCCACGGACCACCTCCTGACCATGGTCTTTGGTGGTGCCGCTGGGGTGCACCCAACGCGACAGATGTGTCGCAGGCGTGGGGCCCACTTTGATGTACCGAGGTAACGATCACTCCGCTGATCTGGGGTTTTTGCGCTGGTTGGCATTGAAGCGTGCTTTCTTCTGACGATTCCCGCACGTGTTCATGTCACACCATTTACGGGTGCGACTTTGGCTGGTGTCGAAGAAGGCGGCTTGGCAGGTTGGTGATGCGCACAAGGCCAATTTTCCGTCCCGTTCGCCTGCGATGATGCCGATCGCGTCGGCGGCGATCACGCTGAGGGCATCTTCCACGCAGGAAGCCGAGCTGAGCCGCCATTGCCGCTTACCCTCGGGCGTCAGGATCGCCGCGGCCCGACCCTGGACGCTGCAGTCATTGATGACTTGGACAGCAGATGCAGGGAGAGCGTCCTGGATCGCGGCCGCTGTCGCGGCGGCGTGAATCGACTCCCTCAGTTCCCGAGCGAGGTCGAGCTGGGCAGTGGTGCAGGAGTCCACGGCGAGGCCGTTCACTGCCAGCCAGTCGACGAGTCGCTGCGGCGTGGGAATGCGCTCCACAGCGTTGCCATGACGCTCCGACAGAGTCCCCGTGAAGCTGGTCGCCAGCACGTTGCCGAGGCGGAAGTCGGGAAACGCAGCACGCATGGAACCACCTTAGCCGGTTGCAGCGTGGCCCGGAGAACTGCTAGAACCGCCTTAGACGGTTCCATGATGGTCAGGAGGTCTCATGCCCCGTCCAACCAGCGACGTGCAAGCATTTGAAGCCCACGCGACTGACGCTGACCTCGACGATCTGCGCGCGCGACTAGCCGCGGCGCGACTACCGGAGGCCGAGACGGTCTATCGCGCCGCGCCCGACCCTCGCCGATGGGAACAGGGCGTTCCTCTCGCCGACCTCGTCGATGTCGTGAACTACTGGCGCACCGGGTACAACTGGCGGTCGTTCGAAGAACGCCTCAACCGGATCGGCCAGTTCCGCACGACCATTGATGATCTGGGAATCCACTTCCTGCACCGCCGATCCGCGCGCGCAGATGCCACTCCTCTGATCTTGACGCACGGCTGGCCCGGCAGCATTGCTGAGTTCATCGATGTAGTAGACGAGATGGCAGATCCGAAAGATGCAGACGCGTCGGCGTTCCACGTCGTGGTTCCATCGCTACCAGGCTTCGGTTACAGCGACAAGCCGGCCAACACCGGGTGGGGGACCGAAAAGATCGCGGCCGCATGGGTGGAACTGATGGGAAGGCTCGGCTACAGCAAGTTCGCAGCCCACGGCGGCGACTGGGGAGGTAATATCACCACGGTTCTCGGCGGCAGGTTCCCGGCGCACGTTCTCGGCATCCACACAACGTTCGCGGAGGGACCGCCCGGGTTGACAATGGACGGGCTGACGGCGGTCGAGCGCAAGTGGACCGAGGAAACCCGCGATTTCTGGCGCCACCGCGCGGCGTACGCGAAGCAGCAGGCGACCCGACCGCAGACCATCGGCTACTCGCTCGTCGACTCACCGGTCGGGCTTCTTGCCTGGATCCTTGACAAGTTCGCCGAGTGGTCAGACACCGAAGATAGCCCGTTCGAGACGATATCCAGAGACCGCGTTCTTGACGACGTCACCCTGTATTGGCTGACGCGGACCGGCGCATCGTCGGCCCGCATTTACTACGAAAGCCACAACTCGCTCGATCCCGAACTTCGGGTCGACGTCCCGTCAGCAATCAGTATGTATCCCCGCGATATCGAGAAGTGTCCGCGCGCCTGGGCACAGGAGCGGTACCGACAGATCGTCCGATGGAGGTCGCCCGAAATCGGGGGACATTTCCCGTCGCTGGAGGTTCCCGAGTATTACGTCAAAGATTTACAAGAAGGCCTCGCGGCAGTGCTGGCCGCTAATCAGTGAACGCGGCTGGGTGACGGCACACGGACGGGGCCAGGGGGGCGGGGGCCTCCGCCTGGGGGAGGAAGAGGATCACCGCGGTCACAGGATGGCACCGGATTCGGCCAGGCAACAGGGTTGTGACTGGTTTTAGCCGCATGGCGGGGTCAGCCTTGGTATCCGGCCCTAAGGGCTGTCCCGCATTGCCGGGGGCGGTGAGTGACCGGCTCGGCCGGGGCCGTACGGTTCGGCTCGTTGATCAGTCACGCTGGTCGAGGGGCGGGCCCCGGCTGGCGCCGACGGACTGTAGGCCGGTTCGATCCAGGCCAGACTCATGGAGGTCGAATCAACTGTGTGGTCCGAAGTCGTTGCGGCCCTGCCCAGCACGGTCGTCTTCCAATCCCCTGCATCGGAGTCGTCGCTGATCCGCTGCACCACGATCCTCGGCCATCCACTGTCTCAGGACCTTGCTGCTCTCCTACGCGAGAGCAACGGCATCGAGGGCGAGTACGGAGACGGACTCATCTGGTCTGCCGAGCGCATCGCCTCTGAGAACCAGAGCCTTCGCGAGGACGCTGAGCTCGCCACCCTCTACATGCCGTTCGATCCGCTGCTCTTCTTCGCGGACGCGGGAAACGGAGACCTGTTCGCGCTCCTCTCCAGGATCGACCGTCCCGATGTCTTCGTCTGGAACCACGAGGACGACAGCCGCACCTGGGTGGCACCGAGCCTGGCCAAGTACCTCGAATGGTGGCTGACAGGGCAGATCAAGCTGTAGCGCCACGCCTCGCGATCCAATCGCTCGCGATGAGATGATCTTGACGTGGCTGGTGTGATCACGGCGTCGGAACCGTCCTGGATAGCCCCGTTCACCGGGCTGAGCCCGCGCGACTTTCGCAAGCTGATCACCAGTCTGCGACGGGAAGGAGCCGAACGAACTCGTCCGGGGCGCCCCTGGTCGCTGCCGCTGGAGGACCGAGTGCTCCTGGTCGCGGCATACTGGCGAACCAACTTGACACTGCGGCAACTGGCGCCCCTGTTCGGCATCTCAAAGTCCAGCGCCGACCGCATCATCGACCACACGGGGCCACAGCTCGCCCTCAAACAGCGGTGGCGCTTCCAGAGGGACACCGTGCTCATCGTCGACGGCACCCTCGTGCCGACCCGCGATCACACCATCGCCGAGCAGTCCAAGAACTACCGCTACTCGACCAACCACCAGGTCGTCATCGATGCCGACACCCGCTTGGTCGTCGCGGTCGGACGACCAGTGCCCGGCAACCGCAACGACTGCAAGGCGTGGGCCGAATCCGGGGCCAAGCAAGCCGTAGGAAGGACCACGACGATCGCCGACGGCGGCTACCGGGGCACCGGACTCGTAATCCCGCACCGCCGCCCGGCCGGCGGTGAACTGTGCGAGTGGAAGCAGGACCACAACCGCTCTCACAAACAAGTCCGGGCTCGGGTCGAGCACGTCTTCGCCCGGATGAAGACCTGGAAGATCCTGCGTGACTGCCGACTCAAGGGCGAAGGCGTCCACCACGCCATGCTTGGCGTCGCCCGCCTCCACAACCTGCTCCAAGCCGGATAGCCGGGCCACCGTCCCAGCAATCAGTACGCCTGGCACGCCTGCAAGATCGATTGCGGGACAAGCCTTAGGCCGGTGGGGGAGCCATGCTGTCCCGAGGCCGCCCCCGTCATCCGGGTGCCGTCTCTGTGGTGGGCCGCCAGCTGCGCCGACGGCGCGCTCGAAGACGTGATCCCGCCGGGTCTACCGGCGGTAGAATCGACTCCATGAGCAAGCCGACGAGCATCAAAACCAGCGAGGAAGTGCGTAACCGGCTGCGCATCCTTGCGGAGGAGCGCGGCACCACCATCACGGAGCTGCTAGAGGACCTCGCTGCCCGGGAGCTCACGGTTGCCGAGCGGGAGCAGCGCGCCCGAGAGGCTGCCCGGGAGCTCGGCATCGAGTACACCGAGCAGGTCCAGCAGGTCGGCCAGGACGCCTGGGCGAAGATCCGCGCCCATCAGGACGGCGCCGCGGCATGAACCTGACGGCTGTCCTGGACCACACCGCTCTGGCCGCCCTGTTCCGTGCGGATCCCTTCTTCACCGGCCTCTACATCGAGGCCTCGCGTGGCACTGGCCGGGTCATCATCCCGTCGCTGTCCGTGCTGGCCGCCGAACGGCAGGTCGCCGGTGCCGGCAAGCACGCGGCGTCCCTACGGTTCGCGGAGAACGTGCCGTTCACCTCGACGCACGCGGTGGACGCGATGGACTGGAGAAACGTCGACTGGCCGGTGGCGCACGCGGCAGCGATCGCCTGGCAGGCGGTGAGGGCGGGGGAACCACTCACTGTCCTGTCGCTGGAACCCGAGCTGTACGGGGGCACCGGCATTACTCCACTGAACCCGACCTGACCTTCGGCCTGGCGGGTCTGCGGCGCCGGCCACAGACGGTCATCAGATTGGTGGGTACGGAAAACGAGACGGCGACGCGCGACGAGCGGCTACGGGACCTGGAGGCGGATGTTGACGCCCTCGCCGATGCCGTCGGCGCGCCGCAGGAGCGCTCGATACCCAGCGTCTGGACACGATCGAACGAGTTCTGTTCGCTCTCGCCTGTGCGCAGGGCCTCGCCCCGTACAGCGTGTGGATCACCTATCGGCGCGAGACCGGGGCGACGGAGCACACCTGGAACGCGAACGTCTCCGGCCATGATGTGACAGACGGCCGGTAGCGTGGCGTACATGATCCCGCACCAAGCGTCCGCCGTTGAGGCGTGGCCCAGATGGGTGACCAGCCGGGCGGCACAGGCCGTGTACGGCGAGCACCTGGTCCGCATCGGCCAGCTCATCCCGGCCCTGCTCTACAGCAACGTCATGGACCGCCGGGAGCTGACCGTGGCGCACGAGCGCGACGACCGGGACCAGATGGCCGGCAACGGTGGGCCCGCAGGCGAAGGAGGGCCGCGACGACCTGCTGGAGACAGCGGTCGTCCTGGACGTGCTCGCCCTGTGCCGCCCGCCAGGCGGACATCTGCCCTGGCCCTGACACGAGGAGCCCGGAGGGCCGGACGAAGCGGATGAACTGCGCAGACGGATGGGGTCACGTGCTTGGCGCGGGGGGCCGGTTGCCGGGCAGGCCGTGCGGGCCGGCGCACTGCATCAGCAGCTCCACGGTGTCGTGGCTGACGTGGATGCTCACGTCCAGACGGGGCTCGGCGTGCACCCGGCGGGAGCCGTAGGTGCCGCGGGAGGCGGTGTGGATGCCCACGATGGCCTCGGTCGGCCAGGCGTGCTTGACCAGGCGGTTCGACGGCGGACGGTCCTGCCAGGCGTAGTACCCGGACTCGGCGGCGTGCAGCACCCGGCTGGTCAGCTCCACCGGCAGGTGCTCACGGGCCATCACGCGGATGGCTTCGAACCGCCTTTTGGGGACGTCGCCTCACCCAGCAGTTCGCAGTGGACAGGATCTTGGAGCGTCCGCCGAGGTCAGCCGTCACATTCGACGGACCGTCACCTGCGTCCGGCCGTCCCTCCGGGGGCTTCGACGCCACCAACCGCTCCGCTCGGCACCAAGTGGGCGCGTGGCGCCATGTCGGGCTCCAGCGGCACCCGATCCCGCTCAAGCGTCGCCCACTCTTCGACGGTCAGACCGTGATGTATCTCACGAAGCAGTCAGATCTGAGCTATCTCGTAAAACCGATATAGCGGACATCGAACCGGTCGCGACTGCGCAGGAGGCAACCCGACACGCGAAGGCCCCGCTGTCACCTGGACTAAAGCCGTGCGACAACCAGGCCGGCATGCGCGCCCTCGATGGGTTGCCCAGGCCGTGCGGAACACGCTCGATATGGGCATAGGGCATTGAATCGGATGAAGAAGTGACAAGTCACACAGGGGCAAACTCTTGCCTCATGGACGCCCTCGGAGTGAGATCGGCGGTCAACGGCCGAGCTGGTCTAGTCCACTACGAGGAGCATCTATGCGCAGGATTCATGCGCGGCGGCGCACTGCGGTCGCCGCAGCCTGGGTCACCAGCCTCACCAGTTTCGCAGCGATAGCAGGGCTTTTGTCTGGTTCCGTCGCCGTCGCTGCACCCGTGCGACCGGCGCAAGAAGTCAAGCCCGTGCCGGCGGCCGGGCAGCAATCGCAGAGCGGGGCCGGCAGCCTGATGACCACTGCGCAGTGCCGGGCGAAGTGGGGGTTCGACTGCTACAACGCGATCCAGTACCGCCAGGCGTACAACCTGAACCCGCTGTACCGGGCGGGAGTGACCGGCAAGGGGCGCACGATCGTGATCGTGGATCCGTTCGGCTCGCCGACCATCCAGAAGGACCTGGATGTCTACAGCGCCCGGTTCGGCATCAAGAGCACCCATGTCGACGTGGTCAAGTGGGGCAACGTCCCGCGTTTCGACCCCGGCGACGCCGACCAGCTCGGCTGGGCCGGGGAGACCACTCTCGACGTGGAGATGGCGCATGCCGTCGCCCCGGACGCGCACATCGTCCTGGCGGAGACCGGGGTCGGCCGGATCGGGGACGGCACCACCGGCCTGCGAGAGGTCATGGACGCCGAGAAGTCGCTCATCGACCGCGGCGTGGGCGATGTGATCAGCCAGAGCTGGGGCGTGGCGGAGAACAACTTCCCCGGCTTCAGCAAGGGTGACTTCTCCAGCATCCAGAACCTGCGGTACGCCTTCAAGGACGCGGCCAAGCACGGTGTGACCGTCACCGACGCTTCCGGCGACAGCGGACCCACCGATACCACCACGAACGGCCAGACCACCTATCCGTATAGGGTCAACGCCTGGCCGACCGACGACCCCCTGGTGGTCTCGGTCGGCGGCACCCAGCTGCACCTGGACGCCAACGGCAACCGCATCGCGCCGGACAGCGTCTACAACGACCATGGCGCCAGCGGCGGCGGCCAGTCCCACGTCTTCGCCCGTCCCTCGTATCAGAATGGGGTGGCCGGCAATCACCGCAGCACCCCGGACGTCTCCATGTCCGCCGCGCTGAAGGGCGGCGGATGGGTGTACTCCAGCTACGACCCGAAGCGGGTCGGCTGGGAGGTCTACGTCGGCACCAGCGAGGCCAGCCCGCTCTTCGCAGGAATCGTGGCCCTGGCCGACCAGGTTGCCGGGCACCGGCTGGGGGACATCCACAAGGCGCTGTACTCGCTGTACGCGCAGTCCTCGTCGAAGTCGTCCACCGGGATCGTGGACGTGAAGGACGGCACGAACAACAGCTACGCGGGAGTCACCGGCTACACCGCGGTGAAGGGCTACGACATGGCGACCGGTGTCGGAACGATCGACGCGGCCCGCTTCGTCCCGGCCCTCGCCAAGGCCGGCTGACCGCATCCTGCCCCCGAGGCGCGGGCGCCCGGCGTACCACTGCCGGGCCCCGCGCCGGGACGGCGGCTCGTATACGCAGACGTACGCCGCTGGAAGGCGTAGGACCTGGCCGCGTCGCTTCGGCTGCCTGCGCGTTCGCAGGTGGAGTCGCGCGAATTGGACCGATGTGTGGGCGGGGCCTTCCGTGCCCGGACGGTGGAGATCACCTTTCTCGGCTATACCGGGGAGACGATCGTCGGCGCGCTTTGCCACCACATGGAGGAGCTTCTCGACGATCCCGGACCGACCAGGCGTGTCTGCATCAGAGTGCTCGTGCCGGATTTCGGGCAGCCCAAGGTTGTCCCGTCCAGGGTGGGGCCGAACGGTGAGCCGCTCGACGACCCCGCCGTGCGGCGTCACCGGGAACGGATGTGCCAGGGGTACGACCACGCGCTGTCCGCATTCGCGAAGCGGCTCAACGGGTTGGGGGCGGGTGACGGTGGACAGCGAGTTCCGTCTCTATCCCGGGATACCGAGGGACAAGATCTGCATCGTCAACCGGGAGTTGGTGCTGCACGGTCTTTACGATGTGGTCTCCCGGCCGGTCATGCGTCTGTCGGACCCTGAGTACTACGACCCCAAGGGCTAC
>NZ_JBFAWG010000104.1:0-17790 GCF_040680215.1 Streptomyces sp. NPDC052107
GCGGGCGACCAGGACATCCAAAACCGTTCGGGATGCCCGCAGTGACCAGGTATGGGTCCAAGACTCACTACTGCTCACTGATTAGGAACGGTTGAGCGGGCACGCGCTCGATGAGATAGGCCAGGCCGTGCGGCGAGTGGCGGAGAAGCTCCTGCACGTGCCGACCGTACGGGTGAAGGCCCTAGCGGGCGCACCGGGGGGGCGAGGAATATGCCGCGGCGCTGCGAGTTCTGTTCGATCTTGATCCGCGTGCGGTCGAGGTGGTTACGCGCGCCGCCCCGGAGCAGGTGGGTTTCCCGTGAGCGCGCAGACGCTGCGGCTCGGCAGCCGCATGAGCATGATGGCCATCGCCCAATCCCGTCGGGTGGCTGGCAAGATCACCGAGCGGGCCGGCCGCCCGGTGGAGGTCGTCGGGGTGATGACGCCGGGCGACGTCAGCCGGGCGCAACTGGCCCAGATCGGCGGCGCCGGCGTGTTCGTCGGTGCGCTACGGGAGGCGCTGCTGGGCGGTGAGGTCGACCTGGCCGTGCATTCGCTGAAGGACCTGCCGACCGGGTCCGCGGCGGGCATCGTGCTGGCCGCGGTGCCGCCCCGGGACGACCCGCGGGATGCGCTGGTCGCGCGGGACGGCGCCAAGCTCGCCGACCTGCCGTCCGGGGCCAGGATCGGCACCGGCTCGACGCGGCGGGCCGCGCAGCTGCTGAGCCTGCGCGGTGACCTGCGTTGCGTCCCGATCCGCGGCAACGCCGACACCCGGCTGGGCAAGGTGGATTCCGGTGAGCTCGACGGGGTGGTGCTGGCCTACGCCGGTCTGGCCAGGATCGGCCGGGTCGATGCCGTCACCCAGGTCTTCGAGCCGGATGAGATGCTCCCGGCCCCCGGCCAGGGAGCCCTCGCCGTGGAATGCCGCGATGGCGAGCCCGAGCTTGCGGCCTTGCTCGGTGCCGTCACCGGTCAGGCCGGCCTGGCCGCGGTGACAGCCGAGCGCAGCCTGCTCGAGGCGCTGGAGGCCGGATGCAGCGCCCCAGTCGGCGCGTACGCGGCGGGTACGGAGCCGCTGTGGATGCGGGCCGCCGTCATCAGCGCCGACGGAAGCCGGGTGCTGCGCGTGCACGGCGCCACCCCGCTCGCCTCCCCGTCCGCCCTCACCGAAGCCCGGCGGCTCGGCTCTGAGCTGGCGGCGGAGCTGCTGTGCTCCGGGGCGCGAAATCTCATCAAGGCACCAGGGCGCGATATGCCTTGAGCGTGGGCGTGCTTGGGCAGAGCCGCCAGTGGCACCTCGAACGCGCTCAGACCCGAGCGGGAGTGGTCCATGAGTTCGTCTTCGCTGTCCGGCCTCTGAGAAAGGCTCGCCCTCCGGCGGTGTGGAACAGGTGGCCGGTGCCGAAGCCGATGGCGGCCGCAGCCAGCCCGATCAAACCGGTAGTTCATGTTCGATACGTGCCGGAGGGCGTTGACTGCCGACCTGTGCGATGGTCGGAAGTGCGCAAGGTGACCCTGCCGACCTGACAATGAGTGCTATGAGAACTGCCGGCCGATCCCAGAGCGCCGACGCCCAGATGGTTCCTGCCGTCCAGGGAGGGATCGTCTCCCGCCCCGCGCTCTTCGCGCGGCTTGGGAAAGCGGCGCGCGTCACCACGGTATCGGCGCCGGCCGGCAGCGGGAAGACAGTCGTGCTGCGGTCCTGGGTCCGCGAGACAGGCCTGGCAGAGCGAGCCGCGTTCGTCTCGGTCCAGCGCGAGGAGAGCGATCCGCAACGGTTCTGGATCGCTGTGTGCGACGCGCTGCGGGCCACGGCCGCCGGCTCGGACCTGGTGCGGCCGTTGACCAAGGCGCCGGACCTGGACGGGTGGATGATCGTGGAGCGGCTGCTGCAGGACCTGGCGCCGCTGGAGGACCCGGTCTGGCTGATCATCGACGATCTGCACGAGTTGCGCTCGGCCGAGGCGCAGCGCCAGCTGGAACTGCTGCTGATGCGCGCGTCAGCGGAGGTGCGGTTCGTGCTTTCCACACGTCGGGATCTGCGCCTGGGGCTGCACCGGCTGCGGCTGGAGGCGGGACTCACGGAGATCCGCGCGGACGGTCTGCGATTCAGCCTGGAGGAGGCGCGGGCGTTGTTTCAAGACGCCGGGGTGGAGTTGTCCAGGTCAACCCTTGCGCGGCTGCATGAACGGACTGAGGGATGGGCTGCCGGGCTGCGGCTGGCTGCTTTGTCGCTGGCCGGGCATCCAGACCCGGAGAGGTTCGCGGCCGGGTTCGCCGGCAGCGAGCGGACGGTGGCCGATTACCTGCTGGCCGAGGTGATGGAGCGGCAGAGCGAGGAGGTCCGGCTGCTGCTGCTGCGGACCAGCGTGCTGGAGCGGGTGAACGGCGAGCTCGCCGACCTGCTGACCGGGGGTTCCGGCGCGGAACGGGTCTTGCAGGACCTGGAGCAGGCCGGGGCGTTCGTGGTCTCGCTGGACGCGCGGCGTTCCTGGTTCCGCTACCACACGATGTTCGCCGATCTGTTGCAGCTGGAGCTGCGACGCACCGCTCCGCAAGAGGTACCCACGGTACATCGCGCCGCGGCCGGCTGGTATGCGGGACACGGGTATCCGGTGGAGGCGATCCGGCACGCCCAGGCGGCGGGGGACTGGGGTCCGGCGGCCCGCCTGCTGTCGGACCGCTGGATCGGCCTCGGATTGGATGGGCAGGCCGCCACGGCCCACGCGCTGCTGGCCGGATTCCCCGCCGGGGCGATCGCGGCCGACGGGGAGCTCAGCGCGCTGGCCGCATTCGATGAAGCGGAGCATGGATCGCTGGGGAAGGCGGAGCGACAGCTGGCCCTGGCCACCCGCCGCTCCGCGTCGGTGCCCGGAGACCGGCGCGAGCATTTCGATCTGACGGTCACCGTGCTGCGGCTCTTGCTGGCCCGCCAGCGCGGCGACCTGCCAGCCGTGGTCGAGGAGGCGCAGCGGCTGCTTGCCCCGGACGCGGCGGAGCCCGAACGTGGTGATGAGCTGCGCGCGCTGGCACTGATCAGCCTGGGCATCGCCGAAACCTGGGTTTGGCATGAAGAAGTGGACCGGCACCTCGAGCGGGGCGTCGCGCTGGCGCACCGGATCGGGCGGCCGTATCTGGAGATCCTCGGGCTGGCACATCGAGCGGTCGTGGCGCTGAGCCGGGCGCCTGATCTGGTCGCGGAGCGCGGCGGGCAGGCGATCGAGCTGGCCCGGCAGCACGGCTGGACCGACGAGCCGATCGTTGCCGCCGCTTACGTGGCGCTCGGCCTGCGCATGCTCTGGCGGGGACGGCTCGACGAGGCAGAGCCGTGGCTGGAGCGAGCCGAGCCGGCGGTGCGCCAGGAGGCCGATCCGGTGATCGGACTGATGCTTCACTATGGCCGCGGGCTGCTCGAGCTCGCGCGTGGCCGTGACGAGGACGCGCTGGCTGGTTTCCGCTCCGCCGAGCGCATGACAGATCTGGTGGCCGCCCGTCATCCGCTCGCCACGAAGACGCAAGCGTTCCAGCTCCACACGTTGGTGCGGCTCGGCGAAGCGCAGCGCGTCGAACGGGCGCTGGCCGAGCTGAACCCGGGTGAGCGCGAGACCGGGGAGGCTCGGGCCGCCCTGGCGGCGCTGCACCTCGCCCGGAACGACCCGCAGGCGGCCAGCGCCGCGCTCGCGCCCGTCCTCGACGGCTCCGCCCCGCCCATGGCACCCCGTCGCTGGCTGGTTCAACCCCTCTTGCTCGAGGCGATCGCGCGCGACGCGCTCGGCGACCCGGCCGCCGCCGGGCGCGCCCTGGAGCGCGCGCTCGATCTCGTCGAGCCCGATGCCACGGTGCTGCCCTTCCTCCTCCACCCCGCGCCGGAACTGCTCGAACGCCACGCCCGGAGTGGCACCGCTCATGCCGCCATGATCTCCGAGATCCTCGACCTCCTGGCCGGAAAGCAAGGAGAGCTGGCAGCCGGCGCGCCGGCGCGTCTGCGCGAGCCGCTGACCCACAGTGAGACCCGCGTCCTGCGCTACCTGCCCACGAACCTGCCGGCACCGGAGATCGCCGACGAGCTCTCCCTGTCGGTGAACACCGTGCGGACGCACATGCGGCACCTGTACGGGAAGCTCGGCACGCACAGCCGTAGCCAAGCCGTGGCGCAGGCTCGGGCCCTCGGCTTGCTCGCACCCTCCTCGCGCAGGCCCTGAGCCAGGTCTCAGGCCTGGCGGCGCCTGCCGCGGACCCGGCTGCCGGCAGGCGCACCGCCACATGACCGGAGCTCGACCAGTTCCAGGCAGAGCGCTTCGATCTGGGCCAGCACACCATGGAGCGCGGCCTGATCGGGCAGCGTCCCGATGAGCAGGGTGTCGCCTCCCTCGATCTCTGCGTGCAGGCCGGGGAACGCGCCGAGCAGCGTCTGGCTCAGCTGCCCGCGCACGCGGATCTCGTAGCATGCGGACTTCGTCGGCTTGTTCATCGCGTCTCAGCGTTCCGCCCGCAATCTGGGCTGTTTCTTGCCGGATGGCTGCTGTTCCGGACGTCAGGGGAATGGGCCCGGTGCCTGTCGGCGCCGGGCCCGTGGCTGGGTTCGGGCCGCCGGTCAGTGCTGCCCGTCGCGGACGACCTTCTCGACCCTCTCGCCGAGGGTCTGGTCGACGTTCTTCCAGTACTGGAGGGCGCGCTCGAGCACCGGCTCGGACACGCCGCCCAGCAGGTGGCCGGCGATGTTGGACACCAGCCGGTCGCGCTCGGCGTCGTCCAGGACCTCGCGGACCATGGTGCGGGCCTGCCCCCAGTCGTCGTCTTCACGGCGCAGCGTGTAGGCGGACCGGACCATGTCGCCGTCGGCGGACCAGTGCACCTCCGCGGCCGCGACCGGGTCGGCCTGCGGGCCGCCGTAGGAGTTGGGCGCGTACACCGGGTCGGAGACGTTGCGGACACGCATCACGCCGTCCTTGGAGTACGAGTGCATCTCGACCTTCGCCGAGTTCACCGGGATCTGCTTGTAGTTGACCCCGAGCCGGGCGCGGTGCGCGTCGGCGTAGGAGAACCCGCGGGCCAGCAGCATCTTGTCCGGCGACAGCCCGGTGCCGGGCACCTGGTTGTTCGGCTCGAACGCGGCCTGCTCCATCTCGGTGTGGAAGTCGCTCACGTTGCGGTCCAGCGTCAGCCGGCCCACCTCGTGCAGCGGGTAGTCGCCGTGCGGCCACACCTTGGTCAGGTCGAACGGGTTGAACCGGTAGGTCTTGGCATCCTCGAACGGCATGATCTGCACCTTCAGCGTCCAGCTCGGGTACTCCCCGCGCTTGATCGCCTCGAACAGGTCACGCCGGTGGTAGTCGCCGTCCTTGCCGGCCAGGTCGTCGGCCTCGGCCTGGGTGAGGAACTCGATGCCCTGGTCGGTGATGAAGTGGTACTTGACCCAGAACAGCTCACCGTCGGCGTTGAGCCAGGAGTAGGTGTGACTGGAGTACCCGTTCATGTGCCGCCAGGTCCGCGGGATGCCCCGGTCGCCCATCAGCCAGGTCACCATGTGCGCCGACTCCGGGGACAGGGTCCAGAAGTCCCACTGCATGTCGTTGTCCCGCAGCCCGCTGTCGGCGCGGCGCTTCTGGGACCGGATGAAATGCTGGAACTTCAGCGGGTCGCGAATGAAGAACACCGGCGTGTTGTTGCCGACGAGGTCGAGATTGCCCTCGGAGGTGTACATCTTCAGCGAGAACCCGCGCGGATCCCGCCAGGTGTCCGGGCTGCCCTGCTCCCCGGCCACGGTGGAGAACCGGATGAGCGTGTCTGTGCGGGTGCCCGGCTGGAACACCGCGGCCTTGGTGTAGGCGCTGACGTCGTTCGTGGCCTCGAAGTATCCGAACGCGCCGGCTCCCTTGGCGTGCGGCTGACGCTCCGGGATCCGCTCCCGGTTGAAGTTGGCCATCTGCTCGATCAGGTAATGGTCCTGCAGCAGGATCGGGCCGTCGGGACCGACGGTCAGCGAATGGTCGTCGCTGGCCACCGGGATGCCGGCATCGTTGGTCGTCGGCTTGGGCTGCATGCTGGTCATGGACCGTTTCTCCTCTGTGTGTGCGGTGGAATGCGGGGTGATGGAAATCGGGGTGACGGAAAGCGGGGAGGCGACCGGCCCGGGCTGGCCGTTCTGGGGTGTACAAGGCCGGTGACGGCCCGTGCTCGGTCACTTGTCGCCGGGGTTGAGCGCCAGGAACGCCAGCCCCGCCGCGATGCCGGCGACGAGCTGGACGACGAGGTAGACCCAGATCGTCGACCAGCCGAACAGTCCTGCGGTGGCGCCGCCCAGCGCGACCGCCGGGTTGAACACGCCGCCGGAAATGCCGCCGACGGCGAACGCGCCGGCCGTGACGGTGAAACCGATCGCGAGCCCGTAGAACCCGTTGTCGGGCTGGTCCTTGCTGGTAGCCACGTTCAGCACGACGTAGCACAGCGCGAAGGTGACCAGCAGCTCGACCACGGCGGCGGCCGCCTCGGTGTGCCCGGACAGGGCCAGGGTCCGGACGGCCGGGGGGTCGACCACGGCACGGGCGATGACCCCGGCGACGACGCCGGCGACCACCTGCGCGACCGCGTACGCGATCGCGTCCCGGACTCCGATCCGGCGGCGGACCAGCGCCGCCAGCGTCACCGCCGGGTTGTAGTGGCCGCCGGAGATGTGCCCGCCGGCGTAGATCATGACCATCAGGGTCGCGCCGGCCGCCAGTGGCACGAACGTGCTGCCGCTCAATGCGGCCATCGCGACCGCGAACGTCAGGAAGAACGCGCCGATGAACTCGGTGACGTATTTCCGCGCCGCCACCCCGTACCGCGGGACGGAAGCCGCGTAGATGTGCGCTCGTTCTCGCGTGGTTGCTTCTGCCATGGTGGTGCTCCGTTTCCTGCTGTCCGGCTTGACCGATGCATTCAGCCTCACGTCCACCCTGGTGAACCGGCATCACAAGGTTCTGGTGGTTTTCATGCAAGATGTTCGGATTGCGGGTCACGTCGCCCGCCGGTGAAAGCGACGACGAAAAGCCTGGGGGCGGCGCCACCATCCATCCGGCCCTTGGTGAGGCGCCCGTCACCGAACTTGGTGAAGCCGGAGGACGCGTCCACGTGCCGGATGCCGGGCTACGACGCGGCCTCCTGGTCGTGCATCCGACCTGGGCGCTGGGCCCCGGATCACAGGGTGCGGCCCTGACCGTCGTTGATCCTGGTGGTCTTGACGGTGTTCTGCCTGCGCTTGCCGCAGACGAAGGCCCGCCGGCCGGGACGGCCTGCGTGTGGGCGGCACACCTGGGTCTCCATCCCGTCGATCCGCAAGGTAACGCCCTCGGCTGCGGCATAGGCGAACACGTCATCCAGGGTCCGCAGCCGGATGCCGGGCCGGTCGGGGACGGCGAACCCACGGTCCGCCAGCAGCGGGCGGACCCCCCGGATCGCCCGGCCGATCGTGGCGGACCCCACCTCGTGGAGCACGCCCAACGCCTCATGGGTGAGCCCAGTCGGCAGATGGACCAGTGTCACCAGGAGCCGGTCGGTGAAGACCAGTTCGTACTTCGGCCCGGCCCCCGCCTCTCGCCGACGGTCGCCCTCACGTCGCTCATGGCGCCCGGACTCACAGCGCGCCACCCAACGCGGGGCGAGTTCTGCGATCAACTCGCCCAGATGATGGTGCGACAGCCCGTAGAAGGCAGGATGGGACATGGCCGCGCGGCCTGTTTGATCTTCACACACCAGGCAACTCGCGTGGGTGTCTCTTTGGCCCCGCACTCACCGACCAAGATCAATCGCAGGTCGGCCCATTAGGGTCGGGGGCATGACGACACCTCTTGCCAGCAGTGCCTTCGACTCGCTCCGCCTCGACGCCGTGCCCGACCAGGAGGCGCTGCGTCGGGCCTACGAACTCCCCAGCGACGCGGCCGTGCGCAAGCAGATGACCGAACTCACCGAACAGACCCAGCGATTGATCGGATGCTCATCGCTGGTCCTGGTCGCCAGCGCGGACGCCGAGGGCAACTGTGACGTTTCCCCGCGCGGCGGCCCCGCCGGGTTCGTCGCCGTCCTGGACCGACGGACGGTGGCGATACCGGACGCGACCGGCAACAAGCGTCTGGACACCCTGCAGAACGTCGTCGCCACCGGACGGGCCGGGCTGCTGTTCGTCATCCCGGGGCGCACCACGACGCTCAGGGTGAACGGGCGGGCCTGCGTCTCCACCCGCCCGGAGCTGCTGTCGCAGCTGACCGCCGTGGGCAAGCCGCCGGCCAGTGCGCTGGTGCTGGGGATCGAGGAGGTCTACCCGCACTGCCCCAAGTCGCTCCTGCGCAGCGGGGCCTGGAAGCCGGAGCAGTGGCTGCCGGCGGACGCCCAGCCGACCTCGGCCGAGGTGACGCTGGCTCAGCTGCGGATGCCGGAGCTGACGATCGCTGACATCGAGCAGGCGGAGGCGGATTCGCTGAAGTACCGGTACGAGTAACGGGCCGACCAGCGATTGCTGAACCACCAGCCCGCCGAACCCCCATACCAGCACGCCGCAAGATCAATCGCGGGGCGTCCCGTTAGCCGCGGCGGCCACAATCGCGAGCCCGGGACCGGCGCCGCCCGCCGACGGAGAGCGGCTCGCGTCGGCGCGCGAGAAGCGGTCTGCTCGGCGGCTTCACCGCGGAGGACGACTCCGCCCTCTCTTGCGGCTGCGCCGGCCCGGGCCACACAGCCCGCTGCCGGCCGGAGGCCGCGTCGTAGCCCGGCATCCGGCACGTGGACGCGTCCTCCGGCTTCACCAAGTTCGGTGACGGGCGCCTCACCAAGGGCCGGATGGATGGTGGCGCCGCCCCCAGGCTTTTCGTCGTCGCTTTCGCCGGCGGGCGACGTGACCCGCAATCCGAACATCTTGCATGAAAACCACCAGAACCTTGTGATGCCGGTTCACCAGGGTGGACGTGAGGCTGAATGCGGCCGATCAAGCCGAAACGGAATGGGCGCAGGTAACGATGCCCAGCTGAACAGCAGGCAAAGGAGCACACGAAAAAATGGCAGGAGTAATTAGTGAGCTCCCCAATCCCCACGAGATACACGACGCTGCGATTGCCATGCTCGACGCCGATGGGACGGTGGTCGGGTGGACGGGCACCGCACAGCGGCTTGTCGGGTACTCGGCCGGGCAGGTGGTGGGCCGGTCCGTGGCGGTCGTGTTGCCGCTCGCCCAGAACGCGTCGCAAGTGCAGGCGTTCGTGGAGCAGTGCCGTGCTCGGGGTGGCTGGTCCGGCAATGCGGCGGTCCGCCACCGCGACGGCCACACGCTCAATGTGGGCTTGCGGATCTTGCAGTTGTGGGGGCAGGGCGGAGCGGTCCACTGGCTCGTCTCCGGGACCGACATCGCAGCGCTCTCTTTGGCGTCGAGCAGCGGATCGGTGCGGGAGTCGATTCTCACCCGCACACCGATCGGCATCATCGTGCGCGACCGGGAACTGCGCTGCACGTGGGTCAACGACGCCGTCGAGCGCCAGGACGGCGTCCCCCGCGACCGGCGGCTCGGACGTCGCCTCACGGCTGCGCTGTCCGGCTGGGAGAGCGAAGCGCTCGAGGTGGTGATGCGGCAGGTGCTCAACAGCGGTAGGCCCGCAGCCCTCGAGTACCGGGCGTGGCCGCCGGCGGAAAAGCGCCGGGACCACGTGTTCGCGGCCTCGATCTGCTGCCTCCAGGACGCCGACGGGCAGACGCTCGGGGTGTGCTGCATCAATCTGGATGTTACCGGCAACCGGCGGGCGCGCGAGCGTCTGGCCATCCTCAGCGAGGCCAGCACGCGGATCGGCAGCAGTCTGGACGTGATGCAGACCAGCCAGGAACTGGCTGAACTCGCCGTGCCCCTGCTGGCCGACTACGCCACCGTCGACCTGGTGGAGTCGGTCACGCTCGGCGAAAAACTCCCGGGCTGCATCGGACCGGCGGGCGGGCGCCACCCGGTTCTCCGCCGGGGCGGCGTGGCCTCGATCCACCCGGGGATCCCGGAATCCCCGTGGGCACGCGGTGAACCGGTCTTCATCCCACCGCACGCCCCCCAGATCAGCGTTCTGTCCTCCGGCCGCTCTCACCTGGAACCGATGCTGGACACCGCTGCCGGCACATGGCTCGACCGCGATCCCGCGCGTGCGCGGACGATCCGCGAGCACGGGATTCACTCCCTGATGATCGTGCCCATCCGCGCACGGCGGGCGGTGCTGGGCGTGGCGTTGTTCATCCGCACCGAGGAACCCACCCCGTTCCAGGAAGACGATCTGCTCCTCGCCGAGGGACTCGTCACCCGGGCCGCACTCGCCTTGGACAACGCCCGCCAGTACACCCGCGAGCACACCGCGGCCCTCACGCTCCAACGCACTCTGCTGCCCCACCGTTTGGGGGAAAGTGCGGCCGTCGAGGTGGCCTGGCGCTACCTGCCGGCCGACGCGGACGCCGGCGTCGGGGGCGACTGGTTCGATGTGATCCCGCTGTCCAGTGCCCGGGTGGCGCTGGTCGTCGGCGACGTGGTCGGACACGGCATCAACGCCGCCGCCACCATGGGCAGCCTGCGCACCGCGGTCCGCACGCTCGCGGCTATGGACCTGCCCCCCGACGAACTGCTGACCCGCCTCGATGACATGGTCCGGCGGCTGACCGAGGAGGACGGGGACGCCGACGACTACGAGAAGCTCGCCGTGATGGGCTCGACCTGTCTGTACGCCGTCTACGACCCGGTCACCCGGCGGTGCACCATGGCACGGGCCGGGCACCCCCCGCCCGCGATCATCGACCCGCGCGGCAAGGTCACCTTCCCTGACCTCCCCACCGGAGCCCCCCTCGGCATCGGCCTGGTCCCTTTCGAGGCCGTGGAGCTGGAACTGCCCCCCGGCACGCGGCTCGCCTTCTACACCGACGGCCTGATCGAGACCCGCGACCACGACCTCGACGTCGGAATGAAGCGACTGAGCGCCAGCTTGGCACAGCCTGGCGGGACCCTGGAGCACCTGTGCTCCTCCGTGATCGAGACGCTGCCCATCCAGCCGCCATCCGACGATGTCACCCTGCTCCTGGCGCGGACGCGTTCTCTGAGCTCCAGCCAGACTGCGACCTGGGACCTGCCCAGCGACCCTGCCGTCGTCCGCACCGCCCGGGCTTTGGTCACCGGAGAACTGGCCCGGTGGGGGCTGGATCGGATGGTGCCGTCCACGGAGCTGATCGTCAGCGAACTGGTCACCAACGCCGTCCGCCACGCCACTGGCCCCATCCGTCTGCGCCTGATCCGGCACGAGGTTCTGACCTGCGAAGTCTCCGATGCCAGCGACTGTCTGCCTCGTCGGCGCCTGGCCCGCAGCCTCGACGAGTCCGGCCACGGCCTCTCCATCGTCGCCCAGCTCTGCCGGCGACAGGGATGCCGCTGCACAACGGGCGGCGGCAAGACCGCCTGGGCCGAACAAGAACTGCCGAAAGATGCCTATTAGGGCCTGCGTGATGTTGTGATCGCTCTTTGGGTTCTGTTCTTGTACGGGGGCCGGATCCGGTGGGACGCTTGGTGTGACGCGCAGGCAACTGACCGACGAGCAGTGGAAGTTCATCGAGCCCCACCTGCCGATCGGCGGGTTCGGCCCGTACTCCGAGCGGCTGCGGGAACAGTTCGAGGGGGTGATCTGGCGGTTCCGCACCAGCAGCCAGAGGCGGGAGATGCCGGGCGAGTTCGGCCCGTGGTCGACGGTCTACGGCCGCTTCCGGGGTGTGGCGGGACGCCGGCCTCTTCACCGAACTGCTCGCAGGCCTGATCGCCGAGGCCGCCCGCCAGGGACAGACGGACTCATCCCTGGTCAGCGTGGACTCCACCACTGCCCGCGCCCACCACGACGCAGCCGGGATGCGCATCGGCAAGGACGTCATGGACGCCCTTGAGGAAGCCGCCGCCGAGCAGGAGCGGGCCCGGCCAAAAGGGGCGGCCCGCCAGAACAGAACGGACAGCACGGCAGTGACGACCCCGAGCAGGAAGAGCGGCGGCACATCAGGCGACGGCGCAAGCTCCGCTTGAGCCAAGCCCTGCTCGGCAGATCCCGTGGTCGGCTCTGTCACGTTGCTGGGGGTGTGAACGTCTGACGGTGCGTCGGGGCACGGTGGGCTTGTGGTCTGGGCCTATGCTCGGGCCGTGGTGGGTCGGCCAGCAGCGCCAGCGTCCCCGGCGGTCTTCCCGGGCTGGGGCAGTTCCAGGACACGACCGACCCGGACGCCTACCACCTCGTGGAGGTCTTCCGCGACGAACAGGGAGTCGCCACGCACCGCGAGACCGCTCACTACGCCCGGTGGGCGAAGGCCTCGCGGGAGTTCCTCGCCAAGCGCCTCACCCTGGTGCAGGTTCGCGGCGTACTGCCGCTGACCCTGCCGTCCCAACCAGCGCGGTCAGACCCGCCAAGTCCACCGGCTGCCCTGGAAAGAGGTTCCCGTGATCCGCCGTGACCGACGCCTGCGGCCACGGCCGCCACGAGCACCGTCACGTACAGGTCGTCACCGTCAACGGCCTGCTCTTCTCGCACGCCCGCCAGGTCCTGCGCATCTAGCGCAGACGCCGCTTGTACGGAGCGAAGAAGTGGTCCAGCGAGACTCTCTATGCCATCATCGACGTGCGCGCCGAGCAGGCATCCGCCGCCGAGATCGCCACCTGGGCTCGCGGGCACTGGACCGTGGAGAACACCGTCCACTCGGAGTGCCATGTCATCTTCGGCGAGGACAAGTCCCAGCCAAGTCCCGCCATACGCCCGCCGTGCTCGCCGCGGCGCGCTCAAGCTCGCCGGGTACGTCGACACCGCCGCCCGACGCCGAGCCCACACCGAACTCCACCGCACCCTTGCCCTCTACCGCATCACATGATCAACCGGACATTCGAGGCAAACGCCAGGGCCAGGGAGCGCGTTCGCACGATGAACGGCTGGCGACCTCGAAGACCGACCGGAAGCCGGTCACGCGCAGAGGGTTCATCCCGACACGAACCGGCCAGCTGATTCGCCTTCCCAAATCGTGACGTACAGTCAGGAACATCGTGGCCGAGCCGTCGGCCACTCGAGGACAACGGGGAGCGCGCGATGGCCGGTATGACGGTCGGATTCATCGGTCTCGGCGCGATGGGGCAGGGCATGGCCGCCAACCTGGTACGCGTCGGCCACCGTGTGCGGGTCTGGAACCGATCGCCCCAGCCTGTCGCTGCGCTGACGAAGCAGGGTGCCGAGGCCGCTAAGGACATCGCTGGCGCCTTCTCCGCCGACGTGGTCGTCTCCATGCTGGCCAAGGACGACATCGTCGAACAACTGCTGCTCGACCCTGCCTTGCTGGCGGGGGCGAAGGCCTCCCTGCACGTCAACATGGCAACGGTCTCACCTGAGCTCACCGACCGTGCCGTGGCCCTGCACACCGAGCACGGCATCGGGTACCTCGCGGCGCCCGTCCTCGGCCGTCCCCCGGTCGCCGCCGCCGGCGAACTGAGCATCCTGACCGCAGGCGATCCGGCACTCCTCAAGAGGGCAGAACCGCTGCTGGCGGCTATGGGCCAGCGCATCTGGAATTTCGGCGAGCGTCCCAGGCAGGCCATCATCGCCAAAATCAGCGTCAACTTCCTGATTATCTGTGCGATCGAGTCAATGGCGGAGGCGTGCACTCTGGCCGAGGCCAACGGTGTGCGCACGACCGACCTCATCGAGATGCTCACCAGCACTGTTTTCCCCGGACCCATCTACGGCGGCTACGGCACCATGGTTGCCGAACGCCGCTACGAACCAGTCGGCTTCCGCCTTCCCCTTGGCCTCAAAGATGTCAACCTCGCCCTCACCACGGGCGCTGGGGCGAGCGTCCCGCTGCCTTTCGGCAGCGTGCTGCGGGATGCCTTCCTCGACGCCCTCGCACACGGTGACGCCGACAAAGACTGGGTCGCCATCACGGACGTTTCCCGGCGCCGGGCCGGCCTGCCCACATAGGGCACGGTGGACAGAGCTTCTCGTCCAGGAGCGACGCCGCGTTCAAGGCACTGGCGGAAGTCTCTGGGGAGTACCCCATGGTCATACCTGATCCGCAGGCCCCCGACGCCTATCTGCCAGAGGCATGAGTCACTCACTACTTGGTCGCCGAGGTCGACGTCTGGACACCGGCGCGGCCCGGGCTTGACTCTCAAGACCCCCGTCGAGCGGTAGCGACGTGTCGTGCATTGTCCCCGACAGCCAACGCCAAAAGACGTCCTCGCTCCAACCTCGCCCGCTCACCAGGGACGCGTAGTGGCTGGGATCGCTGAAGAACCGTTCCTAGAGACTGAGCGGGAGTGAGTCCTGTTGCCAGGACTCGTGCTCAGCCGAACGCCCTAAACGGTGTTGGGTGTTCTGGTCCACCGCGTACGCTCCGCGTCCGGCGCGCACGGATCGGGTCCGTGGTCCGGGGATGGCGGCAGTTGCCCTCACGTCCCGGGGTGCCCGGTCGGGCCTGGACGGTCCGATGCCCCACACGATCGCTCCGGTCGTATGGGCGCGGTGCCGTCCGTCGCCGGATCGGGTGTCCCAGGGCGCGCCTGCCGATCGCCACGGCTGCCGCGTCGTGGCGAGTGGTCTTGCGGCGTTTGGCGGTGAGCAGCTTTTGCCAGTGCTGGGCGCCCCACTTGGAGGTGTAGGCCGGGTCGACGGCGACGACGGTGATGCCGAGTTCGGCCGCCATGGACACGAGGCGGGCCCGCAGCCTGGCCACGCACATGCCGGAGATGAGCTTGCGGAACTTCTTGCGACGCCCGTGCTTCTCGCGGGTTGTCTTGGCCGTGAAGTAGAGGTCTTCGACGGCGACCGCGAGACGGTGGCGCTTGGCCCAGTGCAGGAGGCGGATCAGGGCGTGGCGGACCTGCGCGTCGCGATGGCCGGCGGTGCCGGTCAGGCCGTAGTCGAAGGGTCGGGGTTCGCCGGTGGGGTTGCCGTGTTCGTCGAGGCGCCAGGCGGCAAGGTGGTCGGCGTTGGTGTCCACGCCGACCAGGCCGCCCGCACGGACCGTGGCCAGGGACAAGACGGTGACCGACGGGTTCGTCCATGATGCGGTGAGATACCGGCGGCCTCGGCTCACGTCTTCGTGGATGCGGTAGCCACGGCCCGGTTGGCACTGACGCGGTCGCGCCACTCCGCGCCCCGGTGTGTGAACGCCACGCGGGCGGCGAGCACGTACCGGCCGTGTGGGGCGTTGGCCAGGTGCGCCAGCGGGGCGGGGAGCTTGAGGCACTCCCTCACGCACGCCAGAACGCGCCCATCCCGCAGCCAAACGACAACAGCTCGTTACCCCAGGATGTGGGTTGCCTGCTCCAGATCGAGGACCCGCGCAACGGCCCAGGGACCTACTGCGACCGGGTGGCTGATGTGGTGAACACGCTGTTGGTGTTGGCATGCGACCCCGAGCCGGGCCGAGAAGCTGGCGAACGGCCAATCCGGAGCTTGCGGAGTGAGATCGCCGAGCTGGACGCCGAATCGGTCCGTCCTGGAGCCTCGCCGCGGCTCCCGATCCGAGGACACCGAGGTGCGAGAGCTGAGCGCTCGCGCACATGTCGCAGAGGCACATCGCGGAGTTGGAGGTCACCCCGGTGATCAACGAGCGGCACGACCAGGTCGGCCAGCCTGGACCTGTACGTACGCAGCGAGTAGGACCAACGGCTGCCAGGACACCCGTTGCTCATGGCCGGCGTCCCCTATGCTGGCTGCCGCCGCGGCACACGCCCTGGAGACCGCGGTACGGGCGCGTCTCCGCGAACGCTCTGAAGCCGTGGAGGTATGGCCGCGCATGTGCACCTCGGCCCATGAGTGTGACTCGCCGGCCGCACTTCCGCATCCCGCTGTGGGCCCTGGGAGTGGGCGGGCCCATCGGCCGCGGCCCGCTCGCCCATGTGCCGCATTTCCCGGACCGCCTCCGACCGACCGGCGAGCTCGACTCGAAACTGTACAGCGGCCCACGGAGCCCCAGTTGGCGGGTGCAGGCGCCACCGAGCTGACCCGCCGCATGCTCGAGGAGCCGGCGAGTCAATTCCAGCAGGCCGTACTACCGGCACGCCGCCTTACCTGGTCGGATGAAGCATTCGGCAGCCGCACAGTCACAGCCCTACCGCCACGGCGAGCAGGTCCACCTGTTCGAGGCCGCCGCCGTGGGGGAAGAGAATGAGCTCGTCACAGCCCGCTTCGGTGTAGGCAGCGACCTCGCGCGCCACTTGTTCGGGCGTGGCCAGACCCGCTTCGATGCTTTCGCGAATATAGGTTCCCGAGGTGTAGTAGCTCGCAAGGCTGTTGTACAGGCGTTGCTCTGCGCCTGGGCCCAGCGCGAAGTGCGCGGTCGCCACCAGGCGGGGCTCGCCCGCCTTGCCCGCGTCCTGCCAGGCCTGTCGGACCCCTGGGAGGTGGGACCGGAAGTTCTCGACACCCTGGGCTCCACCGAGCCAGCCGCGAGCGTAGGTGACCATCCGCCGCAGGGCGGGCTTGGTGAAACCGCCCATCAGCAGCGGGGGGCCGCCGGGCGTGGCCGGGCGCGGTCCGATACCGTCCTGGCCTTGCCACTGCCGGGTGGCCGTTTCGAGTAGTGAGTCGAACAGTTTGCCGCGGCGCTGG
This sequence comes from Streptomyces sp. NPDC052107, assembly GCF_040680215.1. Taxonomy (NCBI): domain Bacteria; kingdom Bacillati; phylum Actinomycetota; class Actinomycetes; order Kitasatosporales; family Streptomycetaceae; genus Streptomyces; species Streptomyces sp. NPDC052107. The sequence continues at coordinate 16,596 of NZ_JBFAWG010000104.1, forward strand.
AAATCGAGTCGGCTCGCTCTGTAGTCGTCCTCCCGGGCGCCGGGTGCAAGGCCCAGCACAAGTCGGCCGCCTGACATCCGGTCGAGCGTGGCAGCGGACTTGGCGAACAGCGCGTGGTTGGCGCGCAGTGGGGCCAGCAGGATGCCGGTGGTCAGCCGGATGCGGGAGGTGGCTCCGGCGGCTACGGCCAGGGCGGTCAGCGGCTCGTAGTTGTCGTAGACAAGGCGGTCGGTACTGCCGAGCGTGGAGAAGCCGCGCTCCTCGGCGCGTTTGGCCCAGTCCACGATCGACAGGCCCGGGTCAGGGCGCAGTACTGGTAGTCCGATGCCGATCTCCATGGCGTCGTGCTCCTCCCGGCCCAGGGCAGGACGCCCGGACCTCGTCGTCGGTCAGCCGGTTAGCCGATTCACGCCCGTAACGCTTACGCTCGGTCACTATCACGCTATCTGGCAGGAGCGTGACGGGGGGTGTCACGCTCCCCGCGAGTTGCATCCCCGACTAGCGGAACCGTCGCGATATCGCGGCTTGGAAGCCTGGAAGGCCGGCTTGTCAATCCCCTCGCAGTATGGAGACGATCTATGCGGCCAGTCCCTCGACGAGGGTGGCCCGGTAGTCACGTTCGTAGTCGATCGGGCTCTTGAACCCGCACACGCTGTGTAGCCGCCTGGCGTTGTAGAAGTCGGTGATCCAGGTGGCGATCTTGATGCGGGCCTCGGTGCGGATGCGGAAGGTTATGCCGGTGTACGTACTCCACTTTGAGGACCCTGTTGAACGCCTCGCTCACGGCGTCGAAGCAAGATCCAGCTCTGCCCATGGACTGCACCACGCCGGGCTTGCGGCAGGCACGCTTGAACCGCCGCGAGCAGTACTCGCTGCCCCTGTGGCCACCTGCCCGGCGTCGGCCGGGGCAGAGCCGAGCCGACGCCCGCGCCGACGTGGGCGAACCGCGGGTCGTGCCCGTGCCGGGCGTCCTTCGTGCGGTAGAGGTCGATGAGTAGGTGTACTTGTCACGGGGCTGGATGGCGCTGGCGGAAAGGAATGGGTCGCCTCTACTTAGCCGCGAGGCTCGCCGAGGTCAGCGTGGTCGCCGCCCCGTGCCACTAGAAGGCTTATGAAGATCTTGGGGTTCTGGCCCCGCCGCGTGAGCGGCGGGGCCAGACTCGTTTTCGTGGTGATGGGGGAATGGGCCGGGGAG
>NZ_JBFAWG010000105.1:0-17732 GCF_040680215.1 Streptomyces sp. NPDC052107
CTCGACACCTCGAAGCGTGAAGAACGGCCGTCCTGCTGTCCCGAGAACGAACCAAGATCAGCGGGTCAGGTGAACGGCCGAGGTTAAACACCAAGTTCAGTGCCCGTGCTGCTTCCGCCGGTCCTCGAACTGAGTGGCGATGACAGCGGCCTGGATGCGGCGTTCCACGCCGAGCTTTGCCAGGAGGCGGGAGATGTGGTTCTTCACCGTCTTCTCGGCCAAGTAGAGACGTTGGCCGATCTGCCGGTTGGTGAGTCCTTCGCCGATCAGGGCGAGGATCTCCCGCTCCCGGTCGGTCAGGCCCGGCAGACCGTCCGGCTCCTGCTGCTGGCCGCCGCGCAGCCGGGCCATCAGCTTGGTGGTGGCGCTCGCGTCGAGCAGCGACTGGCCGGCGGCCACGGTGCGGACGGCCGATACCAGGTCGGAGCCCTGGATCTGCTTGAGGACGTACCCGGAGGCGCCCGCCATGATGGAGTCCAGCAGGGCCTCCTCGTCGTCGAAGGAGGTCAGCATCAGGCAGGCCAGCTCGGGCATGCGGGAACGCAGCTCCCGGCACACCGTCACGCCGTCGCCGTCGGGCAGGCGGACGTCGAGCACCGCCACCTGCGGGCGCAGCGCTGGAACGCGCACCAGTGCCTGCTCCACCGTGCCGGCCTCGCCGATCACACTGATGTCCGGCTCGTCGTCCAGCAGGTCGCGCACACCGCGCCGTACCACCTCGTGGTCGTCCAGCAGGAAGACCCGGATCGGGCTGCCCTGCGCGCCGTCCGCCATCGATTGCTCCTCGTTCCGCGTTCCGTGCCGATGCCTGCTCGTGGCTGGGATCGGCGTCGCCGCCGCGATCCTTCCCGCGCGCCGGGGCGCAGGGCCAGGGCCGTTCGGCCCTCTTTTCCGCACCGTCTCCCGCAGGCCCGGGACCGCGCCGTTCCGGCCTGGCCAGGCGGCAAAGGCCGCACAGCCCGGCTCGGCTCCAGCGCCGGACAGCCCTGGGCCACCGCTGCCGATCGCGGCAGTCCGAGGCCGCTTCCTGACGCGCACGCGTGTTTCGTGCAGTGGAGCGCACGGATCGTGCAGGAGTTAACGCGGATGTCATTCGCATACTCGGTGGGTCAAGGACCGACGGGACCGGATGACACGCGGAGGCAGAGTTCCATGCGGACGTTCGTCTACACATCCCACCCGGCGCGGGTGGTCTTCGGTGCCGGCACGGTCGGCCGGCTCGGCGAGGAGGTCGAGCGGCTCGGCTGCTCCCGGGTGCTGCTGCTGTCCAGCGGGCCCCTCGCGGTGGCCTCCGCGCGGGTCCGCCAGGCACTCGGTGGTCTTCTGGCAGCGGAGTTCGACGGCGCGGCCATGCACACCCCGGTGGAGGTGACCGAGCAGGCGCTCGACGTGCTCAGGGAGGCCTCCGTGGACGGCATCGTCGCCGTGGGAGGCGGTTCCACGACCGGCCTGTCGAAGGCGCTGGCTCTGCGCACGGGACTGCCGCAGGTGATCCTGCCGACCACGTACGCCGGCTCCGAGGTGACCCCCGTCCTCGGTGAGACGCGGGACGGACGCAAGGTCACCCAGTCGTCTCCGGACATCCTGCCCGAGACCGTCATCTACGACGTCGACTTCACCCTCACCCTGCCGCTGTCCCTGACGGTCACGAGTGGCGTCAACGCGCTCGCCCACGCCGTCGAGGCCCTGTACTCCGCCGACGCGAACCCGGTCACCGACCAGCAGGCCCTCGACGCGATCTCCCGCATCGCCCGGGCGCTGCCCCGCCTCGCCACAGACCCGGCCGACGTGGAGGCCCGCGCCGATCTGCTGCACGCGGCCTGGCTCGCCGGGACCTGCCTCGCCACCGTGGGCATGGGCCTGCACCACAAACTGTGCCACACCCTCGGCGGCAGCTTCGATCTGCCGCACGCCGAGACGCACACCGTCGTCCTGCCGCACGCCATGGCCTACAACGCGCCCGCGGTGCCCGACGTGATGCGCCGCATCGCCGACGCCCTGGGCGTGCCCGACGCCCCGAGCGGCGTGTACGACCTGGTCGCCTCCCTGGGCGGCCCCACCTCGCTGCGCGACCTCGGCATGCCGGAGTCCGGCCTCCCCCGCGCGGCGGAGCTGGCCACCTCCACTCCGTACCCGAACCCGCGTGAGCTGACCACCGAGGGCATCGCGGAGCTGCTGGCTGGCGCCTGGCACGGACGCCGCCCCGAGGGTCCCACCTCCACGGAGGCCCGGCTGGCCCGTCTCACCGAACGGGTCGTGGCGAGCTTCGCGCAGGCTTCCGACCCGCGCGTCCGCACCTTGCTGAGCGACCTGGTCCGGCATCTGCACACCTTCGTCGCCACCAACGACGTCACTGAGGACGAGTGGCAGTACGCCATCGACTTCCTCACCCGCACCGGCCAGATCTGCAGCCCGACCCGCCAGGAGTTCGTGCTGCTGTCGGACACCCTCGGCGTCTCCAGCGCCGTGGATCTGCTCACCAACTCCCGTACGCCCACCACCACTCCGTCTGCGGTGCTCGGTCCCTTCTACGTGGAGGGCCCGCCCGAGACCGCCAACGGCGGGGACATCTCCGGAGGACTGCCCGGCGTGCCGCTCTGGGTGGATGCGCGGGTCACGGACACCGATGGTGAGCCCATCAAGGGCGCGGTCGTGGACGTGTGGCAGTCCAACGCGGACGGCTTCTACGACGTCCAGCTCCCGGAGCTGGAAGGGCCGGTGCTGCGCGGCCGGCTGCGCACCGACGCCGAGGGGCGGATCGTGTTCTGGTCCATCCTGCCCAAGGAGTACCCGATCCCGGGGGACGGGCCGGTCGGGCAGATGCTCGACGCGATCGGGCGCCACCCCTACCGCGCGCCCCACCTGCACTTCATGTTCGACGCGCCGGGCCACCGCCGGCTCATCACGCAGCTGTTCGTGTCAGGCGGCGCCTACATGGACAGCGACACCGTCTTCGGCGTCAAGGACGAACTCATCGTCGACTTCGCGCCGCAGTCCGGCCCCACCCCCGACGGCCGCGCGGTCGACGGCGAGTGGCGCCGGCTCGAATACACCTTCCGTCTCGCCCCCCTGGCCGGATGACCGAGGAGCGCCCCATGACCATCACCGATGCGCCCGAGACGTACGACACCGACGTCCTCGTGGTCGGCAGCGGCCCCGCCGGCGGCTCGGCCGCGCTGCTGCTGGCCACCTACGGCATCCGCACCCTGCTGGTGACGAAGTACGGCTGGCTGGCCAACACGCCGCGGGCGCACATCACCAACCAACGCACCATGGAGGTCCTGCGCGACCTCGGGGTGGAGTCCCAGGCACTGGCCGCCGGCAGCCCGTCCCACCTCATGGGCGACACGGTGCTGTGCACCGCGCTCACCGGGCAGGAGATCGGCCGCATCCGCAGCTGGGGCACGGGACCCGCGTCGGCCACCGAGTACGCCTCGACCAGCCCCTGCCAGATGATCGACCTCCCGCAGACCTATCTGGAGCCGATCCTGGTGAACAATGCGGCGGCCCGCGGTGCCAAGGTGCGCTTCGACACCGAGTTCCTCAGCTTCACCCAGGACGAGGACGGCGTCACCGCGCTGCTGCGCGACCGGGTCCGCGGCGACGAGTTCACCGTGCGGGCCCGCTACCTGATCGGCGCGGACGGCGGGCGGAGCGCGGTCGCCGAGCAGCTGGGCCTGCCCTTCGACGGCCGTATGGCCAAGGCCGGCAGCATGAACATCGTCTTCAAGGCCGACCTGACCCGGTACTGCGCCCACCGGCCGAGCGTCCTGTACTGGGTGCTGCAGCCCGGGGCGGAGACCGGCGGGATCGGCATGGGCCTGGTCCGTATGGTCCGTCCGTGGAACGAGTGGCTGCTGGTGTGGGGGTACGACATCGAGCAGCCGCCGCCGGAGGTGGACGAGGAGTCGGCGCGGCGGATCGTGCGCGACCTGGTCGGTGACCCCGACCTGCCGGTGGAGATCACCTCCACCTCGCTGTGGACCGTCAACCACGCCTACGCCACGGAGTACGCGTCCGGGAGGGTCTTCTGTGCGGGCGACGCGGTGCACCGTCATCCGCCGTCCAACGGGCTCGGCTCCAACACCTCCATACAGGACTCGTACAACCTCGCCTGGAAGCTCGCGATGGTGATCCGCGGCGAGGCCGGTCCCGAGCTGCTCGACAGCTACTCCGCCGAACGGGCTCCCGTCGGGCGGCAGATCGTCGAGCGGGCCAACCTCAGCCGGGACCAGTTCGGCCCGATCTTCGACGTTCTCGGCATCGGTGGTGGCGGCGACCACGCGGCCATCGCCGAGGGGCTCGCGGCCATCGGCGCGGCGACGCCCGAGGGCGCCAAGAAGCGGCGCCTGCTCGAAGAGGCGATCCAGCTGAAGAACTACGAGTTCAACGCGCACGGCGTCGAGATGAACCAGCGCTATGTCTCCGCAGCCGTGCTCCCCGGCGAGGGTCCCGCCGAGGTCTGGGAGCGTGACCGGGAGTTGCTGGCCCGCCCGACCACCCGGCCCGGCGCGAAACTGCCGCACGCGTGGCTCGTCGACGGCCACGGCGAGCGGCTGTCCACGCTGGACGTCGTCGGCGGTGGCAGTTTCACCGTGCTGACCGGCCTGTCGGGCGGTGTCTGGGAGACGGCCGCGACCGCGTGCCGGGCGGACCTCGGCCTTCCGCTGCGGGTGGTACGCGTCGGGGACGACAACTCCCGTGACGCCTACGGCGAATGGAGCCGCGTCGGCGAGATCGCCGAGGACGGCGTGCTGCTGGTGCGCCCGGACGGCTACGTCGCCTGGCGCCGCACCACCGCCCCCGAGAGCGCGCAGTCGGCCCAGGACGAACTGCTCGGCGCACTGCGCCGGGTGCTGGCCCGGTAGGAGCGAAACAGCATGGACAAGGTGATGGCCACGGCCGCGGAGGCCCTGGCGGACGTGACGGACGGACGGTCGTTCGCCGTCGGCGGCTTCGGGCTGAGCGGCGTCCCCGAGGTGCTCATCGGCGCCCTGTACGAGAGCGGGGCGAGCGGTCTGACGGTCGTGTCGAACAACTGCGGCGTCGACGGCCGTGGCCTCGGCATCCTGCTGGCCGCCGGCCGTATCGCCCGGGTCACGGGCTCGTACATCGGCGAGAACAAGGAGTTCGCCCGCCAGTACCTCGCGGGCGAGCTGGAGGTCGAACTGACGCCGCAGGGCACACTCGCCGAGCGGCTGCGGGCGGGCGGCGCGGGCATCCCGGCCTTCTACACCCCGGCCGGCGTCGGCACCCAGGTCGCCGAGGGCGGACTGCCGTGGCGCTACGCCCCGGACGGTTCGGTCGCCGTGGCCTCGCCGCCCAAGGAGGCGCGGACCTTCGACGGCGTGGACCACATCCTGGAGCACGCCATCACCACGGACTACGCGCTGGTCAGAGCGGCGCGCGGGGACCGCCACGGCAACCTCGTCTTCCGGCGCGCGGCCCGCAACTTCAACCCGCTCGCCGCCATGGCCGGGCGCATCACCGTCGCCGAGGTGGAGGAGCTGGTCGAGCCCGGCGTACTCGGACCCGACGAGATCCATCTGCCGGGGGTGTTCGTGCAGCGTGTCGTGGCGCTGACCCCCGAGCAGGCGGCCGACAAGGGAATCGAGAAGAGGACGGTGCGCGAGCGATGAGCTGGAGCAGGGACGAGATGGCGGCGCGCGCCGCGAGTGAGCTGCGGGACGGGGACTACGTGAACCTGGGCATCGGACTGCCCACGCGTGTGGCCGACTTCCTGCCACCGGGCGTCGACGTCGTCCTGCACTCGGAGAACGGGCTGCTCGGCGTCGGGCCGTACCCGTCGCGCGACGAGGTCGACGCCGACCTCATCAACGCGGGCAAGGAGACGGTGACCGTACGGCCGGGGGCGTCCTTCTTCGACTCCTCGCTCTCCTTCGGCATGATCCGCGGCGGCCACATCGACACCGCCATCCTGGGCGCGCTGCAGGTCTCGGTCCGCGGCGACCTCGCCAACTGGGCGGTGCCCGGAAAGATGATCAAAGGGATGGGCGGTGCGATGGACCTCGTGCACGGCGCCGGCCGGGTCGTCGTGCTCATGGAGCACCTGACGAAGGACGGCACCTCCAAGATCGTCCAGGAGTGCGCGCTGCCGCTGACGGGCCGTGCCTGCGTGGACCGGATCATCACCGACCTGTGTGTCCTGGACGTCACACCCGACGGGCTCGAACTCGTCGAAACCGCACCGGGGGTGACGGCGGATCAGATCGCCGCCCTTACGCCATTCCTCGTCAGTCCTGTTGGGAGCAACCGATGATCGAGCGACCGCGTGACGTGTACGTCGTCGACGCCGTCCGTACCCCGTTCGGCCGCTACGGCGGTGCCCTGGCGGGCGTGCGCCCGGACGACCTGGCCGCCGGTGTGCTGCGCGCCCTGGTCGACCGCAGCCCCGGTCTGGACCCGGCGCGCATCGACGACGTGCTGCTGGGCAACGCCAACGGCGCGGGCGAGGAGAACCGCGATGTGGCCCGCATGGCCGTCCTGCTCGCCGGGCTGCCGGTCAGCGTGCCCGGCGCCACGGTCAACCGGCTGTGCGGATCCGGAATGGAGGCCGTCGTCCAGGCGGCCCGCGCCATCGCGCTCGGCGACGCGTCGATCGCGGTGGCGGGCGGTGTGGAGTCGATGAGCCGGGCGCCCTGGGTGCTGCCGAAGCCGGAGCGGGCCTTCCCGGCGAAGGACCAGCAGCTGTACTCGACCACGCTCGGCTGGCGGATGGTGAACCCGCGGATGCCGGCGGAGTGGACGATCCCGCTCGGCGAGAGCGCGGAACTCGTCGGCGCCAAGTACGCCGTCACCCGGGACGCACAGGACGCGTTCGCCCTGGCCAGCCACCGCAACGCCGCCCGCGCCTGGCGCGAGGGCCGGTACGCGGGAGAGGTCGTCCCCGTCGAGGGGGTGGACCTGCCCCGCGACGAGGGCATCCGGGACAACACCTCCCTGGAGGCACTCGCCCGGCTCAGGCCGGCCTTCGTCGCGGACGGCACGATCACGGCGGGCAACGCCTCGCCTCTCAACGACGGGGCGGCCGCGCTGCTGCTCGCCGACGAGGACGGGCTCGCGGCGATCGGGCGCGAGCCGCTGGCCCGGGTCCGGGCGGCGGCGGTGACGGGCATCGAACCGCAGTACTTCGGTCTCGGACCGGTCGACGCCATCCGCAAGGTGCTCGCCAAGGCGTCGGTCGCCCCCGGTGATCTGCACACGGTCGAGCTGAACGAGGCCTACGCGGCCCAGGCCCTGGCCTGCCTGGCCGCACTGCCGGAACTCGACCCCGAGGTGGTCAACCCGCGCGGCGGCGCCATCGCCATCGGCCACCCGCTGGGCGCGTCGGGCGCCCGCATCACCGGAGCGGTAGCGCACCAGCTGGCCGAGGCGGGCACCGGCACGGGCCTGGCGGCGCTGTGCATCGGGGTGGGCCAGGCGCTGGCCCTGGTGCTGGAGCGCTGAGGGGAGGCCGCAAGGGGCCGCCTCAGCCGGACCGGCGCAGCGCGGCCGGGGTGGTGCCCAGCCGGGCGCGCATCACCCGGGTGAGGTGCTCCTGGTGGGAGAACCCGCAGGCGGCGGCCACCTCCGCGATCGGCGTGGAGGTGCTGCGCAGCAGCCGGCACGCGGCCTCCAGGCGCAGCTTGAGCAGGAACTGGTGGGGCGACTGGCCGGTGCTCGCGCGGAACCTCCGGGTGAACTGGCTCGGGCTCAGCGAGGCCGAGGCGGCGAGGTCCGCGATCGGCAGGGGTTCGGCGAGGCGCTGGTCCATGAGGTCGCGGACGGCGGCGAGCTGCCGGTCGGACAGCCCGGACCGGTCGGGCGGGGGCGCGGCCGCGCGGACACCGTGGCGGCGTACGAGCTGCGCGGCGAGCATCCCGGTCAGCTGGTCGGTGTACGTGCGGGCCGACGGCTCCCATGAGCGGATCGCGTTCTCCAGCGCGAGCATGAGCTGTTCGGCGAGTGGGTCGCTGGACCCGAGCTCTTCGGTCAGTTCCACGGGCCGCCCGCCGTTCGCGTCGCGCAGGGCGTCGTCCGAGAGGTAGGCGTGGATCGTGTCCAGCCGGCCGCCGAGCTCGACGGCGAGACTCCGGCCGGCCGGCTGCAGGAAGAGTCCACCGGCCGGGATCGCCCGTGACCGCCGGTCCGCACCCTGCCCCCGCCGTACCGTGACGGGGCCGCTGAGGTGCAGGATCAGCAGGTGGGTGGGGGCCGGATCGAAGGCCGCGCGGTAGGGCTGCTCCAGCTGCGCGGAGAGATACAGCCGGTCCCATCCAAGCCCTGAGCTGCTGTGTCGTGTCCGGACACCGGGCCGTCGCAGGATACCGACCGTGTCGGCCAGGCCGAGTTCCGTCATGGTGCGACCTCCTCACGGCACCCATATGGTTGAAGGGTAAACCAGGGGCTGGTCATCGAGAAGCGTCCCGATCGCGCGAGTGAAGTCCACGACCGCCGGGAGGACCCTCCTGTTTGCCACCGGCGTCGAACGGGGAACTCTGGCCGGAGTCCGAACGCGTCCCACTGCAGGAGGCATCGATGGTGGACGAGCAGGACGACCGCTTCGACGTGGTGGTACTCGGTGCCGGCCCTGGTGGCTATGTAGCCGCGATCCGCGCCGCCCAGCTGGGCAAACGCGTCGCCGTCGTCGAGCGGAAGTACTGGGGCGGCATCTGTCTGAACGTGGGCTGCATCCCGACCAAGGCCCTGTTGCGCAACGCCGAGCTGGCGCACATCGTCACCCGCGAGGCGAAGACCTTCGGCATCCGCGTCGACGGACAGGTGTCCTTCGACTACGGCGAGGCGTTCCGCCGCAGTCGCAAGGTCGCCGACGGCCGGGTCAAGGGCGTGCACTACCTGATGAAGAAGAACAAGATCACCGAGATCGACGGTCACGGCACGTTCCTCGACCCGCACACCCTCCAGGTGTCCGGGTCCGGCGGCGACACGCGCACCATCGGATTCGACCACTGCATCATCGCCACCGGCGCCACTCCCAAGCTGCTGCCCGGCACCCGGCGCACCTCCCGCGTGGTCACCTTCGAGGAACAGATCCTCGCCGAGGACCTGCCGCAGTCGATCATCATCGCGGGCGCCGGCGCCATCGGCGTCGAGTTCGCCTACATCCTGCACAGCTACGGCGTGAAGGTCACGATCGTCGAGTTCCTGGACCGTCTCGCTCCGCTGGAGGACGCCGAGGTCTCCGCCGAGCTCGCCAAGCAGTACCGCAGGCTGGGCATCGACGCGCTCACCTCCACCCGCGTCGACTCCATCGACGAATCCGGCCCGCGGGTCCGCGTCACGGTCACCGGCAGGGACGGCTCGCCGCAGGTCCTGGAGGCCGACAAGGTCCTCCAGGCGCTCGGCTTCGCCCCGAACGTGACCGGCTACGGCTTGGAGGACACCGGCGTGCAGGTCTCCGAGCGCGGCGCGATCAACGTCGACGGCCGCTGCCGTACGAACGTGCCGCACTTCTACGCCATCGGCGACGTCACCGCGAAGCTGATGCTCGCGCACGCGGCCGAGGCCATGGGTGTGATCGCCGCCGAGACGCTCGCGGACGCGGAGACCATGGAGCTGGACTACCCGATGATCCCGCGGGCCACCTTCTGCCAGCCGCAGATCGCCAGCTTCGGCTACACCGAGGAACAGGCACGCGAGCTGGGCTACGACGTCAAGGTGGCGAAGTTCCCGTTCACCGCGAACGCCAAGGCGCACGGCCTCGGCGACGCCACCGGCTTCGTGAAGTTGATCAGCGACGCGAAGTACGGCGAGCTGGTCGGTGGGCACCTCATCGGCCCGGACGTCACCGAGCTGCTGCCCGAGCTGACCCTGGCCCAGCAATGGGACCTCACCGTCCATGAGATCGCCCGCAACGTCCATGCCCACCCGACGCTCGGCGAGGCGATCCAGGAGGCGGTCCACGGCCTGGCCGGGCACATGATCAACCTGTGACGGACGCCGGTACTCCGCCCCTTTCTCGCCGGGGTCTCAGGCTGTGGCCCGGGGCTGGGTCGGGCTCAGGTAGTGCACGGCGGTCCGGTCGGCGTGCGGGGCGAGCAGACCCTGCAACTCGTCGGCCGCGACCTTGAGGAGGTCGCCGTCGCGGTCCGCGCGGAGGGTTTCGAGGACGAACGCGACGTGTGCGGAGTCCTCGGTGACGCGGGTGCGGTGGGCGTCACGGTGGTTCCAGTGGCGAGTGAGGACGCCGGCGGTGTCGGCGTAGACGACCTCGCCCGGCTTGGGATTCTCGACGGTGCCGGGTTCGCCGAGCGGGGTGAAGGACTCCGTGCCGTCCGCGTATCGGATGTCCACGTCGCCGGTGACGTGGGCCACATCAAAGGCGCCGGCGGGCAGACCGTGCCGCACGGAGACGGAGTTGTAGGAGTCGACGGCCGGGTTGATGCGCGGCAGGCTGCCCTTCTTGGCAAGGCGGCGGCCGAGTGCGTCGACGCTGGGGCGGATGCGGCGGGGGTTGGTGCCGAAGGAGCGGTAGGCGCTGTGCCAGGCCTCGATGCGGGGGTCGGTGTCGTCGGCGGGCTGCCAGGCGCCGTCGGCCAGTCGCTGCTCCAGGTCCTCGACAGCGGCGGCGGTATGGGGCCAGGGCTCGTGGCCGCGCAGGCCGGTGGCGACGACCAGGGCGATGAGGGTGCCGGGGAAGGCTTCTGCGACGGCGGGGGCGATACGGAAGGCGGGCATGGGCGGGTTTCCGTTTCCTGCGGGCAAGCGTGCGTGCGTGGGGTAGTGGAGGTCAGGGCTGCCAGGGGCCCATGCGGTCCAGGCGGCGGAGCTGCTGGCGCGCGGTCGGTACGTCCAGGCCCGCGCCGCGCTCGGTGAGGCGGTCGGCGACGGCGGCGCGGTGCTCGACCGGTTTGTGGTCGTCGTACTTGAACTTGGCCCGTACATCGGCGACTTCCAGCCGCAGGCCGCGGATGCCGGACAGCATCCGGCCGTACGGCGGCTGGTCCGCGCCGACGGGGGCGTGGTCGCCGTCGGGCTGGAAGTGGGCCAGCTGACGGCGCAGCAGATCGGCCTTCGCCTCGGGGTCGTCGACGATGTGGGCGCGGCAGGAGAACTGGACGGCCGCGTAGTAGCTGGTGGGCACGCCGTCGGTGGGCGGGGTGTCGGACTTGGCGCGCCAGGGGCCGGGGATGAAGGCGTAGTCGCCGATGACGGTGAAGGTGACGTTCGGGTCGTGCTCGATCGTCCGCCAGACCGGGTTGGGCCGGGCGAGGTGGATCAGGAGGTGTGTACCGTCGCCGGTGAAGTGGGTGGGGACGACGACGGGCGGGTGACCGGGCAAGCCGTTGACGCTCAGCTGGCCGAAGTCGTGCCCTTCGGCGATCCAGCTCTGCCATTCGGCCTCGTCGAGGCCGGCGTCCCAGGGTTGGATGAACATGTGGATCTCCTTGCGTGGCCGCGACCGCGGCGGGGCTGCGCGGTCGCTCAAGTCGGGGCTCAGGTCAGGGCCAGGAGGCTGACGGCCACGGCGGCGGTGCCGAGGCCGACGAGCTGGCCGCGATGGATGCGTTCGGCGAGCACGCCTCGGGCGAGCAGGACCGTGCCGGCCGGGTAGAGGGCGGTGATCACGGCGACGACGGTCAGGTCCCCGCTGCGGGCGGCGAGCAGGAACAGCAGGTTGGCCACCGAGTCCAGCACGCCGGCGGCCGCCGACATCGCGTACGCCGGGCGTTCCGGACCCAGCCTGCGGCGCAGCAGCCCGGCCGCGGCCAGGGTGACCGCCGAGGAGACGGCCCGGCCGGTGATCAGCGGGGCCACGCCGCTGTCGGTCGGCGCCTGGTGCAGGAACACCAGCTGGAGGGCGATGGCGGCTCCCGCGCCGAAGGCCAGCAGGAGCGCCGTACGGGAGGGGCGGGTCGCGCCCGCGCCGTGTCCGGCGCTGACCAGCACCACCGCGAGCAGCGCGAGCGGCAGGCCCACCAGCCCGGCGGCGGTCAGGTGTTCGCCCTGCAGCAGCCCGACGGTGACCGGCAGCGCGGCGGAGACCAGCGCGGTCACCGGCGACAGGACGTTCATCGGGCCGATCGCCAGGGTGCGGTAGAGCAGGGCGAACGCGGCGGCCGAGGCGACCCCGGACGCGGCCCCCCAGGCGAGGGTGCCGGAGCTGAACGAGGCACCGAGCACCGGCCACAGCAGCAGCTCGACCGCGAGACTGGCCGGGGCCGCGACCATCACGGTCCGCAGCACATGGGCCTTCCGGGCGCCGAGGCCGCCGAGGAAGTCGGCGCACCCGTACGCGAGTGAGCTGCCCAGGGCCAGCAGCAGAGCGATCACAGCACATCCCTTGCACTCAATGAAACGACCAGACGGTACAACGAACCGACCATTCCATGTCAACAGAACGACCGTGCAGTACATTCCAGTACTCAAGGCCTTAGGTAAGGATGGTGATCAGGTGGCCGAGACAGCCGCCGCCCTGCGGTCGGTCGCGCACAACGTCCGGGCGGCCCGCATCCGCGCCGGGCTGTCCCTGGACGAGCTCAGCCGCCGCGCCCAGGTCAGCAAGGGTGCCCTCGTGGGACTGGAGAAGGCACAGGGCAACCCCAATCTGGCCACCCTGGTCCGACTGGCCGACACCCTCGGCATCTCGGTGTCCGCGCTGATGCAGGGGCCGCCCGAAGGCCGTGTCCGCGTCGTGTCCAGCGACGCCGTCGCACCCCTGTGGACCGGAGAACGCGGCGGTGAGGCACGCCTCATGCTGACGACCTCCGGCCCCGCACCGGTCGAGGTCTGGCGCTGGCGCCTGGAACCGGGCGAGGAGTATCCCAGCCACCCCCACCAGGCCGGCGTCGTGGAAACCGTCAGCGTCACCTCAGGCTGCATGGCCCTGATCGTCGACGGCGTGGAGCACACCGTCGAAGCCGGCCAGACCGCCACGTTCGACGGCGACACCCCGCACACCTATCGCGGCGCGGGCACCGGGCCCTGCCACCTGATCATGACGGTCCACCTGCCACCAGGCCCCGCCACCACCATGTGAGTACGCCCGCGGCGGACATCCTGATGACGATGCGTCCGACGGGTTCGCCGCGTACGGCGCCGGCGCACGGTGCGGTGCAGAAGCGGGCAACCGTTTTCTCATCCTGGGGTGATGGGCGGCGGCGTGGCGTGTTCCGTAGGCGCGGCAGGACTTTTTCCTGTTGCCTGCTGCTGGCACTGGGCGCCGCCGGCTGTCAGGATGACGGCTGACGACATCACCCAAGAAAAGGTTTGCCCGTGACCCTTGATCCTGGCTCTCCTCCCGCCGGCCGGCCCCGGCTCGCCGACGTCGCCGCGCTGGCGGGCGTCAGTGTGGGCACGGCGTCCAAGGCGCTCAGCGGTGGTGGCCGGATGCGTCCGGAGACCCGGCAGCGGGTCCTGGACGCGGTGGCGGCGCTCGGCTTCCGCCCCAACCAGCAGGCGCAGAGCCTGCACACCGGCCGCAGCTGGACGGTCGGCCTGGTGACGACCGACGGTATCGGCCGGTTCAGCACGCCCGTGCTGCTCGGTGCCGAGGACGCGCTCGGCGCCGGGAAGATCTCCGTGCTGCTGTGCGACACCCGTGGCGACGCGATCCGGGAACAGCACCATCTGCGCAACCTGCTGGACCGCCGGGTGGACGGCATCATCGTCACCGGCCGCCGCACGGACGCGCGCCCACCGTTGACCGGTGTCACGGGCCTGGAGTCGACCCCGGTGGTCTACGCACTGTCCCCCTCCACCGACCCCGTGGACACGTCCGTGGTCTCCGACGACCGGGGTGGAGCCCGGTTGGCGATGGAGCACCTCCTGGCCACCGGCCGTACCCGCATCGCCCACGTCACCGGCCCTGAGCACCACGCCGCCGCCCGCGACCGCGCCCGCCACGCGGTGGAGCACCTGGAGGCCGCCGAGCTCGGCCTGTCGACGGGCCGCGTCCACTTCGGCGAGTGGAGCGAGTCCTGGGGTCGCCGCGCCGCCGACGCGGTGCTGCGCACGGCCCCGGACACGGACGCGTTCTTCTGCGGCAACGACCAGATCGCCCGGGGCGTGGCCGACACCCTGCGCGAACGCGGTGTGAACGTCCCCGGCGACATCGCCGTCGTCGGCTACGACAACTGGGACACCATGGCTCTGGCGAGCCGCCCGCCGCTCACCACGATCGACATGAACCTCGCCGAGATCGGGCGGATCGCGGCGCTGCGTCTGCTGGAGGCGATCGACGCGGACGCGACGCCCGGGGTGCACACGGTGCCGTGCCAACTGGTGGTGCGGGAGTCGACCTGAGGCACCTCGGCCGATGCACGGCCGGGACCGGCACCATCGACGCGCCGAACGGACATCACTGCTCGTGCCCCAGGTAGTGCAGCATGAGCAGGGCGATGTCGTCGGTGCGCTGTCGCTGGGTGCCCGTTGCCCCGACCAGGGTGTCGATGAGTGCGTCCAGGTCCCTGTCGTCCGCCCGAGCGAGATGGCGGGAGAGGGCGGCGATGGAGTCGTCGAGGTCGGCACCTGGCATTTCGATGAGGCCGTCGGTGTAGCAGGCGAGCATGAGCCCAATGGGGACGCTACGCCCCCGGGCGACGATCGGCATGCCGTCGCCCGGGCCCGCGTACGCGGCCGACCCGTGGGGTGCGGACCAGGCGGTGGGCGGTTGGCCGAGTGGAATGGATCTTCTCCAAGAGCGGAACACCCTGGACGTCATCCGAGGCATGTCCGCCACCCTCGCCACCAACGACCTTATGCGGCCCGGGAGTTCATCAGGGCCTTGATCCGCTCACCCGCTTTCGTTCCTGCGCTCGTGGATCGCCTTGCCGAGTCCGACGGATGAGGCCTGTCTTGACGTCCACGAGCGCGAGGACGGCGGCGAGAAGCAACGCGCTGAGGGCCGTGAGAGCGGTTCCCCGCCAGCCGAGCGCGTCGAGCAACGGTGCGGCGAGCGCCGCGCCAAGGGCTCCGACCGCGAAGTACAGCACGAGATAGACGCTGGTGAGGCTGCCGGAGCGGAGCGGGTCGAGGCCGATGACGCTGCTGACGTTGGCGGCCTGAGCGGCGAAACAGCCTGCGTCGAAGAGGGCGAGGCCGAGGGCGGTGGCCGGCGGGGTGTTCAAGCCGGTGGCCAGCAGCGCGGTTCCGGTGGCCGCGGCCAGCATGCCGGCGATGATCACCGTGCCCGGGGTGAAGCGGTCGGCGAGCCGGCCGGTGAGCGGGAGTGCGCCGAAGCCCAGGAGTCCGGCCAGGCTGTACAGGCCGATCGCGGTCGGCCCGAGGCCGTACGGAGGCTCGGCCAAGGCCAGGGCGAGAGCGACCCAGATGACGTTGAAGGCGAAGTACCACAGTCCGCCCACGGCCACCGCGCGGCGCAGCTTCGGCAACCGGCGCGGCAACGGATGCAGTGACAGCAGAGCGGCGCGGTAACTGCGGTCTGCGGCAGGGCGTTCCCGCGGCAGGAGCGCGGCCGCGGCGATCGCGCCGAGCAGGGCGAGCCCCGCGCAGAGGAGAAGCATCCGGCGCCATCCCAGCATGTCGGTGAGTGCTCCTCCCACCAGGCGGCTGAGCAGGATGCCTGCCGACATACCGGCGGACACCGTGGCGACGCCGGTTCCGCGGCGCCCGAGCGGGGCATGGCGTCCCGCGATGTTGCTTGCCTGGGCCGCGACACTGGCCGCCGCCCCGATGAGCAGGTACGCGGCCAGGAGAACGACCGCGCCGGGTGCCGTCGCCGCGAGGGTGAGCGCCGCGGCCAGGGCGGTGAGCTGGACGGCCACCAGGCGGTTGGGGGCGAGGTGATCGGCGAGGGGAAGCAGAAGGGCGAAGCCGGTCATGCAGCCGGTGAGCGCGGCGGTCGGTACGAGAGCGATCACGGAGAGGGGGACGCCCAGTTCTGCGGCAACGGCCGCGAGCGCGGGCTGGACGGCGTAGTCGTTCGCGATCGCCGTACCGGCTATGAAGGCGAGGAGGAACGTGCCGCCTCGGGTAAGAGGGCGGGTCATGGCTGCGTGCCGCGGGTGAGGATCACCGCGTAGCGGCACACCGAGTCGGTGGTGTTCACGAAGACGCGCTCGGCGGGCTCGCCGAGTTCGATGGTGTCGCCCGTGTCGAGTTCGTGGACCGTGTCGCCGTCGTGGAAGGTCAGATGGCCGTCCAGGACCCATACGACCTGCCGCACGAAGGCGAAGGCGGCGGCCGGATACGGCACTCGGGCGCCGGCGGGCAGGCGGATCTCGGCGACCTCGGCGGGAAAGTTCGGGCCGGTGATCTGTCGGCGCCGGTAACCGGTGCCGGGGTCCCGCCACTCGGCCGTGTCCGTCCGGCGGCGTACCCCTGCCACGCCCTGCGCGTCGTCCGGCGTCCCTTCGGCCAGGGCCAGCAGGGAGGCGACGCTGAGCTGGAACGCGGCGGACAGCTTGCCCAGGACGACGGCGGTGGGGCTGCTCTCCCCACGCTCAATGCGGCTGATCATGGCCTGCGACACACCGGAGACGTCCGCGAGCTGGGCCAGGGTCCACCGGCGCCGTTCGCGTTCGGTGCGGACTCGGGCAGCGATCCGCCCCACGAGCGGATCTACTATGTTGGACATGGATCCAATATACGAGAGAAGCTCTACGGCCGTCACCGTCCGCCGAGCCCTGCCCGGTGACGCGGAAGCCATCCGGGCCATCCGCAACCACGCGATCGAGCACTCCACGGCCCTGTGGACACAGACCCCGCAGTCCTCCCCCGAGAGCGTCGCGTGGCTCGCCACCCACCTGGAACGGGGCTCGGCGTTCGTGGCCGAGGCGGCGGGCGACGTGGCCGGGTTCGCCGTCTACGGTCCCTGGCGGGCACTGGACGGATACCGCTACACGGTCGAGGACTCGGTCTACGTCCGCGAGGACCGGCACGGGCTCGGCATCGGCTCCGCTCTGCTGACGGCCCTCATCGCCTCGGCACGCGCCGCCGGTCACCACGTCATGATCGCCGGCATCGAAGCCGGTAACACCGCCTCGATCCGGCTGCACGAACGGTTCGGGTTCCAGCATGTCGGCACCGTGCCGGAGGTGGGTACCAAGTTCGGCCGATGGCTCGACCTGACACTCATGCGACTGCCCCTCACCTGAGCCGGCCGAGAGCGGACTCGCTGACGTCACAAGGGCAACGCTCCGGCGGGATGACCGTACTCTCGGCCGCACGCTGTGAGAGCGAGGACTCCACAGCCCTCGATCCTGGTGTTCGCCCCCAGGGCTCCGGGATCGACCGACAGCCGAGCCGCGATGTCGTTGGCGTAGCAGGTGTCAGGGATCCGGAGCTCCTCCTTGATCTGGTGGTAGCGGGCGGTGAACGCTTCGGTGTCCGAGATGCTCACGCCGTCGAAGGCGTCCTCGGGGAATCCGTCCTGGTGGGGCAGGAGAAAGCCGGATTCGGCGGGGTGCGCGGGTTCCTGGTCACCGTGCTCCTCGGCGTCGTACGCGTCGTACTGGCGCACCACTTCTCCGCCTTCGGCGATGCACCAGGCCGTCCAGCCGTCACCGCAGCTCATCCCGTACCACTGCGCGGCCGCGAAGCGGCGGCTCAGGTCGGCGCACCGCTGCCGTACGACCTGGTTGAAAGCCTCGTCCTGGTCCTCTGCCTCGTCGATCCGGTGGCTGTACTCGGAGGAGTCGCCGAAGACCAGCGTCCAGCGTCTCTAATCAGCTAAGCGATCCCATGGGAACCGTAGGGTCCGGTGCGGGTTCTTCCCACCTGGGCGGGGCTGCGTGAGCGTGGAGATGGAA
>NZ_JBFAWG010000106.1:0-17680 GCF_040680215.1 Streptomyces sp. NPDC052107
TGCCCAGACCCTCCCGGCCTGGGCCCGGACGCCCACCCGGCTCGAAGAACCGCAGGCCAGCCCCACGTCACGAGCCCGGGAAAACCGTGAAACGAGTCGAAACCCTCACCGAACACGTCCGCCTGAAACAGCAGCGAGGATAAAGATCAAGCTGAGAGGTTGTGCGTGATTCGCGGCTGTTACCCGTTTGCGCCGCACCTGCCATCAGTTGGTGGAGTTCGTGATGCCGCTCCAGGCGTTGCCGTCCGCCGGGCAGGAGCTGCCGCTCGGCGGCAGGGAGCCGTAGAGCAGGAAGTCGTCGACCTTCCGGTGCACGCACTTGGAGGAGGTGTAGCCGGTGTGGCCGTCGCCCCTGTTGTCGAGCACCACCGCCGACGAACCGAGCCGCGCGGCCGTCTCCACCGTCCACCGGTACGGCGTCGCCGGGTCGCCGCGCGTGCCCACCAGCAGCATCCTCGCCGAGTCGACGTTCTTCACCCGGTCACGGATGAAGTCGGTGCCCTTGGGGCGGCCGTAGCACATGAGCAGCTGGGTCAGCCGGTAGCGGCCGAAGACCGGCGAGGCCTGCTCGTACTCGGCCCGCAGTCTCTTCAGATCCTTGGTGACCTGCGCCGCGCCGGGCCGGTCGGGGTCGTCGGCGCAGTTGATCGCCATCAGCGCGGCCTCGAGGTTGTCCACCGGCACGTCCTGCGGATCGACCAGGCCGCCGTTCTTGTGGTGCCCGCCGAGGGGCGGCAGACCCGAGCCCCCGGTGGCGAAGCTCAGGATCCGCCGTGTGTCGCCGTCCTCGACCAGCGAGGCCAGGGCGCGCTCCAGGGAGGGCCACAGCTGCTTGCTGTAGAGGCCCTGCCCGATGGCGCCGACCAGGTCCTGTCCGGAGAAGGAGCCGCCGAAGTCCGTCGGGACCGGGCTCTTGTCGAGCGAGCGCACGATCCCGAGCACCTGGTCCCCGGCCGCACGCCGGTCCTGCCCGAACGGACAGGCGACGTCCGTCGTACACCAGTCCAGGAAATCGTCCAGCGCGGTCTGCTGCCCCTGGGCGCCGGCCACCCCCTGCTCGGCCAGCGGCTCGGTCAGGGTGTCCACGCCGTCGAGGGCGACCCGGCCGACCTTGTGCGGGAACTGCGCCGCGTACACCGCACCGAGCCGGGTCCCATAGGAGAAGCCGAGGTAGTTGAGCTTCTTGTCGCCGAGGGCCTGGCGGATGACGTCCAGGTCGCGGGAGGCGTTCACGGTGCCTATGTGGGGCAGTACCGGGCCGGAGTGCCGGGCGCACTCGGCGGCGGCCTCGCGCAACTTGGCGAGCAGCGTCTGCGGATGGGCGAGGCCGGACTCGTCGTCCATCGCTGTGGAGGCCTCGTCGCTGCCCTCGCCGCAGCTGACGGGGGAGGAGCGGCCGACACCGCGCGGGTCGAAGCCGACCACGTCGTAGCCGTTGGTCAGGTCCATGAACTGCTTGCCTTCGGCGGCGAGCGAAGGGATGCCCGCGGCGCCGGGGCCGCCGAAGTTCAGCAGCACCGAGCCCCGCTTCTTCCCGGTGGCCTGGTAGCGGGCGAGGGCCACGTCGAGCGTGCCCGTGCGCGGCCGGGCGTAGTCGAGCGGGACGGTGACCTTCCCGCACTGGAGGTCCTTCGGCATGTCCGGGCCCTTGCAGGCCGCCCACGTGACCTTCTGCTGGTAGAAGCGGGACAGGTCGGGCTGCGGTCGGCCGGTCGCGGGCAGTCCGGCGCCGAGCAGCGCCAGGGCGAGGGCTCCGGTACCCGCGCAGCGCCGCACGGCGGGCCGTGTGGACAGCGTGACCAGCATCGAAAGCCTCCCGGGACGCCTGTCGCGGACCGGCGGGCGGCGCCCTCGGATCACCATAAGCGGGCCCCGGACGGCCCGCCTCCCGACGAGCGGGGTGGCGCCCCGTGCCGTATTGTCCGCACCCTGCGTGCCCGTTATCGATCATTGGGTGGCTCTACTCGCAGTTCGATAACACCGTCGCTCGACGGAGTGAAAGGCCGATCAGCCATAACTCGGATGGTGCATCTGCGTTTTACGGGGTGCGGGTGAGTGCCCGCGACGAAGTCTGGAAGGCAGGGAACCTATGAGACGGGCTACCCGTAACGGTGTGATCGCCGTCGTCACCGCCTCCGGAGCGATGGTCGTGGCGCTGCCGGTGTCCGCCGCCTTCGCCGCCGACGGTGCCACCGCAGACGGCTCCGCGGCAGGCTCGCCCGGGCTGATCTCCGGCAACGGCATCCAGCTCCCGGTGCATGTGCCGGTGAACGTGTGCGGCAACACCGTGAACGTGGTGGGGCTGCTCAATCCGGCCGCCGGCAACGCCTGCGCCAACCGCGCGCACCGCGGCGCCGAGCAGGGCGGGTCGGCGACGGCCGGGGGCGCCGTTGCCCATGGCGGCGCGCAGGACTCGCCCGGCGTGCTCTCCGGCAACGACGTCCAGCTCCCCGTCGACCTGCCGGTGAACGTCAGCGGCAACGGCGTCGACGTGGTCGGGGTGGGCAACCCGGCCGAGGGCAACCGGTCGGTCAACGGCCCCGACGACCAGCCCCGCACCCCGCACCCGGCCCCGAAGCCCCCGGCCCCCACCCGGCACCAGCCCCTCCCGTACACACCGAGCCTGGTGGCCCAGCCGACGACGCCCGCGCTGGCCCACACCGGTGCGGACGTCACCGTGCCCGCCGTAGCCGGAAGCGCCGCGCTCCTCCTCACCGGCACGGTCCTCTACCGCCGCTTCCGTCCCGTGCGCACCCGCTGACCCCATCCCCCTCCAAAGGCCCCACCGGACGCCGGCCCGGTGGGGCTCGGTCTGCCCGACGGATCACGGGCGGGATCACGGGCGCACGGGTGCCTGCGCTGCCGCCGCCGTCCGTGGAGCGGCGGATCAGTCGGGAGGGTGGTCGACCGCCGGGCGCGGTTCGTGCCGTGCCCGGCGCCTGGCGTTCTCGGCGTGGAGCCCGTGCGGCCGTCGCAGCCTCGGGACCGCCCTCAGCCACCGCCCGGGGGGAGAAGCGGCGAACGACGCTCGTTTCCCGGTCCGCGAGCCGGAAGCCGCCGTCGGGATGGCGACGATGCGGTTGAGCGATCGTGCGTGCGGCACGGACCACAGAGTGAGCTTGCCCGCCGGGGTGCGGCGCCCGACCGTGGTGTCCGTCGTGAACCAGGAGCGCCCCGCGGGGACTGGCGATGACAAGGGTGGGGTGCCGGGCGTGCGGGACGGGGAAGCGTGCGACGGCGCCGCCGACACTGATGCGTCCGTGCCCTCCCGTCTGTGTGAACCAGAGCGTGCCGGCGGAACCCTTGACGATGCGCTGTGGGTCGGTGGCCGGGTGCAGCGGCCGGCTCGGGTAGCGGCCCTCGGCCGTGACACGTCCGATGCCGTCGGGGCCGCCCTGTGCGACGGCGAGCGCGGAGAACCACACGGCGTGGTCCCGGGCCTGTGGTGATGCAGTGGGCCGGGAACGGCCGATCTCCCCATGGTATGACCCCCGTTGATCCGGAAGGATGCGGCACGACAGTCCGGTCCCGACGGAAATTGGAGCGCATCGATGACCTCTGCGGCCCCCCACGACCTCGTCGTCACCCAGGCTACTCTCGCCGACTGGCCGGTGATCGCCGGATGGGCGGCGGCGGAGGGCTGGAATCCCGGACTGTCGGACGGGCCCGCCTTCTTCGCGCAGGATCCCGACGGGTTCTTCCTCGGCCGTGTCGACGGGGAGCCGGTGTCGGCGATCTCCGTGGTGAACTACGGCGCGGCGTACGGCTTCCTGGGCTGCTACCTGGTCCGGCCCGACCTGCGCGGCCACGGCCACGGCCTCACCACCTGGAAGACCGCCCTCGCCCACGCCGGCAGCCGCACCGTCGGCCTGGACGGGGTCGTCGCCCAGCAGGACAACTACCGCCAGTCCGGGTTCGAACTCGCCCACCGCACCATCCGGTTCACCGGTACCGCCGCGCAGCACGAGACGCCCGCGGGCGTCCGCCCGGCCGGGGCCGCCGACCTCGCCGCGATCACCGCCTACGACAGCGCCTGCTACCCGGCCGACCGTCCGCGCTTTCTCGCCGAGTGGCTCACCGGACCCGGGCACCGGGCCTTCGTCCGCCACGACGGCGCCCGCCTCACCGGCTACGGCGTGCTCCGCCCCGGCCACGACACCCTGCGCATCGGCCCCCTCTTCGCGGACACCGCCGACGACGCCCGCGCCCTGTTCGCCGCCCTCACGGCCGACGCCGCAGGACGCGGGGTCTCCATCGACGTGCCCGAGCCGAACGCGGCCGGTGTCGCGCTCGCCGAAGAGGCCGGATTCCAGGCCTCGTTCGAGACCGCCCGCATGTACACCGGACCGGTCCGTGAGCACGCCCGGCACCGGGTGTTCGGCGTCACCACGCTCGAACTCGGCTGACATTCAAGAGCGTTGCTGCCGGTAGCGGCGGTGCAGCTCCCGCACCTCAGGCACCAGCTCCGGCACCGGCCCCTCGACGGCCACACCGGGCGCGACCTCCTGGACCGCCAGCGACCGCACCGGGGCCTGCGGGGCACCCAACTCGTCCAGCCAGCCGGAGAGTTGGCCGCACGAAGCGACGTACACGATGCGGCCGAGCCCCACCCAGGCGTGCGCGGCCGCGCACATCGGGCAGTGCTCGCCGGAGGTGTAGACGGTGGCCGCCGCACGCTCGGCGGGCGTCAGGTGCGCGGCCGACCAGCGGGCCAGCTCGAACTCGGGGTGCCGGGTGTGGTCTCCGCCCTTCACCCGGTTGCGGTCCTCGGCCAGCACCCGGCCGTCCCCGGCCACCAGCACCGACCCGAACGGCTCGTCACCGTCCTGGAGCGCCTCGACCGCCAGCTCCACACAGCGGCGCAGGTACCGCTGCTCACTGTCCTTCACCATCGGCCACCGACCTCCTCGCAACATGATCTCCGGCAGGGCACGCTACGGCCACCGGTACCGGCTCGGCCAGCACCTTTGCCTCCGGAGCAAGGGCGTGCCGCAGGCGCGGGAAGGCATGGTGCCGGGCCGCCGCGACCGTCACGAGCGCCAGCACGGCCGGCGGCAGGGCCGTCCAGGGCAGGGCTCCGGGACCCAGCGCGTCCAGCGCCACACCGCCGGTGAGTGAACCGGCGGCGATGCCCGCGTTGTACACCGTCGTCTGCAAGGAGGTCGCGACATCGGCCTCGGCCGGGCCCGAGGCGTCGACCAGCGCGGTCTGGATCAGCGTCGGTGCCCCGCCGAAGGCCACGCCCCACAGCGCCACCGCGCCGACCAGCAGCGCGTGCGCCCGCGCGCCCGCGCCCAGCGTCAGCAGTACGCCGGTGAACAGGGCCAGTGCCGCGAGCAGGGTGGGGCGCAGATACCGGTCGATCAGGACCCCGGTGACCCAGATCCCGGCCACCGTGGCCGTCCCGAACACCGCCAGCAGCAGGCCCGTACGGCCGTACCCGGCGTGTCCGGCGAACAGGGCGACGTAGGTGTACAGGACCTGGTGGCCCAGCAGCAGGAACAGGGTCACCGACAGCACCGGTCGGATGCCGGGGCGCAGCGCGGCCCGGGCGAGCGGCACGCGCGCGTGCGCCGGTTCGCCGGGGAAACCTGGCACCCGCAGCCGTATCCACCCCACGAGCAGTACGGCGAGCGCGGCCAGCGCCCCGAAGGCCGCCCGCCAGCCCACCGCACCGGCCAGCGCGCTGCCGGCGGGCACCCCGAGCGACATGGCCAGGGTGATGCCGGCCAGCACGATCGCGATGGCCCGCCCGCGCCGCCCGGCCGGCACCATCCGGGCCGCACAGCCGGTCAGCATCGCCCACAGGGTGCCGCCCATCGCACCCGCCAGCAGCCGGGCCGCGAAGGTGAGCGCGTACGACGACGACAGTGCGACCAGCGTGTTGCTGACGGCGAAGCCCAGCAGGGCGGCGCACAGCACCGGCCGCCGTGGCAGCCCGCGCAGGGCCGCGGTGAGCGGGACGGCGGCCAGGAAGGAGGCCGCCGCGTACGCGGTGACCAGGAAACCGATCCGGGACTCGGCGACGTCCAGCGGGTGGGCCATCGCGGGCAGCAGGCCGGCCGGCAGGAGTTCCGTCATGACGGCGGTGAACGCGGCACAGGACAGGGCCAGCAGCCCCGACCACGGCAGCGGACCAGCCTTGACCTGGGAAGACGTGGAGGACAGGGTCATGCGACCATGGTCGGAGCCTGACATCAGTGTGAAGGTCAAGCGCGGACGTGGGAGGCGGCCATGCGGATCGGTGAACTGTCGCGCCGCACGGGCGTACCGGCCCGGCTGCTGCGCTACTACGAGGAACAGGACCTCCTCCACCCCGGACGCGGCGACAACGGCTACCGCAGCTACCCCGAGTCCGCGGTCGCCGACGTTCAGCGGATCCGCGGCCTGCTGGACTCCGGCCTGACCACCGAGATGATCCGGGCGATCCTGCCGTACCTCTCGGGTCCGGGCGAGCTGCACCCGCCCGCCGCGTGCGTGACCCCCGAGACGGCCGCCCTGCTCCAGGGGCACATCGACCGCATCCAGTCGCGCATCGACTGCCTGGCCCGCAACCGCGACCGGCTCAGCGCCTACCTGGCCGCCGTACGTCCGGAGCCCGGTGCGGAGTAATCCCGTTGCCCCGGTCCGGTCCGGCATGGTCGAGTCGGCGCATGGATCACTTGGCGGTGCTCGCCCTCTACGACCGTGACATGCGCGAGAACGCGGCTCCCGACGGACCTGGTGCCCGGATCGAACGGTCCGGCGCGGTGGTGCGTCAGGTCGCGGACGCGCAGGGGTGGAACGGCGTGCTCTGGTCGGATCTGGACACCGCGGGCGCGGACCGGGCGATCCACGACCAGCTCGCGTACTTCACCGGCCTCGGCCGTGACTTCGAGTGGAAGCTCTACGGCCACGACCGGCCGCACGACCTCGGCGCCCGGCTCGTCGCCGCCGGATTCCGGGCCGAGCCCGAGGAGACACTGATGATCGGCGAGACCGGCCGGCTCGCCGTGGACGCCGAACCTCCCGAGGGCATCCGCCTTGTGCAGGCCACCGACCCGGCCGGCGTCGACCTCGTCGTGGACGTCCACGAGAAGGCCTTCGGCACCGACGGCGGCGGGCTGCGACACCGGCTGCTCGCCCGCCTGGCCACCGACCCCGGCACGGTCGTCGCCGTGGTCGCGCTGGCCGGGGACGAACCCGTGAGCGCGGCCCGGATGGAGCTGGTGCCCGGCACCCGGTTCGCCGGGCTGTGGGGCGGCGGCACCGTCGAGGCCTGGCGGGGCCGGGGCGTCTACCGTGCCCTGGTCGCCCACCGCGCCCGCGTCGCCGCCGCCCACGGCTACCGCTACCTCCAGGTCGACGCCTCACCCATGAGCCGCCCGATCCTCGAACGCCTCGGCTTCGAGGCGCTGAGCACCACCACCCCTTACCTGTACGACGGCTGACGCCACGTCAGCGACGCACGCGGGACCGGTCCAGCGCAGCGATCCCGACCGCCGCCAGGGCGATCTGGATGAACCACTCGATCCAGTCGGGACCCTTGGTGTCCGCGACCCCGAACCCGGCGGCGATCGCCGAGCCCAGCAGCGCCGCCACGATGCCGACGACGATGGTCCACAGGACGCCGATGTGCTGTCGCCCGGGGACGACCAGGCGCCCCAGGACGCCGATGACGAGGCCGATGATGATGGCACTGATGATGCCCGAGATCTCCATGTCCACCCCTTTTGGTGTTGCCTCCCGCTAAGCGTGTGCCCGCTGTAGACGGAGGCACTCCGCTCCGGTTATTGCCGGGACTTTCTGTTCATCCGGCTTTCATGCCATGTACCTTTCAACCACTCGACGCGTGTAGAACCCTCAAGCGGGCTCTACGCGCGCAGACTTGGCGCCGCACCGCCTCTCCCCACCCCTCATGGAG
This sequence comes from Streptomyces sp. NPDC052107, assembly GCF_040680215.1. Taxonomy (NCBI): domain Bacteria; kingdom Bacillati; phylum Actinomycetota; class Actinomycetes; order Kitasatosporales; family Streptomycetaceae; genus Streptomyces; species Streptomyces sp. NPDC052107. Next base: position 7,904 of record NZ_JBFAWG010000106.1, read on the forward strand.
GTTCGCCGGATGCTTGGATCCAGGAGATCCCGCCGCAGACTCACCACCGCCCTGGCCGGTTTCGGGCTGCTCCTCACCGGAGCCGCCGTCCAGGTCGGCAGCGGCACCGCCGCCCACGCGGCGACCACGCACCGCATCCTGTTCGACAACGCGCACGCCGAGACGGCCGGCAACGCCGACTGGATCATCTCCACCAGCCAGCCCGACCCGCTCGGCCAGGACTCCTCCCCGTCGGCCGAGACGGACTGGACCGGCGCCCTGTCCTCCTGGGGCGTGGCGCTGCAGAAGACCGGCAGCTACAGCCTGAAGACGCTGCCGTCGGGCTCCAGCCTCGGCTACGGAGGCTCGTCCTCGACCGACCTGTCGAACTTCGACACGCTGGTCCTGCCGGAACCCAACACGCTGTTCACGAGCGCCGAGAAGACGGCGATCATGAACTTCGTGAAGAACGGCGGCAGTCTGTTCATGATCTCCGACCACACCGGTGCCGACCGCAACAACGACGGCAACGACGCGGTCGAGATCCTCAACGACCTGATGACGAACAACAGCGTCGACTCCACCGACCCGTTCGGCTTCTCGATCGACTCGCTGAACATCAGCTCCGACCACCCGGCCGCGATCAGCGACAGCACCGACCCGGTGCTGCACGGCTCCTTCGGTACGGTCACCAAGAGCCTCATCGCGAACGGCACCACTGCCACGCTCAAGCCGTCGGACAACCCGAACGTCAAGGGCCTGCTGTACCGCACCGGCTACTCCGGTAACACTGGCGCCTTCTTCCTCACCAGCACCTTCGGCAGCGGCCGCGTCGCGTTCTGGGGCGACAGCTCCCCGATCGACGACGGCACCGGCCAGTCCGGCAACACCCTCTACGACGGCTGGAACGACTCCAGCGCCACGAACGCAGCCCTCGCCCTCAACGCCACCGCCTGGCTGGCCGGTTCGGGCACCAGCGGCGGCGGAGGCGGCGGTGGCGGCACCTGCACCGCATCCCAACTGCTCGGCAACAACGGCTTCGAGTCCGGCAACACCACCTGGAGCGCGTCCAGCGGTGTCATCACCAACGCGACCGGCGAATCGGCTCGTTCGGGCTCGTACTACGCCTGGCTCGACGGCTACGGCACCGCCACCACCGACACCCTGTCCCAGTCGGTGACCATCCCGTCCGGCTGCTCGACGGCGACGCTCAGCTTCTATCTGCACATCGACACGGCCGAGACCTCGACCAGCACGGCCTACGACACCCTGAAGGTCCAGGTCCTGGGCAGCTCGGGCACGGTCCTCGGCACCCTGGCCACGTACTCGAACCTCAACGCCGCCTCCGGTTACACCCAGCGCAGCTTCAACCTCAGCAGCTACGCCGGGCAGACCGTCACGCTGAAGTTCACCGGCACCGAGGGCTCCCAGTACCAGACGTCGTTCGTCGTGGACGACACCGCGCTCAACGTCAGCTGAACTGCGCGGGGGTGGGCCGTACCGGTCCGCCCCCGCCGTGTCAGGCCGCCGGCACCGTCCGCTCCGGCGTGTTCCAGCCGGAGATCCTCACCTCCAGCGCCGAACCGTGCAGATCGGCCGTCCGGCAGGTGGCGGTCAGCGTCACCGACTCGCCCGGCGGTGGCCGGGCGCCGGACCAGGTGCCGCCGGTGAGGGAGCCGAGCAGGCCGAGGGCCAGCGCGGTGACGGCGTACCGGCGTCCGAGGGCGGGGCTAGGGGACATGCCATGGCTCCGGGCTGGTAAAGTTAGGAAACTTTACTAACCCGGTTCAAACTAGAGGGCCGTGCGGGGCGTGTCAACGAGCGTGGCCGTAGTGGGCGTTGACGGGTCAGCTTCCGGCCGTCCTGCGCTCGAACACCAGGTCCCGCGCCGTGTCCAGCGCCGTGGCCACCGCGCCGAGCAGCACCGCGTCCTCACCGAGCCGGCTCGGCGCGATCCGCGGCCGCAGCGGGGTGAGGGCGCGCACCTGCTCCTGGACCGGACGCAGCAGCAGGTCGACGCTGTGTCCGACCCCGCCGCCGAGCACCACCAGATCCGGGTCGAGCACGGCGGCGGCCGCCGCCACGGTGTGTGCGATCCGCTCGCCCTCCAGCTCCACCGCCCGCAGAGCGGCCGGATTGCCCTGCCGGGCCGAGTCGAAGACCGCCTTCGCCGTGAGCTGCCCGCTCATCCCGAACTCCCGGGCGGCCTCCACCACGGCCACCCCGGACACCGCGTCCTCCAGCCGCTCCGGCTTCTGCCGGCCCGGCCAGGGCAGGAAGCCGATCTCGCCGGCCAGCCCGTGCGCCCCCGTGAACAGCCGTCCCTCGCTGACGACGCCCATCCCGAGGCCGGTGCCGATCAGGATGTACGCGAAGAGCCGGCTGCCGGTGCCGACGCCGTACGTGTACTCGCCGAGCGCCGCCAGGTTGGCGTCGTTGTGCACCTCCAGCGGTACGCCCAGCTCCTGGCGCATCCGGTCGACGAGCCCCGCGCGCCCCCAGCCCGGCAGATGCATCGCGTACCGCACCCGGCGCTGCCTCTCGTCGTAGACACCGGGCGTGCCGACCACCCCGTGCACCACCTCGGCCGGGTCCACACCCGAATCGGCGATCACCTGCAGGGCCGTGCCCACGACCAGGTCGGCCAGTGCGGCGGAGGCGCGGGTCCGGTTGCGTACGTCGGCACGGGCGACGACCGTGCCGTCCAGGTCGACCACCGCCACCCGCAGCCAGCCCCGCCCGATGTCGACGCCGAGGGCGTACCCGGCGGCCGGGTCGGGGGCGTAGAGCACGGCGGTGCGCCCGCGCTCCGGGGCTTGGGTGCCGACCTCGTGCACCAGGCCGGCCGCCTCCAAGGAGGCCAGCGCACTGGAGACCGTCGGCTTCGACAGGCCGGTCTCCCGGGCCAGTTGGGCGCGCGAGGCCGCACCGAGGGTGCGCAGCCGGTCCAGCAGCAGCCGCTCGTTGGTGCTGCGCAGCCGCCGGCGGCTCCAGGGCTGTTCCTGCTGCTCTTCGGCGTCACTGACGGTCATCGGACCATTCTCGTGTATTCGCGGCGCATACTTGACGCCTCTAGTAAGGCTCCTTAACTTTATCGCCCAGTCAGCCCGCCGGGTGCCGTCGAGTGCTCCCGTGGCGTCAGGAGTCCCCATGTCCGGTAGCCCGCCACCCTCGGGTGGTTTCGTCCGCCGTGTCGGCCTGTTCCAGGCCACGGCCATCAACATGAGCCAGATGTGCGGCATCGGCCCGTTCGTGACGATCCCGCTCATGGTCACCGCGTTCGGTGGCCCGCAGGCGGTCCTCGGCTTCGTCGCGGGGGCCGTCCTCGCGCTGTGCGACGGACTGGTCTGGGCCGAGCTGGGCGCCTCGATGCCCGGCTCCGGCGGCAGTTACGTCTATCTGCGCCAGGCCTTCCAGTACCGCACCGGCCGGCTGATGCCGTTCCTCTTCGTGTGGACGGCGATGCTCTTCATCCCGCTGATCATGTCCACGGGCGTGGTCGGCTTCGTCCAGTACCTGGGCTATCTGGCCCCGGACCTCGGGCAGACGGCGGGCGATCTGATCGGCCTCGGCATCATCGCCCTGGTCGTGCTCCTGCTCTGGCGCGGCATCGAGCACATCGCCCGGATCACCGCCGTGATGTGGGCGGTGATGATCGCCTCGGTGCTGCTGGTGATCGTCGCCGCGGCCACCGACTTCAGCCCGCACCTCGCCTTCACCTACCCGTCGGGCGCCTTCGACCTGACGAGCAACCACTTCTGGCTCGGCTTCGCCGCGGGCCTGACCATCGGCATCTACGACTACCTCGGCTACAACACCACCGCGTACATGGGAGCCGAGATCAAGGACCCGGGCCGTATTCTCCCGCGTTCGATCCTCTTCTCCATCCTCGGCATCATGGCGATCTACCTGCTCCTCCAGATCGGCACCCTCGGTGTCATCGACTGGCACCGGATGGCCGACCCGCACGACATCGCCTCCACCTCGGTCGCCTCGGCGGTGCTGGAGAAGACCTGGGGCAAGGGCGCCGCCGACACGGTGACCGTGCTGATCCTGGTCACCGCGTTCGCCTCGGTGTTCACCGGGCTGCTGGGCGGTTCCCGGGTGCCCTACGACGCCGCCCGCGACCGCGTCTTCTTCCGGCCGTACGAGAAACTGCACCCCAAGCACCGCTTCCCCATGCTGGGTCTCGCGACGATGGGCGTGATCACGGCGGTCGGCTTCCTGATCGGCCGGCACACCGACCTTGCGACGCTGATCCAGTTGCTCACGACGGTCATGGTGATCGTGCAGGCGCTCGCACAGATCGTCGCCCTGACCGTGCTGCGCAAACGCCAGCCGGGCCTGCGCCGCCCGTACCGGATGTGGCTCTACCCGCTGCCGAGCCTCGTCGCCTTCGCCGGCTGGTGCGTGATCTACGGTTACGCCGACAAGAACTCCCCGGGCCGCCACCCCATCGAGTGGTCCCTGGCCTGGCTGGCCCTCGGCTGTGTGGCCTTCGTCGTGTGGGCGCGGCTGGAGAAGGTGTGGCCGTTCGGGGAGAGGGAGATCAGCGAGGAGTACCTGGCGGGCACGGACCCGGATGTGGCCCCTGTGGCGTGACCGACTGGCCTGTGGTGAGCTGGAGTTACGGCAGTCATCGCAAGCCTCCCCGGCCCGGACCCGAGTCCGCCGGGGAGGCTTTCGTTCATGACCGACACCGTCCTTCCCGATGTCACCGTCCGCCCCGCGACCGCAGGGGGACCGGCCCGCCGTGGAGCGGCTGTGGCTGATGTTCCGCCATGACCTCTCCGCCTCCCGGCGCGTCCTGCCCGCCCCCGACGGCACCTTTCGCGACGAGCGGGTCGAGAGCGCCTTCACCCGTCCCGGCTGGGCGCCTTACCTGTTCGAGTGCGGCACACACCCGGCCGGCTTCGCGTTCGTGCGCGGACTCGACGGGCCGGTGCGGGTGCTGAACAGCTTCTTCGTGGTGCGCGGGGCGCGCCGCAGACGTGTCGGGCTGCGGGCCGTGCGCGCCGTACTCACCCGGCATCCCGGGCCGTGGGAGGTCGCCTTTCTGCACGACAATGCGGCTGCTGTGGCCTTCTGGCGCCAGGTCGCCGCGGACGTCGCCGGAGACGCCTGGAGGCGGGAACTGCTGCCGGTGCCGGGGCAGCCCGAACTGCCCCCGGACGTATGGCTGTCCTTCGACGTCGGGTGGCCGGGGCCGACCACCGCACAGTGCGCTGACGTCTGACGTCGGTCCGGGACGGCACATACGCCGATGCGTCGGCTCTCCGGCCGGTGGCTGCCGGGAGCCGACGCATCGTCAGTTCGCCTGTGGGCCGGGTTCTGTTGTCCACGCAGCTGCCGTCGGGTCGGTGTCCGCGGTGTCGGGCTTGTCGTCGCCGTTGTCAGAGGCGTCGTCGTTCGTCGGTACGGGCTTCGACGCGTCGTCGACCCAGGACGCCGGCCGGCCGTCCGGCTGGAGGGCCACGTGGAGCCCGTTGTTCTGGCCGTAGGCGGCCCGGCCCTTGGCGACGGGGACGCGCTTGGCTGCGGCCCGGGCTTCGGTTCGGCCCGCTCGACCCGGGAGGGCACCTTTCCGTTCGGGTGCGGCGTGACGCGCGGCCCGTTGTTCTCGCCGTGGGCCGGCTTGCCCTCGGTGACGAGGGTCCCGTACTTCGCGCCCTTGGCCCGGATCTCCGCCTCGAACCGGTGCTTGCCGGTCTTGTAGACCTTGGTGACGGAGAGCTTGTCCGCGAGCCGCACGTCCTGACGAGGGCGCGGTGGTCCTTGCAGTGGGCCGAGGCGTGGACGAGGGGGGCCGCCTCGGGAGCGGCGACGGCGAATGCGCTTGAGGTCGAGGCGGTGAGTACCGCGGTGGCGCCGGCGTGCTTGACATGCAAGTAATTGCCTGCATAACGTTGAGTGTGCAATCAGAAGGCGACACCGGGATGGACAAGGTCTTCAAGGCGCTGGCGGACGACACGCGCAGACGCCTGCTGGACCGGCTCCACGAGAACAACGGCCAGACCCTGGGTGAGCTGTGCGAGCGCATCGCCATGACGCGCCAGTCGGTGACCCAGCATCTGGCGGTCCTGGAGGCAGCCAATCTGATCAGCACGGTGCGGCGGGGGCGGGAAAAGCTGCACTACCTCAACCCCGTGCCGCTCCACGAGATCCAGGAGCGGTGGATCGACAAGTTCGAGCGCCCGCGCCTGAGTGCGCTCGGCGCCCTGAAGCGACGAGCCGAGGAAGCCATGACCGACAAGCCGAGTTTCGTGTACGTCACCTACATCGCGAGCACCCCCGAGAAGGTGTGGGAGGCGCTCACCGACGCCGACCTGACGGGCGCCTACTGGGGCCACCGCAACGAGTCCGACTGGCGGCCCGGCTCCCGCTGGGCGCATGTGCGCACCGACGGCTCCGGCATCGCCGACGTGGTCGGCAAGGTGGTGGAGAGCGAGCCGCCGACCCGGCTGGTCACCACGTGGGCCGCACCCGACCAGGAGGGTCAGGAGGACCGGCACTCCCGCGTCACCTTCGAGATCCGCCCGTACGAGGACATCGTCCGGCTCACCGTCGTCCACGAGGACCTCAACGACGAGGGCGAGCGCTCGGACGTCGCCTCCGGCTGGCCGGCCGTGCTGTCCAACCTGAAGTCGCTGCTGGAGACCGGCCGGACCCTGCCGCAGGAGCCCTGGCTGGTGCCGGGGCGCTGAGCGGACGCGATGGAGACCGGTCCGCCCGGGCGGACCGGCCTCACGTACTGCCCGTTCTTCCTTTCCGTGCGTCTCCTGTTACGGCCTGGGGGTGCTCCGCGCCGCCGTACCGGCGCAGACCAGGCCGAGTACGAGCGCCAGTGCGCCGATGATGACGTTGTTGATGATCACGCCCTGGTCCGGGCCACTGCCTACGATCCAGGGGGCGATGATCAACCAGATGCCCAGGGCGCACATGGCCCAGCTGAGGCCGTACATCCGCTCGGGGGCCCGGGTGAATCCCAGTGCCAGCAGACCTATCGCTATGCCCATGATCAGGTTGTGGGTCATGAGCGCGGGCTGGCTCGTCGTGTAGTGCACTATCCACGGAGATGCCGCGCAGTAGAGGCCGAGCAGGAAGACCGGACCGTCCACGAGCGCCACATCACGACCGCCGAGCATGCGGGCGTAGCGTGCCCGCATTTCGGAGACATCGGGGTGGGTTGATATGTCACCCCTGTGCAGGTTGGCCATGACTCGTCTCCTTTGACTTGCAGGCCAGACCGCGTCTGGTGCGGTGTATGCCGTTACCACCACGTGTTCCCAGTTTGCCCTTATTCTTTCTTTATGTGTAGGCCTGTGTCAGTACCGTGACCGGGCCGCTCGAGGCGGGCCAGGCCGTCGGCGAAGTCGGTGATCGGTCCGGTTCGGTCTGCTGGCAGTCGGCCACGTCGCCGTCGACCGGGCAGCCGCAGATCCGGCGGCGGGATCGACGACCGCACAGCACACACAGCGCCCTTCGCGGACGGATCAACTCGCCCTGGCAAACTGCGGGTTCATGACACGAGAACCGAACGAGGTCGCCGGAGCCGTCACCTGGGGTCTGCTGGCCGCGTGGGCCGTGCACGACACCGAGGAAGTGGTCATGGTGCCGCGCTGGGTGCGCACCCATGTGCCGGAGCTGCGTAAGAGGTTCCCCCGGGTGCCGGAGACGGTGTGGCGGCGGCTGGAGTCGGTGGACGCGCGGGAGTTCGGCACCGCGGTCGCCGCGATGGCGGTGGTGCTGGCCGCTGCCGCCGCCGACGGGCACCGGACCGGGGGCCGGTCCGCCGTCTACCAGACCGCGCTCAACGCCTTCGGCCTGCACGGCCTGGTCCATCTGGCACAGGCGGCGGCCATGCGCGGTTACACACCCGGCTCCGCGACCACGCCCCTGGTGGTCCTGCCGTTCACCGTGTGGGCCCGTGGCCGGCTGCGCCGGTCCGGCGTCCTGCGCTCCATCCGGCCCCGGGATCTGGCCGAAGGTCTGGCCTTCGCCGCGGCGGCCGCGGTCGGCACCCACGCCCTGGCCCAGGGCCTGCCGCGCCGGCGATGACGGCTCGGGAGCCTGCCGTAGCTACGCCCCAGCCGCCCGCACGGCGCCTCACGCGCCCCCAAGCGCTCGCAGCTGTGCCGTCCGGGTCTGCGCCGTCTGCCCCTGAACCAGCAGGAACAGTGCCTCCCGGGCGAGGCGCTGGGCGCGGCTCGTCAGAGCCATCGACCGGCCGCCCCCGGCCACCACCGCCGCCGTGGTGGCCGTCCGCAGCACCTCGTACGCCTCCGCGCGCACCGCCAGCCGCTCCGCGACCCGCTCCCGCGGTGCCGGGTCATCCGCCAGGGCGTAGGCGCGACGGCGGACGTCGGACAGCCGGGTCGTGAGCGGGGCGGCCGTCTCCGCGTCCAGCAGGGACAGGGCGGCCTCCGCCACGCCGAACACCGCCGGGCTCGCGTTCAGCGTCCTGGCCCGGTCCCCGGGAGCCCACCGCTCGTACGGCGTCCGCAGGGCCACGGCCTCCTCGGGCAGCCACAGCCCGGACAGCTCCAGCGACACCGTGCGCGCGGCGGTGAGGGCCGCGAGGCGCATCGGCTCCGAGGCCCGCAGCCCCGGCTGCTCGCGCGCCTCGGTGAACGCGAACAGCACCTCGCCGGCGTCCGTCATCCCGGCGAGCAGCATCACGTCGTTCAGGCCCCAGCCGGTGTACCAGGGCACGGTCCCCTCGAACCGCCAGCCGTCGCCCTCCCGGCGGACCCGCACCGGGATGCGCGGATACGACCGCAGATGCGCGTACGCCACCCCGGACAGCAACTCCCCTCGCGACAGCGGGCCCAACAGCCGCTCGCGGACCGGGAGTTCACTCTGGACCAGGGTCTGCACCGGCGTGTGGTGCTGGGTCTGCACGAACCACGTCGAGCAGCACGCCCCGGCCAGGATCTCCGCGGTCCGGCGCAGCACGTCCGGCGGGGCGCCCGAGCCGCCGTACACGACCGGCGCGGCAACCCCGAGCAGCCCCGACCTCTTCACCGCCTCGATGTGGCTCACCGGCACGCCCTCCTGGTCCACCCGCTCGGCCTCGGGGACGAGCAGGTCCGTGGCGAGCCGGCGGGCGCGGTCGACGAGCGGATGCGCGGGGGTGGCTGTCATGCGGAAGATTCTTTCGAAGATGCCGCCGGTGCGCTGTCGATCCGGGGACCGGCCGTTCGTGTAGGAGGTGACAGGCAACCGAGAGACCCTGAGGTCACCTAGGAGGACGTCATGAAGCACTACCTGCTCAGCGTGGTCCAGCCCGCCGACAGTACCCCGCCCGCCCCCGACGCGCTCGCCGCGATCATGCGCGACGTCGAGGCCTTCAACGACGAGCTGCGCGCCGCGGGAGCGTGGGTGTTCGCGGGCGGCCTGCACGGCCCGGAGACCGCCACCGTGCTCCGCCCCAAGGGCGGCGACGTGCTCATCACCGACGGGCCCTACGCCGAGGGCAAGGAGTACCTGGGCGGACTCTGCCTGATCAGGGCCGCCGACCTGGACGAGGCGCTGGAGTGGGGCCGCAAGGCCGCCCTGGCGACCACGCTGCCCATCGAGGTGCGGCCGTTCGTCGACCAGCACTAGCGTCCCTGATCAGCTAAGCGAACCTATGCGAACCGTAGGGTCCGACGCGGGTTCTGCCCATCTTGGCGGGGATGCATGAGCGTGGAGATGGAATCCTGCGCCCAGTGCTGCTCCGCGTGGCCGGTGTCGGCGGGTGGTGGGTGTGCTGATCGTGGTCACGTCCTGGTGCCGGTGGGCAGCGCGGGGCAGCCG
>NZ_JBFAWG010000107.1:0-17591 GCF_040680215.1 Streptomyces sp. NPDC052107
CTAGATACACGCCGTCCCACCAGCCGACGGCGCGTTTCCGCACGTCAACCCCCGAATCCACAGACTATCCCGCTACATCAACTGCGGAACCCGGGACGCAATTCCGCGCGGAGGCAGTCCGGCAGGGCCACCGCGACCGCCTCTTCCGGGCGCAGGCCCGCTCAGTACATGCCGTCAAAGAACCCCACCAGCGGCCAGCCGCAAGGCCAGCGTTCACTCACAGGTCACCGGCGCAGCTGCTGAGTGGTCTGCTGGGCTGGTGATGCGAGTTGTCCGAGCCCTTCGCCGTCCCGGTCTCGGCGACGACCTGCCGACCGGGTTTTCTCCGGCTGCAGTCGTTTGCCCGTCACGTGTCGTCGGTGGTCGCGAGTTGCATCAGCTGATGCTGCCATGGCGGGTTGGGGCCGGCGACCGAGCAGGTAAGGGCTGCGACGCGGGTGGCGAACCGGCAGGCTTCCGCAACCTCGTCAAGCCCGAGACCGGCCAGCCGCCCGCCGAGGAGCCCACGGGTACCGAGGTGGTGCAGCAGTCCGGCGGTGAAGGAGTCTCCCGCACCGACCGTGTCGGTGACCGGTGTGGCCACTGCGGGCACTTGGAGCCGTTCACCATCGAGTGAGGCGAGCGCGCCGTCGGAGCCGAGGGTGATCACGACGAGCCGTACTCCGGCGGCGTGCCAGGTGTCGCACGCCTGCTCGGGTGGGATGCCCGGCAGCAGCAGTTCCAGGTCGTCCTCGCTGAGGCGGAGGATGTCGGCGAGCGTGCACCAATGTGCCAGCCGGTCGCGGTAGACCTGGGGATTCACCAGCATTGGCCGGACGTTGGGGTCGATGCTGATGGTGGCCTGCGCAGCGGCTGTTGCCAGGAATTCCTCGATGACCGCCGCGCCGGGCTCACGGACCAGGGCCAGGGAGCCGGTGTGCAGACAGATTGTCTCGGACAGGTCCACCTTCGCCAGTTCTTCCGGGGTCCACTGCCAGTCGGCCGTGTTCTGCGCGTGGAAGGAGAACGTGGCCTGTCCCGTGGCGTCCAGTTCCGCCACGGCCAGCGTGCTGGGCTCGGCGGCTGCGACGGCGTACGACAGGTCGACGCCGGACGCCTCCAGATGGGCCCGGAACAGGCGGCCGAACACGTCGCCGGACAGCCGTGCGAGAAAGCGGTCCGGGGTGCCGAGGCGGGCCAGGGCTACCGCGGTGTTCGCGGGTCCGCCGCCGGGCAGTACCCGTAGCGCGAGTTCGTTCGCGGCCCCTGGAGGTTCGGTGAAGGCGTCGGCGACGCACTCCCCCAGGACGGTGATGTGGTGTGGGCTCATGGACTGCTTGTCTCTCTGGAAGTACAGGTGAAAGAAGGCTTCGCGGCCCTGCCGCCGCTGATCAGCTGCGCGAGGCCGCGGTTACGGACGTGCCGACATCCGCAGGCCCCACACGAGAGGCCCCGCCGTAGTCGCTGCGCGTCGGCGGGGCGTCTGCGTCGATGTCAGGTGTCGGCGCGTCGGCCGTCGTGTTGTTCCGGTGGTGTGAGGTCCCACGCTCCGACCGTGTACGCGGCGGAGCCGACGCCCGTGGCGCCCATCTGCACGCGCCAAGGGCCGTCGCCGACGGGGTAGAAGCGCACGGTGAGGGCACGGCCGGACGCGGTGAAGATCTCCGCGACCGAGTGGTCTAGCAGGATCCGCAGGGGCGCGGTGGGCCCCTCGGGCGGGAGGCGCCAGCTGCCGCCCTTCGCGCGGGGATCGAGGGAGGCGTGGTCGCGGTCGACGACGAGTTCGCCGCTGACCAGGTGGTGGACGATGTCGAGGTACTCGGTTCCATCCGGCGAGGTGAGCAGCCGCAGGCGTCCGCCGCGCTCCAGGGTCACGGTCAGGTCGGTGGCCCGGGACACTTCGCCGAGGTCCACCGGCTGCTCGGCGCCCGCCTTGCCCGCAGCGGCGATACGACGCTCGCCCCGCAGGGCGAGTAGTTCCCGGGCCGGCCGCTGCACCAGCTCGTCGTCCGCACCGGGTTCCAGTTCGCGAGGCAGGGTCAGCATCCCGGCCCAGCCGACCTCATCGGTCCACTCGCTCGGGGCGCCAACGCGCTCCTCGTCCCGGGCCTCCCAGACCCAGGCCCACATCAGCCACCGCCCGTCCGGGGCGTGCAGCAGGGCAGGGGCGTAGAAGTCGGGTCCGTGATCGAGGAGGTGAGGTGTCGCTGCGGCCTGGAATTCGCCGTCCTGTTCGCGGCCCGGCCAGTAGATCGCGCAGTTGGCCCCCTCGTTCGGGTCCCAGGCGCTGGCGAGGACCGCGCCGGTGCCGTTGGGGAAGGCGGCGTACTGGGCGCACTCCCAGCCCTCCTCGGTGTTTCGGCCATCGCGCAGAGGATGCGGCGGACGGGCCAGGAAGACGCCCTGGTACGACCAGTCGTCGAGGTCGGCGGAGGTGTACTGCAGGGCGGCGCCGCGTCCGTCGGCCAGGGCCGCACCGACCAGCATCCGCCAGCGGCCGCGGTCCCTCCACACATACGGGTCGCGGAACATCGTCGTGCCCTCAGCCGCCTCCGGAATCAGAAGCCACCCGCGCTTCGTGAAGGTCGTACCGCCGTCGACCGACACCGCCGAGGTCACCGGCTGGTGCCAGCGGTCGTCCCGCTTGGCGGAGTAGAAGGCGGTGAGACGGCCGTCGTGGGAGACCGCGTTGCCCGACCACACCCCGCCCTCGTCATCCCCACCCGGCGTGGGGGCCAGGGCCACCGGCATGAGCTCCCAGTGGATCAGGTCCCGGCTGCGGAAGTGGCCCCAGTGCATGTCCGCGTGACGAGCGCTGTGCGGGTTGTACTGGAAGTAGACGTGGTAGTGGCCATCGTGGAAGACCAGGCCGTTGGGGTCGTTGATCCAGTGCGCCGGCGGGCGGAGGTGAACCGCCGGGAAGTGCGTGTCGAGCGCCACCGCCGCCCGGGTCCCGGTCTCAGTCATCGGCGCGCTCGTCGTAACGGCGGCGCACGGCTGCGGCCTGCTTGATGTTCGCCTCGGACTCCTGCAGCGACCGCTCGCCGCGCTGCCGGGTGCGCTCGGCAAGATTGTTCATGTGGCGTTCGAAGCGGGCCTGGTACCGCTCGCGCATCACGGCGATCTCCTCGGCCACCGCGCCCGTGCGCGCGGCCGGGACCGGCATCGGCTGACCGGCCGGCCGTACAGGCAGGCGCTGCTCCAGCGGCAGGATCGTCGCCTTCGGGGAGGGCAGGGTCTGGTACCAGTACGCGGTCGAGGCCCAGTCGTCGGAGAGGTGGTTGCCGTGGCCGTGCTCGATGGAGACCTTGATGCGCTCCTCGAAACGAATCGGGTCGGCCACGTGGAAGCGGTAGTTGACCGAGTAGCCGTGCACGTCGGCCTCGTGGAGGATCGCGCCGTGGTAGAGGTAGGCGTTCTTCTGCATGCCCCAAGCGTGGTTGAAGTAGTCCTCGGTTCCGGTGCCGTGCAGGGAGGGCGGCCAGCTGGTGGAGCCGTCGGGCAGGAAGTCGTCGTCGATCCAGATCATGTCGTTGCCCTCGCCCCACCAGCTGCCCTGACGGTGGTGGACGGAGAGGTTGCAGCCGACGTAATGGCCCTTGCCCTCGGTGTCGAGGATGACGTAGTTGTCCTCGCCCGTGACGTCGACGATGTTGACCTCGGGGCTGTTGGTCTGGATGTCGGGCGCCCACCCGTTGCAGGGGTTGCTGCGGTTCCAGCGGGCGTGGAAGTAGAGGGTGTCCTCGGGCAGGTCCTCGGGGAACAGCTCGTAGTCGATGTAGAAGTACTGCTGGATGGGCAGGTCGTTCTCGTTGACCAGCTCGATGCGGGCGCGCTTGTTGAACGGCATCGGCGCCCAGCAGTTCAGGGCCGCGCTGCCGCCGAAGGTCAACGACTCCTCGGGCTTGGCGGAGACGGTGAACAGGGCCGACTGGTAGCTGTTGGGCATGCAGTGGCCGATGCCGAAGAAGTCGCCGAGCGGCACGAGGACGGCAGGCTCCTCCTCGTCGTCCCAGGTGATACGGATGAGGACCTTGCGGTAGTAGTCGGGGTCCGGCTCCTCCCAGTTGACGCCCAGCGCGTTGTGGATCTCCATCACCGGGGCCACGGTGTCCGCTTCCAGCGGGTCGATCAGACCGGGGCCGAGGGTGCGGCGGCAGAACTGGGTCATCCAGATGTGGGTGATCCGGCCGGGGCCTTCGAGGTCGGCCAGGACGCGGCTGGAGTGGGCGGGGGTCGTCCAGTAGTCCTGGTTGCGGCCGCGCTGGTCCCAGCTGGAGACACGGGCGGTGCGGGCCCGCGTGGGGCGGGTGAGGTGTTCGAGGGCGTGCGAGGGCATGGGAAACTGACCCCTTCAGTGATGGTGCTGAACTCGGGCGGCAGGAGACTCGACCTCTCCTGCCGCCCCCTTGCTGTGGTGGTTGTGGCTCAGGCCGGGCAGCCGCAGGACTCCCGGTAGGTGATCTCCGGCTCCAGGCGGATGATGCGCGGGCGGGTGGTGAGGCTGCCGTCGATACGGCTGAGCAGCAGCTCCATCGCCGTGGCCCCGATCTCGTGGGCCGGCTGGACGACCGCTGTGATGCCGGGGCGGAACAGATCAGTGTGGGGGAAGCCGTCGAAGGTGGCGAAGGCGAGGTCGCCCGGGGTGGCGAGCCCCAACCCCTTGGCCGCCGCCAGCACGCCCACCGCGGTCTCGGTGCTGGCCGCGACCACCGCCGATGGCCTGTGCGGCTGGCGCAGCACGGTGGTCATGCGCTCGCGGGTGTCCTCCGCCCGGCCGCTGCCGGTGACGATCAGGGCGTCGTCGACGTCGATCCCCGCCTCGTCGAGGGCTTCGAGGTAGCCACGCCGCCGCTCGGAGATGGTGGACACACCGGTGTCGCCCGCGGCCAGCGCGATCCGCCGGTGTCCGTGTGTTTCCACCAGGTGCAGCACCAGCTCCCGCATGGGTGAGGTGTTCTCCACGCCGACCTGGTCGGCCTTGACGCCGTTGAGACGGTCGATCAGGACGACCGGTGTGCCCTGCTCGATGACCGCGGTGATCGCCTCTCGGTGGGACCGGGCGACCGGAGCGATCAGGAGACCGTCGACTCGCCGCTCGGCGAGCACCTCCAGCGCCCTCGCTTCCAGCTCCGCGTCCTCGCCCGAGTTGGCCAGCAGCACGGTCAGGCCGGCGCCCATGGCCTCGCGCTCGACCCCGCGGGCCATCGATGCAAAGGCCGGCTCGGACACGTCCGTCAGGATCAGCCCGATGGAGTCGGTGCGGGAGCGGCGCAGCGCGCGGGCCAGGCTGTCGCGCCGGTAGCCCGTGGCCCTCACCGCCTCCTCGACCCGGGTACGGGTCTCCTCGCGGACCGGCCGTGTGCCGTTGATGACGTGCGACACGGTGGACGTCGATACGCCGGCCATCCGTGCAACGTCGGAGATCGTGGCCACTGCCGCTCGCCGCCTCCTTGTGTCGTCGGGCTCGATCCGTGATCGAGCCCGTAACTGCATAACGCCATACGGTCCACCGGTCCATGCGGTTGGCCGGTCGCCGTTCACTCGTTCCGCCAAGCCCAAGTCCATCGAAACGATTGCGCAGACCATCGCACGTCGTAACGCAGGCCGTCAATGGCTGTGTCCAGCACGGAGTGGTCGCCTCGGGGGAAACTTCTCTGTTACGCGGTATTGACACACCGGGCCTCGCGAGGCACCTTTCATCGAAACGTTTGCGTCACAAGCGCAGAGCCGCCCCAATGGTGAGCATTCGACCACACCGGACATCCCTGCCGGAACAGGCGGCCTGCACCAATACCGAACATCCCCTCCGGAGCCCTGTCACCCCCACGCCGGTTCCGCCTCCTCACCCCGTTCCCGGAAGGCAACAGCACCATGGCGACCTCTCCTCAGCCCGCGCCCCTGACGTCGAGACGGCACTCCGGCATCTCGCGCCGTCTCCTGCTCACCGCGACGGCGAGTGCTCTGTTCGTCACCGCCACGGCCTGCGGCTCCGCGGTTAACACGGCGGGCGGATCGTCGTCGGACGGCCTGATCACCCTGTCCATGCAGAACCCGGACAGCAAAACTCAGGACCCGGCGACCTGGCAGCTGGTGCAGGAGTTCAACAAGAAGCACCCCGACATGAAGATCAAGCTGGAGGGCCAACCGGTCGACCAGCACGAGCAGCGCATGACCATCGCCGCGCAGAGCGGCACGCTGCCGGAGATCTTCTGGGTGTACGACTCGCTGGCGAAGACCATGGTCAAGAGCGGTGACCTGCTGGACCTGTCCCCGATCCTCGCCGAGAACGACTTGAAGTCGAAGTTCGCCCCGAGCATGCTCGCCGGCTTCCGCTCCGGGAACGTCCAGTACGGGCTTCCCTACCAGGCACTGGTCACCGGCTTCTACTACAACAAGGCCATCCTGGACAAGAACAAGATCGCCGTGCCGGAGACCTTCGACGATCTGGTCGCCGCGGTGAAGAAGCTCAAGGCGGCCGGCGTGGTGCCGATCGCGCAGGGCGCGAACAACTCCTCGTTCAGCGTCTGGGCGTTCCTGACGATGCTGGACCGCTTCGGCTACGAGTCGAAGTACCAGGACATCCTGTCCGGCAAGGCGAGCTACGACAACGCCGACTTCCTGCGCCTGTACAAGCACGTGGAGGAGCTCGCCAAGGCCGGCGCCTTCCCCTCCAACATGAACACCCAGACCTACGCCCAGGCCGTTGCCTCCTACACCGCCGGCAAGGCCGCCTTCGTCGACACGGGCGTCTGGGACGCGGTGAAGATCCACCAGAGCAGCGTGGGCAAGGACACCGGCTTCTGGGCGGGGCCGACCTTCTCGGACGGTGTGGGCAACCAGAAGCTCGTCATGAACGTGCCCTCGGCGCCGTTCGTGGTGAGCGCCAAGGTCAAGAAGGACAAGAAGAAATACGCCGCGGTGAAGGCGTTCATCCAGTTCTACTACAGCGACGCCGGCCAGAAGATCCTCGTCGACAACTCCCAGCCGCCGGTCACCACGTACAAGCCGACTGTCGACGCCACCAAGAACTCGGTCTTCGCCTCCGTGTTGGCCGAAGCCTCCAAGCCGGGCTGGTCCAGCCCGAAGGCGCAGCCCGACCTTGTGGTCTCCGCGGCCATCGCGAGCGCGATGTACGACAGCTTCTACGGCGTGATGGGCGGCAGTCTCAGCCCCGAAGAGGCCGTGAAGAACGCCCAAAAGAGCATCAAGTAGATTCCGGCGGTCACCCCATGAATTGGCTCACCACGCGCCGGAGCTTCGCCCTGATGGTCGCGCCGGCGCTGATCATCTACAGCCTGTACATGATCTATCCGATCCTGTACTCGCTGTACTACAGCTTCACCAACTTCGACGGCGTCTCCGCCAACGGTTTCGCTGGCCTCGACAACTACCGGGAGATGGCAGGGGACGACGCCTTCTGGACGTCGATGCGCAACACCGGGATCATCCTCGGCATCGCGCTGTTCCTGCTGATCCCCCTGGGCTTCCTGCTCGCGATCCTGCTCAGCGGCCGGGTGAAGGGCAGCGGCACGCTGCGGGCACTGGTCTTCGCCCCGGCGATCATCGCGCCGATCCTCGTCGGCCTGATCTGGATCTTCATCCTGGACCCGAAGATCGGTCTGGTGAACGCCTTCCTGCTGGCGATCGGTGTCCCCGCCCACCCGCAGTGGATCGGCGGCCCCACCCTCAGCCCGTACTCGATCGGCCTGGTCTACCTCTGGCAGCAGATCGGCTTCGTGCTGACCATCTTCTACGCCGGGCTGCGCATGCTCCCGCGCGACGTGATGGAGGCCAGCAGCCTCGACGGGGCGAGCCGCTGGCAGCAGCTGCGGCACATCCAGATCCCGATGATGCGCGAGACGTTCGGCATCGTCACCGCGCTCGTCGTCACCGGCGTCTTCAAGGTCTTCGAGCTCGTCTACGCCCTCACAGGCGGCGGTCCCGTCCACCTCTCCGAGGTCATGGTCAGCTACATGTACCACATCACCTTCACCACCCAGCAGTACGGCTACGGCATGGCCCTGGCCGTGGTGGTGTTCGTGGTCGGCGCGCTCGCCTCCGCGGCCACGTTCCTCGGCAATCGCCGTAAGGGGGAAGTCCGTTGAGTATCGACACCGAGGTCAAGATGTCGCTCGCGCCTCCGGCGGCGGCCGGTGAGACTGCGCACGGGCCACGCCACCGCAGCCGCGGCAGGATCATCGTCTCGGCGGCCGCCTACCTGATCACCTTCGTGATCCTGTTCCCGCTGCTGTGGATCACGCTGCTGTCGTTCCAGACCAACGACGACATCCTCAACCACCCGTTCTCGCTGACGCACCTGACCCTGGACAACTACCAGCAGGCGATGCAGACGCTGAACCTGCTGGTGATGTACAAGAACACCCTGATCCTGGCCGTCGTCTCGGTCACGATCGGGCTGGTCATCTCCTACATGGCGGCGTTCGCGCTCACCCGCATGGCCTTCCGCAGCGGCAGGCGCCGCACGCAGAACACCCTGCGCTTCTACTTCCTGGCGGGCCTCGCCATCCCCGTGTACATCCTGCTGTTTCCCGTGTACCGGCTGGACATCACCTTCGGCTTGTTCGGGACCTACTTCGCGCTGATCCTGCCGTACGTCGCCGTCACGATTCCCTTCAACATCCTGCTGCTGACCGGGTTCCTGCGGGACTTCCCCGAGGAGATCGAGCAAGCGGCGGTGATGGACGGGGTCGGGCTGTGGCGGATGGCCTGGAAGGTCGCCTTCCCGCTCATGCGGCCGGTCGTCGCCACCCTCGCGATCCTCAACGTGATCTACGTCTGGAACGAGTTCCCCTTCGCGGTCACCCTCATCAACGACCCGAACATGACCACCGTGTCCCTCGGCGTCTCCCAGTTCCAGGGCGTCTACAGCGTCAACTACGGCGCCATGATGGCGTCCGCCACCCTCGTCCTGCTGCCGCAGCTGGCGATCTACGCGGCCTTCCAGAAGCAGGTCATCGCGGGCATGACCGCGGGCGCCGTCCGCTGATCCTGCCCGCTCACCCAACTCCCCAGTTCGCGAGGAGCCGTCATGGACTCTGCCCAACCACCTGCCCCGTCCCGCCGCACCCTCCTCAGAAGCGCCGCGGCCCTGACCACCATGGCGTTCCTCGCTGCCGCGCCGCCACCGCCCGCCGCCGCTGCCGTCGCGGAAGGCCCCGAGTCGGCCAAGGCCGGCGAGAAGCCGCATCCGCCGTATGCCTCGATCATCGGCCTTCTCTGACCGCCCTCCCCTGCGCAGACCCCTTCAACCGGAAGGACACCCCATGGCCCACACTGTCTATGACGTCACCACCTTCGATGGCAGCGTCTCCCCGTACGACGACATCGGCCAGGTGATCAACGAGATCATCGCCGACATCAAGTCGAAGCAGAAGACCCAGGCCACCAGACCCGGCGCCGCCATCTACATCCCGCCGGGCCATTACGACCTGCTCACCCGCGTCGTCATCGACATCAGCTTCCTGACAATCAAGGGATCCGGGCACGGCTTCATGTCCGAAGCCATACGCGACGACACCTCCGACACCAGCAAGTGGATCGAGATCCAGCCCGGCTCAAGCCACATCCGGGTCAAGAACACCGACGGCAACAACGAGGCATTCCTGGTCAAGCGCACCGGAGCACCCACCGAGATCGGCCGGCTCAACAGCGTTGTCTTCCAGGACTTCTGCATCGACGGCGTGGAGGACTCCAAACCGTACGTGGAGGGCAACCACAAGATCGGCATCTCGGTGCAGTCGGACAACGACTCGTTCCGCTTCGAGGGGATGGGCTTCGTCTACCTCACCCAGGCCATGCTGGTGAACGGTGCCGACGCCTGCAGATTCACCAACAACTTCGTCGCCGAGTGCGGTACGTCCATCTCTCTCACCGGCGCCTCGCAGGTCGCCAAGATCACCAACAACTACTTGATCAGCGCCTGGGCAGGCTACTCGGTCTTCGCGGAGAACGCCGAAGGCATCCTCATCTCCGGCAACACCATCCTGTGGGCCTGCAACATCACCCTCCTCAACGCCCACCGCTGCAACATTTCCGCGAACAAGCTGCTCAGCAACTTCCCCAGCATGATCGCCCTGAACAACGGCAGCTCAGAGAACCTGATCTCCGGCAACCACTTCCGCCGCGTGTACGGCGACGGCACCAGCACCCGCTACGACGACCTCTACGGCCTGGTCCACATCAACGGCGACCACAACGCGGTCACCGCCAACCAGTTCTCCTTCTCCGTCCCGGCCGCCAACGTCACCCCCTCCGGAGCCGACCCGACGATCATCCTCGTCGCCGGCGGAGACCGTAACTACCTGGTCACCAACGACATCAGTGCGAACCTCGACGTCAAGGTCGTCCTGGACTCCTCGTCCACCAAGACGAAGATCCTCTTCAGCGCCGAGGAATCCCAGCTGCAGGCGTACACCGACAACTACTCGCTCGTGGCCACGCCCTGAGTGGGCCGCCTGCGCGGGCTCGGTAGTGCGGACCCCGCTCATGCCCCCATCGTGCGTGCGCGATGCGTGAGCGGACTGCCCGGCACGAGGTGGCATGAGCGGGACCGAGCGCACTGCGGCGACGCACTGACCAGGGGGATCAGCACGACGCGGCAGCGTCGAGCACCCCGCGGCAAGGATTCGATCCCACTCCTAAAGCGGGTGTCGCAGGTTCGAATCCGGCCCAGGACTCAACGTGATGTCTCAGGACATCGGAAACCCTCGAACCTACGGGTTCGGGGGTTTCGTCGTGTTGGTGGGGTGCTGGGGCTGGTAGTCGCGGGTGGGGTCGATGGTCAGCTCGCGCAGGAGTTCCCCGTCCTGCATCACGTAGTCCTACGCGCCGCGCTTCACCCTTGACCCTGCCCGGGCCGCCCGGCGCTGCCTCCAGCAGGCCCTCAGCCGACGCAGGACGACAAATCTGCCGTGCGGGATCTCTATTTGCGACGTGCCAGGAAAGACCAGTTCTCCGACCCCGTTGCCCGACTACACACCTCCCCAGCCCCCGTCCGTGGGGCACTCGTCCCCGGACAGCCCGCGGCAGATCCATGTAGCCCTGCCCGAGGAGCCACCCGACGTGAATGAATCCGTCGCTGCCGCCCTCTTGCGCCTTCTTCATGCTCTGCTCGCCGACGAGAGCCAGTCCTGCCCCGCGGGGCGAGTCGACGGCTGACGATACGGGCCTCGTTGCGCAAGGCAGACTCGACCTCTGAGCCATCTGTCAGCGCACACCGAGAAGCGGCTGGGCCGCCTCCTCCATGCCCGGAAGCCCACAGCACTGGGCCCCGAGTCTCTGCAGCGGCTGCTGCGATTGTCGTCCAGCGCCGTTACAACAGGGCGGCATTCGGCGTGTCCTTCGAGAAATCGGACTCCTGCGGCTGCTCACCCCTGGGAAAGGAAAACGGGGCGATCACTGCTCCCGGAAGCCGCCGCTCCCGACAGACATTGATAGGCACCCGCCGACCACTGCACCGTACGCTCCGCCTCGTCCAACCTCGGCGCCTCGTCCGGAGTTCCCAGCCGTCTCGGTGCCAATCCGCAGTTGGCACCGAGGAGTCGGTACGCGCTACGAGGCAGCACCCTGATCCCCGTGGCGGGAGGAACGACCGTCGTGGCTCAGGGCGGAGCTCCCGGCGGTTGACCGAGGGAGGGGAGCTGCGGGCTCCGCCGGTACCGTGTTCCCTGTGGACGGGAATCTGAGCAACAGGGAACTCGATGAGCTGGTCGAGCAGGCCACCGTGGACGCCTACGACGACGAGGAGCAGCTCACGGGCCTCTACACGATGCTCGCAGAACATCTGGCCGTCCCGTTCAAGACGGTCGTTCTCGGGGTCGAGGTCACCGTGAAGAAGGTGGACCTGCTGCCGGGCAGCCAGATCGTGGCGGTCTGTACGCGAGGCAGGCACCGGCAGGCGATCGGCATGCTCGACCTTCCGTTGCCGGATCCGGCACCCGAGGGGGCCGAGTGGATCGAGGCCTACCGGCACTGGGGACCGTGAAGGCACCCAGGTCAGTAGCCGCCCGGTAGCGTCGGCCGATAGCCCTGATCGGCGAGCCAGGCCCGGGCCCGGCCGCACTGCCGCTCAGCGGCGAACAACCAGTACCGCTGCAGCTGCGCCGGTGAGGTGGCCAGCATGTCCTTGAAGCGGCGGAAGGCTCCTGGGCCCTGGATCGCGATGCCGAGATACCGGGCGAGGTCCTGGTCGTCGAGGGTGGTGATGAAGTCCTTCATGTCGCGGTAGGCGTCGCGCGATCCGTTGCACGGGACGTGGAGCCACCGCTCGCTGCCTTCCGGTTCGTCCTCGTCCCACGACTCCTCGGTGTCCGCGAGGGCGGGCCGGCACTCGCCGGTGTCCAGGTCGATGCGGCCACCGCCCCAGGCCGGGTCGCCTTCGAGTAGACCGGAGAGTTCCTCCAGATCGACCGGCAGTGGCCGCAGCACGCCGATGGCACCGCCGCCCACCGTGTCGAGCTGTTCGGCGAGGACCTCATCGCCGGACCAACCCCGTTCGCGCAGGGTGGACATGCACGCGGTCGCCGTCTCCCGGGCGCCGGGCACGCCCCGGGCAACGGCTGCGGTGAGTGCGTCGCCGCACTGCTGCAGCACCTCGGCGGGGTCGTGCGTACGCAGCAGGGCGAGCAGGGACGGGCCATCCGCGGTGTGGCAGGCGGCGCGGAGTGCCTTCAGCGCGCGGTCGGTCCATGCCTCGGTCATGCCCGCGAGGCTACTCCCCCACGTTCTCGGCTGCGCTCGAACAGGGAGCCCCATGCCGCGCTGCGAGCGCCATCGTCTCCGGTGCGACAATGCGCAGGTGAGCGCAGCGGACAAGGCCACAAGCAGCCGCAGGCCGCCGACGTTCGGCCCGGAGCCGTGGCCTCATACGGAACCGACTGGCGAGTGGTCGTACTGGGACGTGTGGTTCGCCGTGGCGTGCGTGGTGGACTGCGGCGGCGACTGGGACGACTTTGATGCGCGGCTGACGCGGGAGAGGTCGGGCGGGGTGATGCGCGGGGTGTATCTGGAGCCGTTGTACCTCGCAGCAGGAGGCCGAGTTGTTCGTGCACCCCGGGGCCGGGGCGATCTGGACCTGGTGGAGACTCTCGCCTGCGCGCTGCACAGCGAGTATGCCTCGGCCCGCTGGTACTTCCGCGCCCGTGAGATCCAAGGCCTTCGCGCCTACGCCCAGGTCGCGGCCGGGGCGGTGGACCGGTTCACCGCCACCGCAGCCGTGCTGGGCTCGGAGGACTGGCAACCGCTGGAGGCGATGGTCTCCTGCGCCCTGCGGCAGAGTGACGCCGCGACCGCCCATGCCGTGCTCCGGGCGGCGGACCAGCCGGGGTTCCACCAGGACTTGGTACGGCGCCGGGCCATCGAACTCGACCGGGAACTCCATAGGGAAGGACACGCATGACGCGCACCGGTGACGGAGGAGATGTACGGGACCGGCTGCTCGGCTGGCTGCTGCCGGACGGCGGATCGGCCGGCTCGCTCGCCCAGGAGGACGTGGAGCGGTTCTGCTGGTATGAGCTGCCGGTCAAGTGGATGGCGGAGCCCGCCGAGTATCCGCGCATCCTCACCGCCCTGGCCGAGCTCCTCCAGGGCGCCGGCCGGGCCCGGGCCGCGGCCGTCTGCACGTCGGAGGTCACCAGCGAGATCCACGACGCGTGGCAGCACTCGCCCGATCGGGGGCGGGCCGCCTACCGGCGGGCGGTGGACGCCTCCCCGGTGGCCCCGCCGGACACCGACCTGCTCACCTGGGGGCCGGTGATGGGCATCGACGAGGCCGTCGCCCGCAGCAACGCCTCCCGGCTGCTGGAGCAGGCGCTGGACGACGGCGCACTGGTACCCGGCACCCGCGGCTACGCCGCCGCGCGCATCAAGCACGTGGAGCGCTGGCTCACCACCCCGCACCCCTCGCACGACGGCCGCACCCCGCTGGACGCCGTCCACAGCGAGCGCCTCCGCACCTGGGCCGAGGCCCCGCCCGCCGCCCGCCGCCGTCTGCGCGGCAGCGTAATGGACCTGCTGAGCGTGGCGCCCGAGGCACCCGCCGACACGGCTGAACCCCTGCGCTGGCTGCTGGAGTCCGTCGGCGACGGGGTGACGCTGACCCAGGCCGGCTACCTGCCGCGCGCCCTGGTCGTCGAGGCCGCCGAACGCTACGACTGGTATCTGCCCGGCATGGTGCCGCGCACCGAGTACGACGTCGCCCGCCTCGTCGAACTGCACGAACTGGCCCGCGCGGCGCGGCTGCTCGCCAAGCGGCACCGCAAGCTCGCCCTGACCGCCCGCGGTCGGCAGCACCTCACCAACCCGGCCCTGCTGCAGGCCACTGCGGCTCGCATGTGGTTCGGTGACGGTGTCCGAACCGAGCTCGCCGAAGCCGCCGCCGTGGCTCTGCTCAACGGGGAGCTCACGCTCGACGACCTCACCGGCGCCGTACACACCCTGGCCGCCGAGGGGTTCACCCTCGCCGACGGCAGCACCCCGCGCCCCGACGACACCCGCCACTTCCTGTGGCAGTGGCTGCGTCCCGGCGAGGCCCTCGGCTTCCTGGCATACCGCGATCGCCGCCGCTCCACGATCTCGCTCACCCCCACCGGCCGCGCCGCCGCCCTCACCGCGCTCCGCGCACGCGCCCACGCCCCGCGGACCGCGCCCTGGGCGTGATCCGCTCGCTCAGGTCCGGGCGGGCAGTACGCAACCGAGTTTCAACAGCGCGGCGCGGAAAGCAGGAAGGTCGCCGGGGGCCACCATGAGGTGCCTCGGACCGATCCGGGAGCACAGCGCGCCCGCCCTGCGGTCTTTCGCGATCATCACGGCCTGTGCCTCGTCCACGCACTCCAGCAGATGGCACGTACCCAGATTCCGTACCTTCTCGGCGCGGGAGGCGGCGTCGGCCAGCAAGGCCCTGACGGTCTGCGGCAGTTCCTCTCCTCTGCTGCTCTCGGCCAGGAAGCGGCGCAACTCCTCCAAGCCGCGGCCTGCGTGGAGGGCCTTCAGCAGGGAGGCGGTGGACAGCGTCCAGACACGGTCGGCGGACCGGGTGGCGAACGCGTCGAGCAGCAGCGCCTCGGCCGGGACCAGGCCGTCGAGTGCCACGACGTCGAAGTTCGGCAGAACCCTGACCGGGCTCCGCTCCCCTGCGGCGGGTGCCGGACCCGGCTGGTAGCCGTCGGCGCGCCCTGTCGCGTACGCCCCGAGCGGGTTCAACCGGATGGCGAGCAGGCCGTCGTAGCGGCTGAGCCGCTCCAGCCAGTCGGCACCCCACATGTGGCGGAAGTCGTCCCGGGCCCCCTCCGGGTCGATGTACTGAACGTCGACAAGGCCGAGGGTGGCCGCGTACTCAAACAGCACGCACAGGGTGTAGCGGCCCTGCAGTACCGGCCAGTCGTGGTGTCCGTCATACCCGAGGCTGCCGTACTGCGCGTCCTCCAGGTACAGCTTCCACAACGCCCGCTCGGAGCGGACCAGGTACGGGTCATGTCCTGCGGTACGCATCGCCTTGAACAGCTCGTCCACCGTCACCCATTCCCCAGGCGGACAGCACTCGGCGAGCGCCGCACCCACCGCCTTGCGGCGCGGACCGGTCGCGCTGAGGACGTTCGCCGCGCGCTGGCCCTTGACCTCCTCGATGCGGCTGAACTCGTCCAGCACCCCATGACTCAGCCACCGCCGCCACAGGCACCGGATCGTCTCGTGGGCGGGCTCGGCCAGCGCCTTGCGGCCCCGCGCGGTCAACTCCAGTCGGCTGCTGGACAGTTCGGCGAGACCGCCGGCCTGGAGCAGCAGTGGCCAGGCGAAGGCCCTGACCGCCTCGCCCTCGTAGAAGTCATCGCTGGTGAGGACCTCGCCCAGCGCGCGGATCGTGGCCGCGGAGGGGCGCTTCGTCTTGTCGCTGCACCGCAACCTGCCCGCGGCGGCCAGCTGCAGCACTGCCGCGAGTTCCGCTCTCGCATCGTGCTCCATCGCCCGCTCGGTCCACACCGCCGCCACAGCGTACCCCTCCGCAGACCCGCTCGCCTCGGCTCACCCTACGGCGTTTGAGCACGGCGTCCGGTCGGCTCCGCCGCCGTGGCCGCTCCGCGTCCGAGCCCACCCGCGGCGGCGATAGGGTCCGCAATGTGAGCGAGTACCAGTACTACGAGTTCCAGGCCCTCGACCGTCCGCTCAGCCGCGAGGAACAGGAGCAGCTGCGGGCCATCTCCGCCCGGGCCCGGATCACCGCCACCAGCTTCGCCAACACCTACAACTGGGGTGACCTGAGCGGCAATCCGCGGCGGATGCTGGAGGTCTACTTCGACGCCCATCTGTACGTCAGCAACTGGGGCACCCACCGGCTGATGCTGCGCCTGCCCAGACCGGCACTGAACCTGCCCACGGTGCAGCCCTACTGCCTGGACCACCACGTCGAGGCCTGGACCACCCGCACCCACCTCCTGCTCGACCTCACCAGCGAGGACGAAAGCGGCGACTGGATCGAGGGCGCCGACGATTCTCTGGCGGCCCTCATCGGCGTACGCGACGAACTCGCCACGGGCGACCTGCGCCCTCTCTACCTCGCCTGGCTCTGTGCGCTCGCCGCCTGGGAACTCGAGGACGACGACGAAGAGGAATACCGAACCTGCCTCGAACCGCCCGTTCCGGCCGGGCTGGGCGAACTCACCGCCTCACAGCGCGCGCTCGCCGACTTCCTGCGCGTCGACGACGACCTGCTGACAGTCGCGGCCCAGGCCAGTCCCGCCGCATCCAAGAAACTGACCAGGCCTGCGAAGAAGGAACTCGCCCCGCTGATCGCCGCGATGCCCCAGAAGGAGAAGGACGCTCTGCTGCTGCGGCTCGCCCTCAGCCCGGAACCTGGGCTGCACACCGAACTCCTGCATCGCCTGCGCGGCGCCGACGCCCCCACCACGGTCCCCGGGCGCCGGTCCGCCGCCCACCTCCTGGACGCCGCCCACATCCTGCGCACCGAACGCCGACAGCGCGCCGAACACGAACGGGCCACCGCCCGCTCCCGGCATCTGACCGCTCTCGCAGGCGAGGCCGAATCCGTCTGGCAGCAGATCGAGGCGCACATCGCCACCAAGAAGACCAGCTGCTACGACCAGGCCGTCAGCCTCCTCGCGGAACTGCGCGACGCCTACGCCCACGCCCGACAGCACACCGACTTCCACCAGCGCCTGGCCCGCCTGCGCGAGGACTACCAGCGCCGCCCCGGCCTCATCCACCGCCTCGACCGCCACGGCCTCCGATAGGCCGCCTCGTCCCGGCACCGATCGAGCCGCGTTGCGCCCTCCCCACCTCAGTGAGGCAACGTGAGCGCCTGAACGTGCACGGCCCCATGGAGCGCTGAGACTCCACGACGATCTCCTTCCTCCGGTTCGCAGAGCCCCGGCCACGAAGGAGTGAGGGTGCTGTGGAAGTCGTAGTCGCGGCTGCCGTACCAGCTGGGCACTGCCCGGCACTGCTTCCATTTGCTGACGCACCGTTCTGCGGTACTGCCCCGGCGGTAAGGGCCCGTAAAGAATCAACACGTTGGTTTGGCCTTCGTCGTGAGGGCCGCGCCGTGTGCGGTGGCATGGACGAGGAGCCCTGCCAGGGTG
>NZ_JBFAWG010000108.1:0-17489 GCF_040680215.1 Streptomyces sp. NPDC052107
TCCCGAGACACTTCGCAGCCTTGGAGATACGCAGCAACTCCATGCACGCAACTATACATGCAACACTAAGGATTACTAACGAAGTTGGTGAGCCTCTTGTCCACTGATTGATCACGACTCCGCGCCTGCCGGTAGCGCATGTGGAGGTCGGCGCCACCGACGCCCAGGACGTCAACTGCCCGGTAAACAGTTAACGTGGCGTACTCGCCGTGTGGGACGGGGAGCCGCGCGGCCCTGTCCACGGACGAGCAACTGCATGCCGCCCAAACCGAGTTGGCCCGCCCTGGTCTGTGGGCCGGGCTCTCGGCAGCAGCCGGCCTGGCGGGGCTGCGGGCCTGTGCCGACGAGGACTTCGACGGCCCGGTGGTCTGCGTGCCCACCTCCAGCGGGTTCAAGGACCGGGGCGTCGGGCAGCACCGCAGCGGGCCGCTGCCACCCGAGTGGACTGCCGTGCGCGCCGGGCTGCGGGCCGCCGGGCCCGGTGGGTGAACGTACGGTGACCGGCCACGGGCGCCGGCCGACGCCGGCTCAGTGATGGTGGTGGTGCTCTCCCTGCGCCTGACCCTGTCCGTGCCCGTGGTCATGTTCGCCCTGATTCGGTGAGCCGCCCATCATGCGCAGCATCGCGGGGCCGCCGGTGCGCAGGAAACGGACCAGGAGAGCGGTGGCCAGCAGCAGGAAGGCGATGTTGAGCCACGTCGTGTAGTTCCAGCTGACGCCCTCCTCGGGGACCTTCGCGTCGGCCTGGTCGGGGATGAGGCCCAGACCCCCGAACGCGAGCTCCACGACGTAGCCGGCCACCGCCATCGCGGCGAAGAACGTGCCCAGCAGGAAGGCCGCCATCCGGGCGCCGTAGTACTTCCGGTAGATGTTCAGGATCGGCAGGATCAGCAGGTCGGCGAAGATGAAGGCGATGACACCGCCGAAGCTGATGCCGCCCTTCCACAGCACCACGGCCAGCGGCACGTTGCCGATGGAGCAGACGAACGTGGCGATGGCCACCACCGGCCCGATCAGCGGCCCGATCAGCTTGGCCGCGAGCGGATGGTCGGCCAGGAAGAAGGTGCGCCAGAAGTCGTCCGGCACCCACGCGGCGATCGCCCCGGCGATCAGGAGTCCCGCCACCAGGTCGCGCAGGATCGCCGCCCACTCCATGACGAAGATGTGCGAGACGGAGGTGAGGCCGTCGCGGGAGAGGAGTCGGCGCAGGAAGCCGCCCTCGCCGCGCACGGACATGTCCATCGCCGCGTGCCCCTCCATCGACCCGGCCAGCCCGCGCTCGGCCTGCTCCCGCGCCTGCCGCAGCAACCGCTCACGCAGGAGGAGCCGGAACAGCACCGCGAGCACGACGATCATGATTGGGCCGCCCGCGAACTCCGCAGCGGTGAACTGCCACCCCATCAACAGCGCCAGGATCACACCCAGTTCGACCACCAGGTTGGTCGAGGCGATCTCGAAGCTCATCGCCGCCGTGAAGTTCGCGCCCTTGCGGAACAGTGATCGGGCGAGCGCGACGGCGGCGTACGAGCAGGACGACGAGGCCGCACCGAGCCCCGCGGACAGGGCGAGCGTGCGGGGCTGGGCGTCTCCCAGCAGCCGTGCGACCGTCTCTCGGCGAACCACTGCCTGGACGACGGCGGACAAGGTGAAGCCGAGGATCAGTGCCCAGGTGATCTCCCAGGTCATGGACCCGGCAATGGACAACGCGTGCCCGATCGCATGCATGGTGCACACCTTTCGCCGTTGTCTGTCGCCAGCAAGCTCGAGTGTATACCCCGTAGGGGTATGTGTGTGTATTGGCTCCTCGGGCCGCTTTGAACGGCGGCCCACGGAGCCTCGTCCTAGCCTGGGGTTCAACTGGGCATCACCGGAGGGGGAGTCTCGTGAGCGAGGACGCCGTCAGGTACGACGCCACCCGCATCGAGGTGCTGGAGGGCCGGGAAGCCATCCGGAGGCGGCCGGAGATGTACGTCGGCTCGACCGGCGAACGCGGCCTGCACCAGCTGGCGTTCGAGGCCGTGGACCGGGCGGTGAACGAGGTCCTGGCCGGCCGTGCCGGCACCGTCGACGTCACCCTCACGCGCGACCGGCGGCGTGCGTGTCGCCGACGCCGGGCCGGGCCTGCCCGTCGAGGCCGCCGGCGACACCGACGGCCTTGCCTCGAAGACCAGTTGACCCGCATGCACGCGGGGGCTCAGCCCGGCGGCCGCCATGCCGTGGACGTGGGCCTCTTCGGCATCGGACTCTGCGTCGCCAACGCCCTGTCGAGCCGCCTGACGGCCGAGGTGCGGCGCAGGGGGGTGCGCTGGGTCCAGGAGTGCACGCGTGGAGTCGCCGTCACCCCGACCGGAAGCGGGACCACCATCGCCTTTCGGCCCGACGCCGATGTCTTCGGGGCGTCCCAGTGCTCGTTCACCGTGCTCGTGGACCGCTTCAGGGAACTCGCCTTCCTGAACCGGGGTCTGGGCATGTCGCTGACCGATGAACGCGGGCCGAGCAGCGCCCGGTGGCTGAAGTTGCGGTACCCGGCCGGGGTGGTGAGCTGTTGTCGTTTGGCTGCGGACGGCCGCGTTGTGGCGTGCGTGGGTGAGTGTCCGGGTCGCGGCGGGCGCGGATTCCCGGGATGGGAACGGAGGTTTCCATGTCGAATGGGTGACCTTGTTGTGTGCTGGTCGTTGAGTCGGTCAGTGGGTTCGTCGCTCATGGCGTTCGGGGGTGAGGGGATGGGCGGGCTGCGGGAGTTGGCTGCGTCGTTCGTGGTGCCCGGCCCCACGGGAGTCGCGGTCCGTGACCGGCTCAAGCACCTGTCGGCCGAGGACGAGAAGGTGCTCCGCCTGGTCGGCGGCCTGCTCGGCGGGCTCGCTTCCCGTGACCTGAAGGCGAGGTGTTCGGCGGGCCTGGAGCACGATCCGTGCTGGGCGGCGCCGCCGTGCACGCCTGCGTGGGGGACGTACGGGAACACCTCGGTACGTGGCTCGCACGGCACCCCGAGCAGGCCGCGGCTGTCGGCGGTCGCATCGTCCGGGACTGAGGGCGGGGCGGTGCCGGTGGAGTGCCGGCAGGGACCGGCCATAAGGCTGTCCTGCCCGCTCGCCGTCCGGCCTGCCCGGGGTCAGCCGATGAGTGAGCGGAACTGCTCGATCGTACGGCGCCGCATGGTGAGGAAGGCGAGCCAGGAGCCGTCTGCGTAGTGCAGCCGGAAGCGGGCCATCAGCTGCGTCCGGGGCCGGCGTTCGACCCGGGTCACCCACGCCCGCGATACCTCCCACACCGGGGTGACGTCCAGGGGCTCGACCAGTCCGACGCGCTGGTCGGTCACCCGCATCAGCAGCGCACCGTGTGTGCGCGGCATCCCCGCGGCGATGCTCCCCGCCTTACCGGACTGCGCGCCCACGGTGTTGACCACACGGTTCGCGAGGGACGCCCCGATACCGACGCTCTTGGCGGGGATGACGGACGCGTACGCCAACAGCTGCTCACCGGGGGCCAGTTGACCGTGGGTGGAACGCTCGCGAAGGACGGACATGCTCATGATCATAGGTGAGGGAGAGGGAGCGTCTATGTCTTCAGATCTCCGGCAGCACCGAGGTGCCCGTCTCCCCAAGCGCGCTGGACACGGAGCGATCTCGTCGGTGCCCCTCCGCCTGGGGGATCTGCCTTGGCACCGCGCAGGCCGTGGCCCCGGCACCATGCTGCGCGGGGTTACGATTGCGCGCCCTGAGTGACGAGCCCTGGGGGAAACGGTGGAGCAGCAGGTTCAGTCGAAGGTCCGCACGGGACGCTCTCTGCGTATCGCCGTGGTGCTGCTGGTGGCGGCGTCCGGCGCTGTCGAATCCGTCTCCTTCCTCGGGCTCGACCGGGTCTTCGCGGGAGTCATGACCAGCAACCTCGCGCTGCTCGGCATGGCCATCGGCCGGGGCGAGACCGTCGACGTCACCGCGGCGGTGCTGGCGCTGTCCGGGTTCGGCGTGGGCACAGCGGTCGTCGCCTGGTGCACGCGTGGCTCCGCGGTGCCGACGAGCCACTGGCCCCGGCACGTCATGTTCTTCCTGGGCGCCGAGGCGGCCCTGCTGGCGACGGGCGCGCTGGCCTGGGGCCTGACCGGTGGCACACCGGGCGAGACGGCTCGGGACGTCATGCAGTTCGGGGCCGCGCTCGCCATGGGCGTGCAGGCCGCGTGCATGGTCGCCGCCGGACGGGCCGCCGCGCCGACCACTTACCTGACCGGAACGCTCGCCACCTACATCGTGAAGGGAATCGGCACCGGCCGGCCCGGGGTGTGGGTGCCGCTGCGGTTCGTCGGCCTCATCGCGGGTGCGGCCGCCTCCGCCGTGCTGCTGAAGGAGGCGCGGGCCTGGGCCGCGCTCCCGTCCGTGATCCTGGTTCTTTGCGCGATCGCCTCCGCCTGCCTGCCGCTCACCGCCGCACGGCGCCGGAACACCGTGGCCCTCTCCTGAACCACGGCCCACCAGCTTCCGTCCCCGGCCCATCGGCGCCGGATGCCCGACGCCCGAGCAGGCGGGTGAGCGACGCCGAGGAGTTCGATCGCGTCGTCGGGCCGCGGGGCATCGTCCGCTTGACACCGCATCACGCCTGAGCCGTGACGACATCCGCCGCCGCACGCCTGGCCGCCCTGCCCGGTCGCGGCGCCGCGCGGCCGGGACCGGGCAGGGCGGTGGCTCAGCCGCGCAGTGTGGCGACCGGGCTGTTGTACGCCTCGGCCGTCAGCACCGGGTGCCGTGACGTGGACGACGTCGCCGACCAGGACACATGGAACGTGCGGGACTCGCCGGGCGGCAGCCACAGGTAGTTGTCGCTGTACAGCGTCGGCAGCACCCGGCGGCCGCGCGTGTCCTCCAGCAGCGACAGCCGGACCATCGCGGCCACCGCGGAGCCGGTGTTGCGGACGACCGCCGTCAGCTCCTGGCGGTCCCCGGAACGCGACACCTGTGTGACGGCGCAGGTCAGCCGCACCTGTCTGACCTTGTTCAGTGCCTGTAGGTCGGAGGCGTCGCGGTAGCGCCAGTAGGTGTTGCGGGACCGCTCCCCGCCCCGGGAGTCCTCCAGGGTCAGCCGCAGCAGGTGCAGATCCGGCAGGTCGTCCGTCCAGGGGGAGGTGAACGCCTTCGCGGTGTCCGCCCGCGCCACGTCCACCCGTGCCGGCCGGCTCCTGCCGAGTAGCCGGCCGGACAGGTCGTAGAGCCGTGCGGTGACGGTGGCACCCTGCAGATCTGCCGAGGTGTGGTTCACCGCGATGACCTGCCACTCGACCGGGTCGGCCTGCACGTGCAGCGGTGCGCAGGCCGAACGGGCGCCGTAACAGCTGCCGTTGACATCGAAGTCGTAGTCGTACATCTGCCAGACCGTGCTGTGCCAGGCCGGGTGGGACATCCACAGCATCAGGCCGGAGGCGTTGTCCCACAGGTTGGCGTTCCACGCCTTGAACATGGCGCGAGTGTTCTCGTAGTTGACGAACTGCGCCTTGCGGGCGAAGTCGTCCAGGTCGCCGGATTCGCCGAGCCGGGCCTCGATGGCCGCCTTGTAGTTCTGCGGCGCCTGGTTCCCGTGCTCGCTCCAGTCGTGGTAGTACCACGCGCCCCGGATGGGCCACTCCGGCTCGTCGCCCGTCATGGTGCGGGTGCTCGCCACGGTGGAGACGACCGGTATGCCGATCTCGGTGTGGAAGCCGAAGTCCCGGCTGCCGTAGGTCATCGGGTCGAAGTACTTCTCCGGCTCCACCCAGCCGTAGGGGCCGCCGCCCGTGATGATGCCGCCCGCCGAGTTGTTCTGGTAGGGCAGGCCGGGCACCTGCTGCTCCACCGCCTCGCGCATCCCCTTGTCGATGGCCGCCGGGGGATCGCCCTCGTTCGCGCCGCACCACACCACCACGCTCGGGTGCATGCGGTAGCGCAGAACGGTGTCGCGCCCGAGGGAGTTGAACGTCTCGTGGTCCGGCGGGTCCATGCCCCAGGCGTTCGGGAAGTCGTTCCACACCAGGATGCCGTACCGGTCACAGGCCGCGAAGAACTCCTCACGGTCGCCGGAGCCGACCCAGTTGCGGATCATGGTGAAGTTCATGTCGCGGTGCATGCGTACCGCTCATACAGACGCTGGAACTGCGGTGACGAGAGGGGCGGAATTGCGGTGATGCGTCTTTCACTGACGTGCCGTCTTATGCGCTCTATCCTCCCCGACGCGCTCCCCGTGTAGCGCGAGTACTCCCCAGGGGTGTCGAGTCCCGGGCAACGGCGATAGACGGGATCACCGCTGCCCGGGACACGCCGAGTGACTGCAGTTGTGGCGGGGGACGCGTTCACGGACTGCTCGCAAGAAATCGCCATCGATCAACATGCCCGGGTGTAGCGCTGGCCGACGACCGCGCTCCGCCATTCCTGGCGCAGGAGCGGACGACCGGCGACGGAACACAGGGTGTTCTGCCGCGCCCGTGGGTCGACCAGGACAGAGACGATCGCTCCGGGAGCCAGCCCCACCGCTCGCTTCCCGTCCGCGGTCACCTCGGCAACGGTCCCGGTGCCCATACGGGCCGGAACCGGCCCTGTCCTGGCGCGGTGGAGGAGATCCCACAGCACGACGGCACCGCCGAGGAACTGGAAAGGCTGCTCGAGCGATGGATCACCGAGCCCGACCGCTCGGAGGACTTCACCGACGCATTCGTCTCCGAATGCGAGGGTGTCATCTCCATCCAGAACGAAGCCTGGATGATCCGGTGGACCGTGGGTTAGTGGGCACGCGGCCCCGTTCGTGCCGCCGCGACACCGTCCCGACCCGGACAAGTGCGGATCAGGTCAGACGGAGTACGGCGGCGCCCACCGGTCACAGCTCGGCCGGCTAGACGACACCCACCGCCGCCGATTCAGCCGTGGCACCCTTGCCCTGCCGGTGGTGATCGTCGGCGGCCTCACCCTGGCCCTGACCGCCTGCCCGTCAATTTCTCCAGCCCACCGCACGAGTGCTCAGTAGTCTCGCCCTACTGGGGGTACCTCCCCGAACTGATGGAGGTGATCACCCTCGCCCAGCAGGAAAAGATCACGATGCTGGTCGAGCACTTCCCCCCGCAACGCGCCAACGAGGCTTACCAGCTGCTGCACGACGGCAAGATCCAAGGACGCGCCGTCATCACCCCCCACGCATGAGCACCGACATGTCAACCCGAACGGGACACCACGGCACGTGCTATGGCCGCCGGCGTCGGGTGGTCCGGGGGGAATCGCACCCGGGGCTCTCACAGAACGGAGCGTGACAATCGGGGCACGTGCCGGTGAGCAGGCCACAGGAGCTTGGTCGTGGAACACCTCATGCGCCACGAATCCCCGCTCTCTCCACCGAGCAACGTGAGGCTGATCGGGTGATGATGGACGGTAAGGACGTGACGACGCTGTTCCCAGAAGGAGGCAGGTGCCATGACATCTCCTTCCGATTCTCCCGGCCCCGTTCCCCCACGCGGCACCGAACCACAAGAAGGCCCCCTGGCCGAAGGCATGTCCGCCCTGGCGAACATGGGCTGGCAGATCCTGCTCACCATGGGCCTCGCCACCATCGCCCTGGGCGTCATCGCCCTGGTCTGGCCAGGCGCGACACTACGCGTCGTCGGCATCCTCTTCGGCGTCTACCTACTGGTCACCGGTGTCTTCCAACTTGCCGCCGCCTTCGGCACCCACGTCCCCCGGCACCTTCGCGTCCTGCACTTCATCACCGGCGCTGCCTCCATCCTGCTGGGACTGATCTGCTTCCGGGGCACCATGGAGTCAATCCTGCTGCTCGCCCTGTGGATCGGCTTTAACTGGCTGCTGCGGGGCACTCTGGAGACGGTCGCGGCGGCCTCCGATCAGGACATGCCAGCGCGCGGCTGGCACGTGGCCTTCGGCATCATCGGCACTATGGCCGGCATCGTGATGATCATCATGCCGTTCGCCTCGATCGCGACACTCACCCTGGTAGTGGGCGTCATGGCCATAGTTCTGGGCCTGACCGAAGTGGTCCGCGCCGTCAGGACACGCGTCGAGATCGGCCATCTCGCTCCCGGCACGGCCACCCAGCGGCGCCCCCTGTTCCACGCACGTCCGCACCCCCAGCACTGATCGGCCGGACGCGGCGAGCGGCGACATTGCGCAACCTGGGCGGGTCATCGGCAGGCGACCGGACCTTCACGCTCATCGCAGTGGGCGCGGCTGTGGTGGCGAATCTGGCGTCGCGCGCCGCGCCCAATGGCCGGGGCGATCTTGGGCATCGGCTCATCAGTGTGTGACACCACAGCGGCAGCATCAGAGCTGCGGCGGTTCTGGGCCGGAGCGCGTTGGGCCTCCCTGCTCGCGCTGCCCAGACTCTGCAGAGCGGTCTCTCGTGATGGAGCACGGGCAGACGTGGGCCGGGAGGCTGAAGCAAGCGAAGACAGCCCGGTAAACGTGGCCAGCGAGCGCCCGCGTGCAGCGCACGAGTCCGCCGATCCCGCCCCCGCCGTCGACGAGGATCGGCTGGAACAGTTGATCATGAGACGCAAACGGCTCTGCCGGTCGAACGGCCCGCCCTGGCCAACCGATGTGCCTCGGCCCTCGGCCTGGGCCCAGCGCGGATCTACCTCGCCGACATGCGACAACGGCTGCTCATCCCACTCGACGAAGCCGCGGAGCCGCTGCCGGTGGACGGCTCGTCGGCCGGCTGGGCGTACCGGACGTATGCCCAGGACGTGACCGGCGGCCCAGCGATTGGTGCCGGCACCGCCGTAGCCGGACACGGCCCCCTCGGGGGGCGATCCATGGGGGACGGCCAAGGCATCCGCTGGCTGTGTCTGCCTACTCCCGCGGCGGCTGGCGGCGACCCTCGCAGCCCGTGTCAGAGGCCGGCAAGTGCGACAGCGCAGGGAAATCACGGCTCACCGGGCGAGGAGGTCTCCTCGTTTCCCGTGACTGGGGCTGGGCACCCAGTGCCCATGGCGACGCGTCCGGTTCCGGTGCGAACCATCCTCGCCACCATCGGTCTGGTGCTCGCCACCTACGTCGTACTCGAGCTGGTGGTGCAGGCTCGCCGGGTCTTGATCTGGGCGGTCATCGCGTTGTTCTTGGCCCGTCTCCCTTCATCCGGCGGTCGAGGCGCTGCAGCGACGGGTGCCGCGGTGCCGACGGTCGGTGGCCACCTTGCTGGTCTTCTTGGCTGCGGCCGCGACCGTCGCGGCGGTGGTCGCCCTGTTCGTCATCCCCCTGGCTCAGGAGGGAAGCCGGTTCGCAGGTCGTCTGCCCGCGATGATCAGGGACGCCTGGGCCGGCCACGGGCCAGTCGGTAACCTGCTGGAGCGGACGCACGCTCTGCAGTACATCCAGCGGCATCAGGCGCAGATCCGCGCGCTCGCCACCGGACTGAGCACGCCCGCCTTGAAGTTCATCCGCAGTGCCGCGAGCACCGCGGCAGGCGCTCTCACAATTTTCGTCCTGGCCTATCTGATGGTGCTGGAGGGCCCCAGAGCCATAGATCGGTCCCTGGCCCTCGTGGACGAGGCGCCTGCGGCCCGCATACGCCGCGTCGGAGCTGCGTGCGCCCGTACCGTCAACGGCTACCTGACCGGAAACCTGGGTGAACCCGCGGGTTTGGTCCGTGACTGGTCCGGAAGAGCTGGTCAGGATCGGGATAGCGGCGGGAGGAGCTGGGAGTTACGACGTAAACCGGGCTCCGCTCCGAGCGGGCCCATTGGAAGGCGAATCCCCTTCCTGAGCTAGGGGAGAACTTCAACGCGGCGAAGCACGCCAAGACACATCCTTCGGCACGAGGTCATGGAGCTCCGCAGGAAGGCGACTTCAAGCGTGCGGCGAGCTGTTCACGGCCGCCGTGCCGGCTGACGACGCTCGATGAGCTGTTCGGACCAGATCGTCTTGCCGTTCTGGCCATGGCGGCAGCCCCATCGTCCGCCGAGGTGAGCGACGAGGAACAGGCCGCGCCCTCCCTCGTCGGTGGAGTGGGCACGCCGCAGGCGGGGCTGGGTGCTGCTGGAGTCGGTGACCTCGCAGATCAGG
The DNA here is from genome assembly GCF_040680215.1 of Streptomyces sp. NPDC052107. Lineage (NCBI taxonomy): Bacteria > Bacillati > Actinomycetota > Actinomycetes > Kitasatosporales > Streptomycetaceae > Streptomyces > Streptomyces sp. NPDC052107. The sequence continues at coordinate 10,023 of NZ_JBFAWG010000108.1, forward strand.
ACGTTGTCGCGGATCAGACGCAGGTCAGCCGGTGGACGACCGTATCGGATGGCGTTCGTCACCAGTTCGCTGACGATGAGTTCGGTGGTGAAGACGAGGTCGTCCAGCCCCCACAAGGTCAGTTGGCGGCTTGTCCATTTTCGGGCTTCGCAGACGGCGGCCGGATCGGCCGGGATCTCCCAGTGAGCGGTGTCCCCCGGCGACACGGCGCGGGTGCGGGCCAGGAGCAGGGCCGCGTCGTCGCGCGGCGTCTGGGTCCGCAGATTGGCGAGGAGAGTCCGGCCGGTTTCGTTCAGAGCGCGGTCCGGGCGGCAGGAGGCGGCGAGGGCATCCGCCAGGCACTGGAGCCCTTGGTCGATGTCACGGTCGCTCTGTTCGATCAGGCCGTCGGTGCAGAGCGCGAGGACGCTGCCCGGCTCGATCTCGATCGTGGTGGTCTCGTACGGCATGCCGCCGACGGCGAGTGGCGGCCCCGGGCGGATCCCGACGACCTCGGCGGTCGCGTCGGGCCGGAGCAGGACGGGTGGCGGGTGTCCTGCGCTGGCCATGGTGCAGCGTCGGGTGACCGGGTCGTAGACCGCGTACAGGCAGGTGGCGCCGAGGACGTCGTGGTGGTCGGGTGGGGCTTCGGCCACGAGGCGCTGGACCAGGTCCGCGATCCGGGTGAGCAGTTCGTCCGGTTCGAGTTCGAGGTCGGCGAGGGTCTGAATGGCGGTGCGCAGGCGGCCCATGGTGGCGGTTGCGGGCATGCCGTGGCCGATCACGTCCCCGGCGACGAGGGCCAGCCGGAGAGAGGGCAGGGCGATGGCGTCGTACCAGTCGCCGCGGATTTCCGCTCCGCCGCCTGCGGGCAGATAGAGAGCCACGGTCTCGGCGGCCGGAGTGTCGGTCGTGGCCGGAGGAAGAAGGCGCTGCTGCAGCGCCACGGCCGCCCGGTGCTCGCGCGTGTAACGGCGGGCGTTGTCGATGGCGAGCGCGGCCCCGAAGGCGATCTGTGTCATGAGATCCCCCTCGTCCTCGGTGAACGGTTCCGATCGGCCGCAGCGCCAGATCGATATGCCGCCGAGCGTGAGACCACGGGCGTGCAACGGTGCCACCAGCGCCGAATGGCCTCTCTGCGGGACGATGAATTCGACCAGCCGCGGGTCGCCTAGCGCAGCACCGTATTCGTCAGCGCAGAACATGACGGTCTCGCCCTGCTGGAAGCCTCGCAGGAGCGGGTGGTCGGGGAAGGGCGGGAAGAGGCCGCCGCGCTCGGTACGGGCCGGCCACACCGTGGAGGTCGGCGCCAGGGCCGCGGTGCGCAGACCGAGATCTCCACCGCCCAGCTGCTTCCTGGGCTCGTCCCCGTCGAACACGGACTGGGCGAGGTCGACGGTGACGAGGTCCCCGAAAGCAGGTACGAGTACGTCCGCGAGCGCTCGTGCTGTGCGCACGACGTCCAGAGAACTTCCCACACGCTCGGCCACTTCACGGGTGAGGTCCAGATGACGGCGAGCCCGCACATTGGGGCTGTCGACGTACAGGGCCGCGACCCCTGTGGGGTGCCCTCGCGCGTCCTCCAGACGGAAGGCGGACAGCGACAGGGCCCGCCGCCGCTCCGGCTCGTGCCGCCAGCTCACGTGCTGGCCCCTGCGGATCACCGGAGCGCCCGTCTCCAGCACCTGGCGCAGTACCGCCTCCAGGTTCTCGGCATCCTCGGTGCAGAGCACGTCGCACAGCCGAGAGCCGGGCTGTACACGACGGCCGTCGGGCGTGCCCGGCGTGGCGTTCGTCTGCACGGTGGCCAGGTCCGTGTCGTGCAGGGCGATCGTGACCCGGTCCTGTGAGTTCAGTGCGCGCAGGAGCGCCGCACCCTGCTCGTGGTGGACGACGTGGTGTGCGGGCGCCGCCAGGACAAGGAACTCCGCGGGGCCGTCCATCGCACAGACCCGGAAGGTGACATCGATCGTGTCGCCGGACCGGTGCCGCAGCCGTGCCCGGCCGGATGCCGGCATTTCCGTGGCAGTGCGCAGTTCCTCCGGGAATTCGGCCACCAGCTCCTTTACCGGGCGGCCGCAGACCTCTTCGGCCGGGAACCCCGTCAGGCGCTTCGCCGTTCCGGTCCACCGCAGCACCGTGCCCCGGTCGTCGAGCACGGCGGCTGCCACGCCGTCGAACGCGTGTTGCCTGCCGCTCGAGCCAGTACCGCATGCACGCATCGGCCCTTCGGCGTCATGCAGCGACTCGGTGTTCTTTACGTGTTTGGTGTCCATGTTCGTTCTTTCCTTGTCGGAGGCGGCCACCGCGGCAGCAGATCTGCGCCCTCGGGCGGTTGTCGACCGGCCGGGTGGCCGGTGCCGCCGCTCGGAGTGTCACCCTGCGACGGCTGCGGAGGGCAGGTCGTGTTCGGCCCAGACGACCTTGCCGTTTGATGCGGAGCGGGAGCCCCACCTGCGGGACAGGCGAGCGATGAGGAAGAGGCCGCGGCCGTTCTCGTCGAGAGTGCTCGGATGCCGAGGGCGTGGGTGGCTGGTGCTGGTGTCGGAGACCTCGCAGGTCAAGACCTGGTGCTGGATGAGCCGCAGGCGGACCGGCCCGCCGCCGTAGCGGATGGCGTTGGTGACCAGTTCGCTGACGATCAGTTCCACGGTGGGCAGGAGATGCTCCAGCCGCCATGTGCTGAGCTGGCGGGCGGCCAGGTGCCGGGCGGTGCGGACGGCGGCCGGCTCGTTCGGCAGGTCCCAGGACGCGACCCGGGCCGATTGCAGTGCGCGGGTGCGCACAAGGAGCAAGGCGACGTCGTCCGAGTGTGTCCGGGCCGGCAAGGTCTCGACCACTTGCGAGCACAGGTCCTCCAGGGACCGGCCGGACTGGGTCAAGGCGGTGCCTAGGCGCTGCAGGCCGACGTCGATGTCGTCGTCGCGGGACTCGACGAGGCCGTCGGTGTAGAAGGCGAGGACACTTCCTTCGGGCAGTTCCAGTTCCACGGACTCGAAGGCGAGCACCCCGAGGCCGAGGCCGAGCGGGGCTCCGGCGGGCATGTCGGGGAAGGTGACACAGCCCTGCGGGTCGATGATCGCGGGCGGGAGGTGCCCGGCCCGCGCCATCGCGCACCGCCGGGTGACCGGGTCGTAGACGGCGTACAGACAGGTGGCGCCCACCACCACGGGGGCCTGGTCGGGGATGTCGTCGTCAACCTCGTTCTCATCGTTCAGCCGACGGACCGTGTCATCGAGGTGCGCAAGCAGTTCGTCGGGAGGAAGATCCAGGTCCGCCAGTGTGCGCACGGCGGTGCGGAGCCTGCCCATGGTCGCCGCGGCGTTGATGCCGTGTCCGACCACATCGCCGACGACGAGGGCCACGCGGGCGCCGGACAGCTCGATCACATCGAACCAGTCACCCCCCACACCGTGGTCCATGTCGGCCGGCACGTAGCGTGAGGCCACCTCCACGGCGGCGCCGCCCCGCACACGGTGGGGGAGCAGGTCGCGCTGGAGCGTGAGGGCCGCGGTGCGCTCGCGCGCGTACTGCAGGGCGTTGTCCAGGCAGAGCGCGGCCCGGGTGACCAGCTCCTCGGCGAGCAGGAGGTCGTCCTCCTGGAACGGCGTCTGTTCCGTGGAACGGCCGAACAGGGCCAGTCCCAGCACGCAGCGCCGCGAACGAATGGGTACGACCATCAACGAGTGGACCCCGCTGTCACGGACCTTCTGCCCCCGTGCCGGGTCGTGGTGGACCCACGGGCCGAAATGGGTGTCCATGCCCAGCGCCGGTACCAGGTGAGAGCTGCCCGTGCGCAGCGCGTTGGCGAAGGGCGAGGCCGGGTGGACGTGGATCACCTCCTCGCGCACCCACGGCAGTTCCAGGAGACCCAGCTCGACGGAGGCCATACCGGCACGGCGCAGCGTAGGAGTGCGGCCGTTCGCTGTGCCGATCCGTGCCGAGGGCTCCAGCGCGAACGGAACCGACTCCACCAGGTCGACGAGGGCGTGGTCGGCCAGCAGGGGCACCGCGAGCTCGGCCAGTTCCTGCCCTGTCTGCATGACGTCGAGGGTGCTGCCGATGCGGGTGCTGGCTTCGCTGAGGATGGCGAGGCGTTCGCGCGCCCGTCGGTTGCCGGTGACGTCCACGCTCATGGAGCACACCCCCTGTGGCTTGCCGTCCGCGTCCTGGAAGCAGAAGAACGAGGCCGACATCACGTGCTCCTGGTGCCGATGGGTCGGCGGCCACGCCCGGTACTCGTGGACCATGCTGGTGCCGCTCTCCAGCACCCGCTGCATCACCACCTCGAGCGCCTCGGCCTCGAAACCGGGCAGTGAATCCTTCAGGCGGCTGCCGAACCGTCGGTCACGAGGAATGCCGTCGTGGAGCTCCATGGCGTCGTTCACCCAGGTGCAGCGCAGCTGCAGGTCACGGACGACGATGCCGATCGGTGCGTGGGTGAGCAGCGACTCGCGGAGCGATCCGTTCAGCGCTCCCGAGGAGAGCTCGCCTATGTCGGTCACGGATACCAGCCACCGAAGGCTTTCGTTCTCTCCCCACAGCAGCGAGACCCGCAGAGTCAAGGTGAGCGTGTGGCCGTCGCGGTGGCGGACCGTCATGGTGCCGGACCAGCCGCCCTGGGCGCGGCACTGCTCGGCGAGCGCCCTGGCCCTCGAAGCATCCTCGGAGGAGGACAGTACGTGTGCCGCGGGTCGGCCCACCACGTCCCTGGCCGAGTACCCGACCAACTGCTGGGCGGCCTGCGTCCACCCGACCACCGTCCCCTCCGCATTGAGCATGGCTATCGCCGCGTCGGGTGCCTCGCTCGGCTTCACCGGCTCGGCGAGTTTCGATTGATTGGTATGCATTGGGTTCATCCCTTCCTGCGCGTGGGTGCGGGCAGCGTTGGCGTGCGGTGCGGTACGCCGATCCGCGGGACGGCGGCGGTGGCAGGCGAGCGCGGTGTGTCGGATCGCGGCTCCGACCCTCCCGTGTCGTGACGGGGCGGGGCAATACACCCATATCGGCACTAAGAACTACGAGCGCGGCATCACTGACCGTGTTAGGTTATTTCTGATGAAAGCATCATGCATGACGGATTCATCGTCAAGTGACTCGCAGAGTTGATCGAACGATCAGATGCATGGGACGGGTCCCCAGTAAGGGGTGTCGACCGCGGTCGGCGGCCGGACTCGTCAATGCAATGAGGAAAGAATCAGGACTGCTGCTATCTACGGTGCGTGCCCATGTCAGTTCCACACAGCAATCGATTCGAACGCCGTCGTACCGAGACCCGGCAGGCACTCGTCCGCGCTGCGCGGGAGATCCTGGCGGAGTCCGGCGACACCAGCGTCAGCATCCGGGCCATCGCGGAGCGCGCGGACGTGGGGTTCGGCTCCTTCTACAACCACTTCGGCTCCAAGCCGGAGCTGTTCGATGCGGCTGTCGACGATGCGATGGAGGTGTTCGCCCAAGCCATCGACGAACGCCTGCACGGCGTCGACGATCCCGCCGAACGCCTCGCCGGAGGTCTGCGGCTCAGCGCATGCCTGGCCGAGTCACACCCGGAGATCATGCGGATCCTGTGCCACAGCGAGCTCGGCCGCATATGCGCCGGCAGCGGACTGGCTCCCCGGGCCAGGCGCGACCTGGAACAGGGCATCTCCGCAGGCCGCTTCACCGTGCTCGACCCGGTCATCGCCCTGTCCGCGCTCAACGGCAGCCTGCTGGCGCTTCTGGAGCTGTGGTTCAGCAAGCCCGAGGCCGACATCGAGCAGGCCGCAGGCACCATGGCCGAGATGCTCCTGCACATGCTCGGCCTCTCCCCGGAAGAGGCCCGCGAAGTCGCCAGGGGCCTCCTTCCCGCTGCCGCGTGACGGGGACACAAGGTCCGACCGCGCGCCCGCGCGGTGGCGGACCGGGGACGATTGCGTACCGCTCGCAGAGCAGCCCGAGTGAGGTGGTCTCACGAGCGGGACAGGCGGGACAGGGGGATGGCTCTATGTCTTTCGTCAAGCGATCCACGGGGTTCTGGGTTCGTAGAAGGTTCCGTCGCGGAGCATGGCGAACAGGACGCTGATGCGGTGGCGGGCGAGGCGGAGGAGGACCTGGGTGTGGGTCTTGCCTCTGGCTCGGCAGCGGTCGTAGTAGGTGCGGGAGGCGCGATCGTGGGGGGCGGCGAACGCGGAGAGGAACATCGCGCGTTTGAGCTGTCGGTTCCCGCCTCGCGGAGCATGTTCGCCGTGGATCGAGGTCCCCGACGATTTGGTGGCCGGTGCAAGGCCGCCGTAGAGGCCAGGTGGGCGGCGCTCGGGAACGAGCTGCCGTCGCTGACGGTGGTCAGGAGGACTTCGGCGGTCCGGACGCCGATGCCGGGCATCGAGGTCAGGACCCGGGAAAGAGACATCCGATGCAGTTGATCTGTCAAGCCGCGGCGGCAAGTTGAGAGGCTTCGGATGGTGGGAACGCGGTGGCCTCGTCATAGAGGGCTCGCTTGGTGAGGCAGTGGTGGAGGCAGCCGAGCATGCGATTGAAAAGGTTGCGCTGTGCGGCAGTGTGGCGGTCTCCGTCGGCTCGTCTGCGGTCGTAATGGGCTCGGGCACCGGTCAAGGCGGTCAGGGCCGCGAAGGCCCAGACGTAGCCCACTGAGGCCAGCCGTTGGTTCTTGACCCGGCGGGCCTTGACCGCGACGCTTTTGCCGGAGGCTCGGGTGACCGGTGGTGCTCCGGCGAAGGCTTTGAGTCCTTTGGCATCGGTGAAGCGGGATCGGTCGTCGCCGATCTCTGCGAGCACCCGGGCGCCGGTGAGTGAGCCGAGCCCTGGAAAGCTGGTGATGATCTCGGCGTCCGGGTGTGCTTCAAAAGACTCCACCGCTGCCTTGGCGAGGTCGCTGGCGCAGGCGGCATCGAGTTGGCGAAGCAGAGCGGCAGTTTGGTGGCCCATTGCTTCCTGGACCAGGGGAAGCTGCCGCATCTGTGGGAGTCGGAAGGCTTCGCGAAGCCGGTCGGCCTCGGCCTCGATGCCGCGCTGGCGGCCGGCCGTCTTGAGGAGGGACCGCAGCTGGGTGCGGGTGAGCTTCGCGGCGCGTTCCGGGGTGAGGGCGGCGGCCAGGATCACTCGCGCGACCGGGTAGCACAGGCCCTCGAGTGAGGGCTGGGAGGCGATCAGGAAGCCAGGAAAGTATTCACGCAGGTAGGAGCGGAGTCTGTTGCCTGCCTGAGTGCGGTCCCAGACGGCGTCTTGCTGGGCTCGGGCGAAGACCGCGACGACTTCGGCCAGTTCACTGTTGTGCGGTAGCGGTCGGTGGGCGGCCATGTCGGTGCGGAGGATGTTCGCAAGGACCATCGCGTCGAGGTGGTCGGACTTTTTGCGGGCGACCGAGTGTCGGTCGCGGTAGCGGGCGGCGGCCATGGGGTTGTGAACAGCTGCCGCGGAACAGCGTGCGAGTGTGTTCTGGCGCGGATGAGTGAGTGTTCGGGCTGTGGTGGGCGTACGGGGAACGATAGT
>NZ_JBFAWG010000109.1:0-17348 GCF_040680215.1 Streptomyces sp. NPDC052107
CAGACAAAACTCCTGTCCGGACGAGCCGAACACGCGCACATACAGCAACTCCAGACGCGGGAGGGAGGTTGAGCAGTCGCTGCCGCGCTTCATGTCCTCCACATCCACCGAGGAGAACCGGCGCTCACGGCCGACCCACGTGAACGGGATCTTGCCGTCCAACGCCCACTGGCGCGGCGTCATCGGGTGAATCACGAGACACTTCGCAGCCTTGGACATACGCAGCAACTCAATACATACAACTATACATGCGCAACACTAGGGACAGCTAATGAAGTTGGTGAGCCTGCATGGTCACGATGCGTTCGTCGGGGCGTTTGATGAGGGGGATGACGGGGGCGGAGTCGGCGGCGCGGGGCAGGTCGACCATCTCGTGGACGGGCAGCGGGTAGGGCGTGGCACTGGTGCCGGTGACCTCGAGGGCGATCTCGCTGCGCTGGTTGTGGGTGTCGTCGTCGGTAGATGGCTTTGGAGCAGGGGCACAGGCTGGTGGCGTGGGTGGCCTCCGCCGTGGCCACGGCGCAGGCCACCCACGTCGATGCGTCCGGTGGCGGTGACATCGTGGGTCTGCCAGGAGGTCTGCGCGCCGGCGGGGGCGGTGACCTGGGTGGCGATCGGCAGTTCAGGCCCGATCAGGAGGGCCTGTGCATCGCATCTTGCGGCGTGATCGGATAGGGGATGACGTCGTTCTGGCCTGGTAAGCGGGTACGTTTTGGGCGGTATCGAGCCCGAGGACTGGACGGCGTTCGGTCGCCGGGCCCTCAACATCGCGCCGAAAGTTGCCCCGGTCGGGCCACATCAGAGGAGCTGGAGCACCTCGGCCAGCGCGCCGGGACGCTGGTCAACGGGCAAGGGATCGACTAGGTGGACCCGGCACCCCAGCGTGGCAGCTCCGACGTCCGCAACAGGCTCGTCTCCCACCATGAGTGCATCGCCGGGCGCCACTGCGAGCTTGTCGCACGCCATCTGGAAGATCCGGGGATTGGGCTTCTTCACCCCGCACTCGAAGGAGAGGAAGTAGGCGTCCACGAGGTCATCGACACCGTGGTCGCGGAAGACAGGGCGCATGTCCCAGCCGATGTTGCTGACGACAGCGACCGGGATGCCTCGCCCGCGCAGGGCGCGGAGGGTTTCCTCGGTGTCGGGATAAGGCAGCCATGCCCCCGATACTTGGGAACGTTCATACAGGGCCTCGGCCAGGTCAGCCGCAGGCAGTTTCGCTTCCCGGGTGACGGCTGTGAAGGCAGCCCGGTGTCGTTCGGCGGTCAGATCGCGCTCCCGCCACAGTGCCTCCAGATGGGGCGGCACTGTGCGCGGAGGAACCCCTCCGGGCTGAGCCCCGAACTCTTCCAGCCGGCTGACGCACGCGTCGAGTTCACCCTCGGGCACGTCCAGACCGGCCTTCGTTGCCACCGCGCGCAGCCACTGCGCGGCCGATTCGATCCGGAAGAGGGTCCCGGAGAAGTCGAACATCACACCCTTGATCATGCAGCCGATCCTGGCGGCGCCGACGAGCCGGCCGCAAGCCCAAGACGATCAAGATCTGTGCACTGCAGGAGGCGCTGCTGCGGGCCTGGCGGGGCCTGGACCGCTTCGAGGGGTGTAGTTCACTGCGCGCCTGGCTGTACACCGTGGCCACCCGCACCTGCCTGGACGCCGTCGACCGGCGCGGCAGGCGGGCGATGCCCATCGACCTCGGCCCGGCCAGCGACCACGCGGTGGTCGGCGCCACCCCGCTGACCGAGGTCGCCTGGCTGGGCCCCTACCCCGACGCGGGCCTGCCCGCCGGCCCGGCCGGACCGGCCGCGCGGTACGAGCAGCGCGAGGCTGTCGAACTCGCTTTCGCCGCGGCCATGCAGCACCTGTCAGGCAACCAGCGGGCCGCGCTGCTCCTGTTCGACGTGCTCGGCTTCTCCGCCGCCGAGATCGCCACCATGATGGACACCTCCACCACCTCGGTGAACTCCGCCCTGGCCCGCGCCCGTCGACTGCTCGCCGAGCGGGTCCCGGCGCGCTCGCAGCAGTAGACCCTGCGCAAGCTCGGCGACGCCCGGGTCCGCGAGACCGTCACCGCCTTCGCCGCCGCCCTGGAAAGCGGCGACGCCGACGCCCTGGTCGCCCTGCTCACCGAGGACGTCGCCTGGTCGATGCCGCCGCTGGCCCAGTGGTACCGGGGCCGGGCCGCCGTCATGGACTTTGCCGTTGAGGTCCCCCTCACCCGCTGCCCGAGCTGGCGCTACCACCTCGCTTCGGCGAACGGCCAACCGGCAGTGGCCTTCTACGTGGGCGCGAGCCGGTCGGCCCCGCACCTCGCGTGGTCGATCACGGTGCTGACCCTGCGCGGCGAGCTCGTCGAAGGCCTCACCTCGTTCCTGGGCGCGGAGCACGTGCAGCGGTTCGGGCTGCAGACGGAGTGGGCTTGAGTCAACGTCAGCCCCCGAGGCCCCCAGGGTGTGGCTACGGCCGGGACCATTGACCATGGAGGGCCAGACGACGGCGTTTCCCATTCTGAAACGATCAGTGAACCGCAGGGCGCCGAGCCGTAGACTTCGGCAGTGAACGCCGACGACGTCTGGCCGTTGCGCGCCCTGCGGGGAGGAGATCGCATGCAGGACCCTTTGGACTCGACGGAGATCGCCGAGCCTGAGGAGAACGGCCAGAGCAATACCGCCGACTCACCTGTGGTGGACGATCCGACACCCGACTCGGACATCGGCTCAACGACACCATCGGCGGTCCTGGCGGAGGTGCTCCCAGGGGTCGCTGTCGTCTTCGGTGAGGTCCCGGCGGAACTCAAGCCCGATCTGCTCGACTTCGGGCTCGTGCCGGCCACCGACCGCAAGCGCATCTCCACAGTCCTCGCCTCGATCGGGAACGCGGCGACCGTGGCCGGCCACCTCACAAACGCATTCGCCAGCGCGCAGGGGCTCTACAGGATCAGCGACGCAACACAGGCTCTCCTGCGGGCCGGCGCGACGCTCGCCGTCAAGGACGGCGCGAACCTCGGAACGGTGATCTCCTCCAGCCGCTTCATCGCTCAGGCCCGCTTCATCCCCGTGGCTGAGGTGAGCGCGGTGCAGAGCGCGGCTTCCCTCGGGCCGACGCTGGCCATGATCGGCCTTCAGATGCAGTTGAGCGAGGTCACGGGCCTTGTCAGGACCAACATTGCGCTGACCAGCCAGGTACTGACCACCATCCGCAACGAGCAGTGGGCCGAACTGACGAGCCTCGTCGCCACCGTCGATCGCGCCGTCGACCACGCCCGAGAGGTCGAATCGGTCCCCACCACCTTGTGGCACAAGGTCGCGGACAAGGAGGCGGACCTCGGCAAACAGGTCGAGCTGTACCGCCTCAACGTCCGCGACCACATCGGGCAGATCGATGAGCTCGACCTACGTGGCCGCCGTGAGTATCTCCAGACGAACGCCGCGGCGATCTTCTTCGACGCCAACGCCCTGCTGTCTTCCCTCAAGGCATGGACCGGATACCAGGCGCTCCACGCCGCGCGGGCGCGCGCCGCTGGACCCGACGACGCCGGCGAGGCGCGGCTCGTCGACATCATCGCGCGCGACACTCGCGCAGAACTCGACTCCGCTCTCGCCGAGACGACGAGCCTCGTCGACTCCCTCACGCGGGAGCTACGCATCATCGCCGAGCTCCCCGGACGCGACACACTGCCGCTGTCGGGGAAGCGGAGGGACTCCAACGCAGCCCGCCACATCTCCGCCCGTCTTCTGGAGGCGATCGAGCCTCTTGCCGACGCTCTGCATCCGCCGGCCCCTCAACTCGAGGCTCCGGGCGTCGTCTGCGCACCCACATCGCTGGCTCCCGAGCCGTACCTTCGCATCCTGCGATGGTTCCTCGAGGACGGCGAGACCCTACGGGTCCTCGGCTTCTCCGACCAGTTCGATGCCCCCGATCCCCTTTCCGCGATCCTCGGCGGAGCGAAGGAGATGCTGGCGGCAGCGAGGGACAAGGCCCCGGCCAAGACACTGATCGCCCTCACGGATCGCCGCATCATCACGGCCAAGACGAACGCCTTCCTTGAGCAAGGCGAGATCCGTCAAGTCATCCCGATCGACCAGGTGCGATACGTCCGAGCAGCAACCACACAGGACAAAGGCGCGCGCTCGGCGATCGACCTCATCACGCGCGACGAGAACATCCGGTGGCACTTCCACACTGACATCGACAACACCCAAGTGGACGCGCTCGCCGCTGTGCTTGCCGAGTCGATGACGATCCCGGACAGCGAACGCGATGCGCTTCAACGGCGGCGCTACACCCCCATCGAGGCGGGCAAGAAGGGCGAGAGCACGGGCACGAGGTCTACGGAATCGACTGGATCCGGGGCCACGACCTGCGCTGCCGAGTAGGCCTCGAGCCAATTGACGAGGGGCCGCCCCGACCGCACCGACCGAGCCCGGTCACGTACGGCGGTAGGCATGGGTGCCAGATGCAGGCACGTTCAATGGAGCGAGTGAGCAGCTTTCCCGCGTGATCGACGCTGACTCGCTCCACATGGGCACAGGTGTGAGGCCGACCGGCGCAGATATCGACGCCACCTCGCGGATCACGGCCGTACCTGGCTCTGGTAAGCGCCCGAAACGCCCGCTCATCGGCAGATGAGTGCGTGGTCGGCCGGGCCCAGCAGACCGGCCATGGTCCGGCCTCGGCCTTGCAGCCGTCCGGGTACCAGGGCACGAGGCAGTGGCAGCACGTCCGCCGCACTGGCCAAGGCAGCGGACGTACTTCCATGCCCCGGTTGGGGGGAGAACTGAGCGGCCAGCCACAGGGAGACGCGCGGCTCGCGCCCACGGGCTTCACCGACTTGGAAGGTAGCCCTCGTACAGCAGGCCGGCGGCCCAGCGCTGCCCGGGCGCGACCTCGCCTGGGCATTCGCCGATCTCGTCCGCCACCAGCGCAGGTACCTGAAGCTGGAGGGGATCCCGGCCAGCCGAGCAGGACGCCCCGAAGCCCATGAGCAAAGAGCCCGGCTCGGAGACGAGGCGCTTGGCAGGCCAAATGAGCCCGGCTCCGGCTCCATACATCCCTTCGATGCCGTTCTCTCTGGAGTGGGGCAGTGAGGCCGGCAGGCTCCTGCTGTCGCCGAACGGGCACCCGGTCTCCGTGTCGGTACCGGCGCGCCGGGGTCGTGGGGACCGACAGGATCGAGCCATCCCTGCATGTGCGCCGGTACTTGCTCTACGCAAGGAAAGTGCAGGTCAAGATCTTGATCACCTCTTCCGTCTCCAGCTTTGTTGAGCATAGAATCACGCCGCTATGCATGGGGGGGAGTTGTGAAGAATGGGTATTACGACGTGAAGAAGGCTGTCGAGGAGGAGCGCAAGGCCATCTGAGGGCCCTGGGCCGTCGGCGGCTTCCTGTGGCTGCTTTCGTGCGGTTGGACGGACGGTGCCCCAGCCCTGGGGACCCTCGTCTACTACCTGCTCCGGGTCTTCGGCATCGTCGCGACCTGCGTCGCCAACTAAGCGTCATGCGAGGTCAGCGAACGGGAAGTACTGGCGTGTCGTGACGCGCTCGGCCGTGAGGGAGTGGCACATGGCCGTGGCGGCCACTGACCACGGCCAGGCACGGCGGAACGTCGTACTTCCACGGACTTCCAGTGCTGCAGGCCCGTCAATTTTGCCTGATCAACGTCTGTTTGGAGGAGTCAGATGGCTGTCCGTAAGAGCATGGAGGAGTCCCTGGTCGTGGCCGGCGACCGCGACGAATGGCTTACCCGGTGCGCAAAGGGTCTCATAACTACTGGTTTCAAAGACGTACAGACGAGCTCCACGCTCGGACAGGTGACCGGCAAGTACAGGAAATTCCCCACGACACATGGCGAATTGACGATCACCGTGACCCCGAGCGCGCAGCCCGGATACATTCAACTGCATCTTCGCTCGACTGCGGCAGTCGACAACATTTATGCCTTGTTCTCCAGCCCGAACAAGAAGATCCTCTCTGTTGCGAAGGGTGGCTTCGCGTGAACTCGGCTCTCTCAGGGTCGCACCCGACGAAGCTCTGCTCCGCCTGTGGCACGCTGACCCAGACGGCTAAGACGTTCTGTCCGGAGTGTGGTACCACTTACGGCGAGCCGGGCGGAGGCAGGTCAGCAAGCTTTGTCTGGGGTGCATTTGCATGCGCTGCGGCCTCGCTGCTCTTCTTCCCTATAGTTCTGGGAACTGTCGCCATCATCCTTTCCGTAGTCGCAATGAAACGGCAGGAGCCACATGCTGCCTTGGCGTTGGGCGCCTCGGTTGCTGGGATGGTCATCGGCTTCATCCTCGGTGCCCTTGCTTTCGGCGGCTAGCGAGAGGGACATCGCAGCGGCACATCGGCGTGAGGGCGCATCGCAGGCTGAGCAGCGTTTCGTGGATCTCCCTGCGTGTGCGCAAGCGGCGGAAGTAGTGCAGGAGTGCGAACCCTCTCTCGCCACCCACCGTTGGGTGCCCAGGCCGGAGCCGTGCTCGGTATTCCGGCGTGCAATCAGCGGTCGGACGCCGAGTTCGCGCACCAGTGTGCGGCTGGATCCCCGATGGTTTTGCTGATCGGGTGGCCGGTCAAGATGTCGCCGCTTGAATGAGCAATGTGTAGGGAAGGAGTGTGCGTGGTGTTCGAGCCGGTGTTCTTGCGGCGGGGGCTTCAGGGCGTCGATCCCTGGCAGGTTGACTACACGGTCGTCGATGTGGAGACCACCGGTTTGTCTCCTGCACGCGGCCATCGTGTGTGTGAGGTCGCGGCGGTGCGGCTGCGGGCCGACGGCACGGTGGTAGAGGAGTTTTCCACCCTGGTCGACCCGCAGCGGCCGATGTCGCGGCAGAACCAGTCACAGCACGGGATCAGCGAGAACGATGTCGCAGATGCGCCACTGTTCACGCAGGTTGCGGGGACGCTGCTGCGGCTGATGCGCGGCTCGCTGGTGGTGGCGCACAACCTGGCCTTCGACGCCTCGTTCCTGGAGGCCGAGTTCGCGAAGGCTGGGGCAGCCGGGCTGCGGGTGGCCGGCTTGTGCACGCTGACGGCGTTCCGTGCCCAGACCGACCTGCGTGGCTACACGCTTGCGGGCATCGTCAAAGACCTCTCCGGAGCCTGGCCGTCCCACGGCCACGCGGCTTTGGAAGACGCCCGCAACACCGCCCGGGCCCTGACCACGCTACTGGCCAGCAGTCCGCAGCCGCTGAGGTTGACAGGCGGCCCATTCGGAGCGCTTCCGGTGCGGCCCGAGGCCGTCCGCAGCCGACCGCGAATCGCAGAGGCACCCAGCAGCCGTCAGGGCTGGCCCGCACACATCCACGCGGCGCTGCCGAGCGGCAGGACGGTGCCGCCGGATCCGGCAGCCGCCGGCGAATACCAGCACGTGCTCGAAGACCTCGCCATTCAGGGGAACCTGGCCGGCCCTGACGCGCAGCGACTTGTCACGTTGGCCAGTGCAGCCGGCCACCATCAGACCTCGGTGCGCCAGACACACGCCACCGTGTGGCAAACGGTGCGCTCCCGTATACCGGACCCGCCACCGCGAACCGTCCGGCAGCTGACGGATCTGGCGCGCCAACTCGGCGTGTCCGATCTCGCCGCCCGCGAGCTGCCCAGCGTCGGGGACGAACTCAAGGGGATGCGCATCGTGCCCGTCGGCCAGGACGCGGCCGTCCGCGACCTGACGGCCTGGGCCGAGCGGCACGGGGCCACGATCGGTGTGCGGCCCTCCAAGACCACACGCCTTGTCATCGCCACCGACCCGACAACGGTCCCCAGCCCCAGCGTGGTGACCCAGCACCGCCTGCCCGTACTGGCACCGGCCGCCGCCAGACACTGGCTTGAGCAGCAGATGACGCCCGCTGCGCAGCCCGCTGCGGCGGTCGCAGCCTGTGGTCCGCTGGTATTCACCGGCCCTGGTGCGGGCCCGGTGTGGCGTCTGCACGAATTGCCTGACGAGCTGACCGCAGGCACGTTCACCGCTCCGGTCCGGTGGCTGGTCGAACAGTCCGCCGACCCTGAAGCGACCTTCGTCCAGTTCACCCGTGGCCGAACCCCCCGCCTGATGATCGACAGGTCCAAAGCACCCCACGGAAGCGAGCAGACTCTCGAAGATGCCCTGATTGATCTACGCCACGCCGCCGGGCTCGCTCTCACCGTGAAAGGACGCGTCCGCCGCGCCGGACGGACAGCGGGAGCAGCCCTCGTGCCTCCACAACCCTCGTATGGCGGCACACCGGCCGCTCACTCGGCCAGGAACACCGAATCTCGCCAGAACATCATCTCCCAAGCGACCTATGGCGAACACAGGACCACCTCTAGTGGCTTCCTGCCGTCACCGGGAGAGCCAACCCGGCATCGCCGCCCCGCTGCCACGTCCGCTGCGGCGACGGCGGTTGCTGGTGAGGGCCATCCGCGGCGACGCCGTCAGTCGTTCTCTGTGCACTTCTGGCTGTTCTGCTTCACGGGGGGCATCGGCAACATCATCTACGCGGTGCGCATCAACAACTGGAACAAGGCGCGCGGCCTGTGAGATGCGGCTGAGATGCTGCAGCCGTTCTCGCCGATTTCCGCGGGAAGGACTTCTTATCGGCACGCTGGGCGGCCCCGAGGTGTTGCCGGAGCAGGTAGAAGGCGCGTTGCCAGTCCACCGGCCAGGCCGGGCACCAGGACAGGCCCAAGGTCTTCCAGTTGCTCGCACCGCTCCTGCGGCGCGCCGGCTGTGGACTGAACCGGCAGCCCCTGGTGTGGCGTACCTGTTGTGCCCCCTGTCCTTGGGAGCACTGAGCTGCGGCGACCACCCGCCGACCATTGCCCCTCACTGTTCGCGGCCGTGTTCACCCGAAAGTGAGTAACGAACGAGCTCCCGACCGGCTGGCCGTGCCCGCCCTGCCTGCCGGGCGGAGGCCGGTTCGTGTGTCCACCCCCAGGCTGTGCACCAGACAAGGAGAGCGTGTACGTGTACGACGAGGAAGCGGCCAGGGAGCGGTTCCTTCAGGCGGGGTGCAGCCCCGAGGAGGCCGACACGCTGGTGAATGCGGGCATCGATCCTGACGTCGTCATGAGGTTCCCCCGCTGTGCGGCAGGTGCTGATCAGCTGGTCAGGGCAGGTTGAAGGGGTGTGAGGTTCGTTCGTTCAGCCGTTGCCTGGTTGGCGTAGTACTTCTCCTCGAACTCGATCGGGCTGAGCCAGCCAAGCCGCTTCTGGATGCGCCGGCTGTTGTAGAAGCCGTCGATGTACTCGAACAGCGCGAGGTTCGCCTCGGCCCGGGTGGCGAAGACGCGGCCGCGAATGCCCTCGGTCTTGATCAGTATCCAGAGGTTCTCCGCGAGGGCATTATCGTAGGAGTCCCCCACAGAACCCATGGATGCCTCAATTCCGGCTCGCAGCAGCCGTGTTGTGAGCTTGATCGATGTGTACTGACAGCCGTGATCGGCATGGTGGATCAGTTGTCCCGGCACGACCTCGCGGCTGGCCAGGGCGTACTCGAGCGTGGTGAGGACCAGGTCCGCGTCCGCGCGGGCGGAGGTTTCCCAGGCCACCACGCGGCGGGAGAAAGCGTCGCGGATCGCCGACAGCCACAGCGGGCCCTCACCGGTGGAGATCATCGTCAGATCCGTGACCCATAGCCGGTTCGGTGCCTGGGCGGTGAAGTCGCGGTTGACCAGGTCCGGGGCGAGGGCGGCCTTGGGATCGCGGCGCGTGAAGCCCTTGCGGCGCGGGCTGATCCCGGCCAGCTCGGCCTGGCGCATCAGCCGCTCGACCCGCTTGCGGCCCACGCGGACGCCTTCCCGCCGCAGGACGGCGTGCACGCGCGGCGAGCCGTAGATCCCGCCGGACTCCTGGTGGATCTGCCGGATCTGCTCGGTCAGCTCCACGTCGCGGCGCTGCCGCTCGCACGGCTCCTTCTCGCGCCTGCGCCATCGGTAATACGTGGACGAGGCGATGTGCAGTTCCCGGAGTACGCACTCGACCTCCAGA
The DNA here is from genome assembly GCF_040680215.1 of Streptomyces sp. NPDC052107. Lineage (NCBI taxonomy): Bacteria > Bacillati > Actinomycetota > Actinomycetes > Kitasatosporales > Streptomycetaceae > Streptomyces > Streptomyces sp. NPDC052107. The sequence continues at coordinate 9,965 of NZ_JBFAWG010000109.1, forward strand.
TGCGGGTGCTCATCAACGAGCGCCGTCACCTGGACCGGGTCGGGTCGAGTTGCGCCGCGAAAAAAGCGGAGGCCGTGCGCAGGACCTCGTTCGCCCGCTTGAGCTGCGCGTTCTCCTTGCGCAGGGCCGCAAGCTCCGCGCGTTCGTCGGTGGTCAGCAGGTCGTCGCGCTCGCCGGCATCGGCCTCGGCCTGGCGGATCCAGCCGCGCAGGGCCTCGGGATGCACACCGAGTTCCTCAGCCATGCGGCGGATCACGGGCCTCGGCTCGGACGTGCGGTACATCCGCACCGCACGCTCACGCAACTCCAGCGGGTATTTTCTCGGGGCAGCCATGGTCAGATCTCCTCTCACGAGAACCATCTGACCCTCTGTCACCACCCGCCGCATCTCGGGGGAAGCTCATCAAAGCCCATGCCCGCGACGCCGTGGGCTTCGCCTCCGCCGCCGCGTTTCACGATCTGGCCGACCCCAACCATTATCTGCAGGCCGCGGGTGGCGATGCGGACGAGGCTTTCAGGCAGTGGGCGAAGGACTCCGTGGAGGGTTCCTTGTACCAAGGGCAGGACGCGGACGCAGAGGCGGACGCGGGATGCGACGGCGAAGGGAACGACGAAGACGACGGCGAGGACGCTCGCGGCGTCTACGGATGGGCGAGGGCCTCCATCACCCATGTCGGCGCGGGGGAGTACTCCATCGAGCTGTACGACGATCTGGGCTTGCCGGGCAACGCCGCTTACGTGGACACGCTGACCTTCTCGGTGCCCGCCGTGATTCCTGCCGGCTCGCCGGCCGACCGGGATGCCCAGGTCATCAAGGCTGCCACCGAAGAACTCGCCGACTACGGATGCATCCCGGCCTCCGACTTCCAGGGCAGCGGCGACCGTTTCCGCGTGCAGGTCCGCGCGAGCGACCACGCCCGGCAGTGGCTCGAGGACCAACGGCCGCCGGCAGAAAAGTTCGAGCTCCTGCTGGCCGGGCTTGAGGGCCTGGTGGACGATCTGGCGACCGCGCATCCAGGCCGCGACCGGCCCTGCATCGACACCGTCCCGTACCCCCGCCCGGGTCGGCCGGTAACGGCCCCGGACGGCGCCGCTCGCACCTCGATCGTCAACTGGGGCGACCGGGAGGCCTTCCTGCAGGCAGTCGCTGCCGACGTGCCGGACAGCGCACGCCTCGAGCGATACCAAGGCGGCTGGGCACAGCGCCTTGAGGGGGCAGAAGACCTGAAGCATCCCCGGCTGCGGGGCCTTAAGCGGGTGCGGGCCGAAGCGGCCCGGCGGGATGGCGAATTGAGCGGCTTCACCGCCACGTTCCGCTCCGGTGACGTGGTGCACCACTACCAGGTGAGCGCCGACTGGGCTAAGGAACTGGACGAGTGCCTGGAGGACTGGGAGATGCGCGTGAGAGCGGTGCGCGAGGAGCAGACCCGATTCCCGCACCTCAAGCAGTGGGGCCCGCAGCTCTACCAGGCCCTGGTCGACGACGATCAGTTCATGGCGGCCGAAACATCCCACGACCAGGACAGCAGGGGCCGGGATCTCGCCCGTAGCATGTTCGGCCCCGACTGCCCGATTCACTCCCATGACATCCAGCGCGCCCTCGCCCACGCACGGGCGAAGCGGGACGACATCCTCCTCCAGCGGCAGCGGGCCCAGTGGCAGGCCGCCATCCCGGCGTGGGCAGCGCAACTGGCCACCTCGCCGGACTTCCAACAGGGCACGACCGCGCAGCGCGCCATGCTCGCCAGCAACCTCCTGTACGCGCACCACCCCATGGCCGACACACCAGACCTTGTCCGCCTGCTGCGCACCGCGGCTGCCGACCTGCTGACTTGAGACGACACCAGCGCAACGCAGCCCGGACAGCGCGTCATCTCCTGTCGGCGGTGGGGACGCCGTAGGTCCAGCCTGGGATTCAGACATTCGAAGGAAGTGATCGTTGGCGGTGGGTGTGAACAAGGGGCAGTATCCGAAGGGGAGGTGCAAGGCGTGTGGTCGGACTCTGGGCCTGCACGAGGGCAAGGTCACCGTCCACCCCGCCCGTGGCACCAGCGGACCGTGTCCGGGCAGTCGGCGTGGACCTGCGCAGACTGCGACGACGAGGCCCGTGAGGTCGACGGCGCAAAGTCTGCGGGCGTTGAAGCCGATGGTCCGGGCGCACATGCCACGGAACGTGCCGCTGTGGTTTCCCGAATGGGAGGGCCAGTCGATGCCGTCCATCGCGCTTCCGGCGGGCCAAGAACGCATGGCGGTCTGGATACCGGTGCGGCGCCGGGCCACCCTCCGGCTGATCAACGAGATCCTGGCGGTGCGAGTGCGCCCGGACTGGGACGACGAGCTGGAGTGCTGGATGGTCTCTCGCGGGCACTTCACCGCACTGGCCGAGGGACTGCTGCGACGCTATCCGCGTGTGGCCGTGGCGCGTGAGTTCAACCGTGCGGAGGCCTGCACCGCGTCATGCAAGAACGCGTCAGGGCCGTATTGCACATGTTCCTGCCAGGCTCGCAACCACGGCGGCGGTGGCTGGATGGCCGGATGGCGCACCACATCCGGACCCGCCCGGGACGTCGGCGGGTTTTGGTGGACGTGGCTCCTTGCCGAAAAGGAGGCGCCATCGCGGCCCGCCGCGTAGGAGCAGACCGCAACGAAGCAGCGAGCGCAGGCCCCCGCACATGGCACCGTTGCCCCTACACCGGGGGGCCAGGGTCGGCAAAGTGGCACTCGGTGAACAGCACTCGCGTTTCACCGGCGGCCGAATCGTGAGGCTGGCCGGGCGCCGGTTTCAGCCCCCGCTGGGCCAGTCGATGCGGGTCATGTCGTGGTGTCGGCCGCGGGACCTGTCCGAGGCGCGGCCCCCTGTGCGGCGGCCGTCGCCCTTGGGAGCAGATCACCTCGGCGTGCCGGGCGGGGCGGTCGATCGCCGTGGCGGCGAGACGATCGTCGATGCCCACGATGAGCACGATGAGTACGGACAGCTCGCCGCCTTTGCGTGGCAGCTGGGTTGAGTCCTCCGCGGAGCCTGACCGGACGAGCCCCCACTGACCGTCAGCTGGCTTGGTGGATCGAGGCGCCGACGAGGATGCCGTCGGCGATGGTGTAGTCGCCGGCGTACGTCTTGAGTGTGCCGTCGGTTTGGGTGGCGTACAGGATGGCGTGGACGCGGGAGGCTCCGAATGCGCTGATGGTGCCCAGGGTGATGTTCTGGGTGGTGGCGAACCCGGCCACCCACCGGTCGTAGGTCGTGCCGGCGATGTGCGAGCCGCCGAGCGCCCAGGCGGCCGCATAGTCGTGATCGGTGATGTCCTGGTAGTACTGCGAGACCACCGCCGAGGCGTTGGTCAGATGCGGCCGAGGAGTGGCCGGGGTGCCGTCGTGGGCATGACGGCCGTCGTGGTCGGTGCCGCGGACGTCGGCGTAGGGCTGGCGGTTGGGGGTGTCGAGGTGGGCGGCACGGAGGCCGGCACGGTGCGCGTCACGGTAACGGCCGGAGCCGCCGGGGAAGCGGTTTTTGCGGAGCAGGCGGCGAGAGGCAGGACAGCGAGCAGAGCGACAGCCGAGACGATACGGCGCACGGGCCCCCCTTTGGCGGTGCGGAAGTTGCTGCGAACACCGTGGCATCTGCGCACAGAGCGGTGAGTTGGTGTTGGGCGGAACGGCCGGCCGCGGATCATGTCCGTTCGGTGCCCAGGGCGGTTTCGGGGTCCTGGCCGCTCCAGCCTTCCTTGGTACGCCACAGGACGTGGACGTTGAAGACGTCGTGGAGGGTGTCGACTGCCCAGTCTTCGGCGGGGAGTTGGCACAGGACCAGGTGGAGGCGGTCGGCGGGGGTGGGCAGGGTGTGGTTGATTTCCAGGAGGCGGACGGCTCCCGAGCGCAGGTCGGCGTAGGTGCAGCGGCCGGCGGCGAGGACCTCGTAGAGGAAGTGACCGTTCTTCGTGGGACAACTGACGTCGACGATGGGGGTGTGGGTGGGTTGCAGGTCCGCTCGCAGGAGCGCGGCCATCAGTTCCAGGCGCACGGCCTCGTGGGTCTTGCAGGTACGGTCGGCCGCCGCGGCCGTCTGAAGGGCCTGCAGGAGGCTGGGGCTTGCGGCTGCTGTCGGCGCGGGGGTGTCGGTTGCGATGGCGGGCATGGCGTCGGGGTCCTTCGGCTCGCTCGTGTGCGGGGCGGCGGGGGTGGTGTCGCTGGCCGTCTCCGCGACGGCTGTGGCCAGGCGCTGCTGGAGGGTGTGGCGGGCGGTGAGCAGGGCGTCGGCCCAGCCGGCACGTTCCAGGTCGTCCTTGAGCCGACCCGCGTCCAGGTGATCGTCCTTGAGTGCGCGGTGGGTGTGTGCCGCAAGGTTGCGCAGGAGGGTCAGACGGTGCCTGTCCGGGGATCCGAGTACACGCCGCACGTCGACCCAGTCCGCTTGGTCCCGGCGCAGGACGCGGTTGGCCATGCCCTTGAGCTCGGACAGACGATCGCGGGCGTCCTGCGCAACGATGGTCTCACCGTTGATCAGCTCGTCCAGGACGCCGAGCGCGGCCGTGTACCTGGGCGCCATCCTGGGCGAGATGGGCTGTCTGCCGCGCGGGTCGGCGGTCAGCAGGCAGTGGGTTGATTCGTGGGCGAACACCCAGCAGTCCAGCTCGTCGCCTAGACGCGGGGCAGCCGCGCCGTGGCGAACCGTCAGGATCAGGGGGCAGGTGACGGCGGGGGAGAGGGCCGTGACCTTGTATCGGCCGCCGGGGTGTGGGCCGATGACCCGGATGCGGATGTCGGTGCCTATGTCGGGCAGGTCGCCGCCTGCCGCGCTCGGTTCGGCGTCGGCAGGTGCCGGTTCGATGGTGTCGCTGCTTGGAGTGAGGGCCTTGGGGAGTGGGGAGGTGTGCAGGACGGTCAGGCTTTGGGTGCTGCGGGTCAGGGCGATATAGAGGTGGCGCAGGCCGGCCGGGCCGCGGTCGGCGATGGTGGCCGGTTCGACGACGAGGACGTGGTCGTACTCCATGCCCTTGGCCTGGGCGGCGGCCAGGACCGATACCGCCTGGCGTCCCTGGGTCGTGATCCCTTCGGCGTGGTCCAGGTGGCCGCTGATCTCCTGCAGCCAGCCGGAGTCGTCGGGGACGATGACCGCGACGGAGCGCAAGGTGCTCCCGTCGCTGGTGCCGATGAGGCGGAGTGCCTGGGCGACGGTGTCGTCGAGGAGTTTCCACGGCTCGGTCGCCACCGTCCGCACGGCATGGCCGCCCACCGCGCGCACGGCCTGCGGATAGGGCAGCGTGGGAGCGATTCTGCGGGCCAGGGGGGCCACGAACTCCATGATCTCGGCGGGCACGCGGTAACTGGTGTTCAGTTCGGCGACCCGCCAGTCGCCGTGGTCGGACAGGATGGTGCCCAGGCGCGCCCAGTCGGTGTAGGGGTGGGGGCCGGTGGCCTGGGCCAGGTCGCCCAGGATGGTCATTGAGCCGTTGACCGCGCAGCGGCGGCGCAGTGAACGGGCCTGCATGGGAGTCAGATCCTGGGCCTCGTCGACGACGATGTGCCCGTAGCGCCGCGGCGTCTCGCCCGTGATGAGGTACTGGAGTTCTTCGAGGCAGACCCGGTCGTCCAGGGTCCAGGGCTCGGCGTCGGCCTTGTCGGCGCGGTCACGGTGGAGGGCGGCCTGTTCGGCGTCGTCGAGGATGTTGTCGGCGCACACCCGCAGCAGGTCGGCCGAGTCGTACAGGCTCCGCAAAGCCTCCCGGGCGCCCGGGGAGGGCCAGACGCGGTCGATGAGGCGCTCCAGGCGCCGGTTGCGTTCCAGATCGCGGCGGATCGTGCCGTCCCGGCCGCGACGCGGGGCGAGGGCGGCGAGCTCGCTCAGCAGGCGGTCGACGAGCAGGCTGCGGAAGTGGTCGCGGCGCTGGCGGTAGGCGCCGTCGCCGGCGCGCGCCTCGTGAAGGAGGGCGAGGACTTCGGATCGGGGGATGCGCAGGGTCGTACTGCCGGCGGTCACGACGATCGCGGGCTCGTCGCCCTCGAAGGAGGCGGCAGTGGTGAGTTCGTCGAGCGCTTCGGGCCGACAGTCGTGCTCGACGCGCCGCCGCAGGACGTCGGCCATGCGCTCGTCGGATTTCACCAGCCGCGCCGCCGGTGTGTCGGTGCCCAGGACGTCGCCGTCCCACAGGCGGGTGAGTTGGACGGCGTTGACGTTGCGGGTGCCCAGCGTGGGTAGGACCTGGCCGACGTAGTCGAGGAAGTGCTGGTGGGGGCCGACCACGAGGATGTCCTGGGCCAGGAAGTGCTCGTTGTTGACGAGCCAGGTGACGCGGTGCAGGCCGACGGCGGACTTGCCGGTGCCCGGGCCGCCCTGCACGACGAGGATGTCGGAGGGGGAACCGGTGACCAGGTCCATCTGGTCGCGGCGGATGGTCTCGACGATGTCGCGCATGCGGCCGGTGCGCGAGCGCTGGAGTTCGCGCAGGAGGAATTCGTCCGGCTGCAGGGGCTTGCGGCGCTGGATGCGCGCGATGTCGGAGGGGGTGTGGGCGGGCGTGTGCTCCGGCCTCTCCCGCTCGTCGGCCTCCTGCTCTGCGGGGGCCTGGCCGGGCGCGGCGTCCTCGGCGGGGGCTTTGTCGGTGGTGGCGTCGTCCGGGGCCGACCGAGGCTTCGGCACCGCCGTGGACACCGGAAGGAGGCCGGCGGGAGCACGAAGAGGGGCCGCCGAGGTGATCTCGTCGACGTAGTCCTCCACGATGCGCTGCACGCACCGCAGTTGCCGCCGCAGGTGCACCTCGCCCGGCGCGTCGGGCCGCGCCTGGAACCACTTCTTCGCCAGCGGGCTGGTCCACAGCACGACCACCGTGTCACGGGTGTGGACATCGGAGACGGCGCGCCGGCCGACGTACCACTTCCTGACGTCGCCGCCGGGCTCCTCCGGCGCGTCGATGCGGGCGAAGACGAGAGACTCGTTGCCGAGGCCGCCGTACGCCGCTGCCCGCTCCTCGGCGTCCTTGCGGTTGGCGATGCCGTCCTTGCCGCTGGCCGACGCCGTAGCCGCCGACGTCCCGCTCATCTCGGCCAGCCGCGCGGTGTAGCAGTCGTATGCGTGATCCACTGCCTTCTGCTCGTCGGCGATGACCTCGTCGCGCGTCGTGGTGATGGCCATGTGCTTTCCCTCCCTTGCGGCGCCCTGCAGCGGTGCCGCGACGGGCATACGCCCGCCCCCCAGCGAAACAACTATCAGAAACGTGTGGGTTACAAGTAGTCAGGGGCCGCTCAGCGTCCGGATGAGCTCGCCGACCTCACTCCGCCAGGCGCTCAGCCGGTTTAGCCTCGATCCACCGACCGATGCCTGTGGATGACGCTTGGGAAAATGAAGAAGTGCCTTGTGACCTGCGATGATGGGAGTTCTTCACGCTTCCAC
>NZ_JBFAWG010000110.1:0-17243 GCF_040680215.1 Streptomyces sp. NPDC052107
ACGGCACCACACCTCCGGCACGCCCGCACCACCGACGAAGGGGGACGCGGACTGTTCATCGTCGCGCAGCTGGCCCAAACCTGGGGAGCCCGCTATTCGGCCGACGGCAAGACCATCTGGACCGAGCAGGCACTGGAAGGGGCACCTCGCTGACCTGAGTGCGAGTGACCGTCCATGCCCTGCGGCAGGCTGCCCGTCTGCGGGATGCGTCGCTCAACCAAAGCCCAGACTAGGGAGCCACCGGAGGCGCGCCCGTCCTGCCACAATGGTTACGGAGCAATTGACATCGACGCCGGGCACCCTGACACGGCGGCACGACGAGATGGACGCGTTCTGTCGGGCCCTACGTGCGGGCCGGCCGTTCGCCGGCGACCGCCCGGCGGGCCACCGCTACCAGTTCCGCCGCCGGGCCCACCGGACGCCGCCCGGTCGGCCAGACCGCGCGCAGATCGCGCGTGAGGTCGACGCCCGCGACGTCGACGCCGATCAGCCGGCCCTCGGCGATGTCCCCGCGGACGGCCAGCTCACTCAGGACGGACGGGCCAGCGCCGGCGATCACCGCGCCGCGCATCGCGGCCGTCGAGCCGAGCTCCACCAGGGGCGGACGCGTTCACAGCCGGCCAGGTGCAGGGCGCGGTCCAGGGTCTGGCGCGTGCCGGAACCGCTCTCCCGCAGCACCAGCGGCGCACGGGGCAGCTCCCGCGCCGACACCGGCTCCCGTCGCCGCGCCCATGGGTGAGCGGGGTCGACCACGACGACGAGCCGATCCTCGGCCACCTGCCGCGTGGACATCACTCGGGACAGGCGCGGTCCCTCGATGAACCCGATGTCGGCCTCGCCCGACTCGACCAGTTCGGGCACGTGCTCGCTGTTGGTCACCTGCAGCCCGTGGCGACCAGGTTGTGGCCGGCCGCCAGGACCGACTCGGCGAGGGTGCGGCCCAGTGTGTCCTTCGTTCGTCTCTGGTGGTAAATGCGCTGACGTTTCTCATCCTGTCGTCGTGTCCGGCGGGGGGCGTCCGTCGTTTGACTGCCGATCATGCCCGCGCCGACCCGGCGCTGGAGCCCGTGCGCGTAAGTCGTCGGAGGCCTGCGTCACCCACCGTGAGGGGGGCGCGAGTAGGGCGGCGGTGTCGCTTGGGCATCGCCATGTGTCGTGTGGCCGGGCAGCCCGGCTTCCGACGGCCCCAACGGCCGTCACTGTACGGCGTTTTCCTCATACGTCGGCCCTGGCGCCACTCACACATGCGGCGGTAGTCCAGGATCACGTGCCGGCAGCGGGGGTGTTGGGTCCGTACGTCTCAGGCTTCCGCGGAGAGACTGTAGTCACCGCCTTGACTGGTGACGCAAGAGGCTGTCATGATTACGTCACCGCCTCAACCGGTGATGTGAAAGTGTCCTGGTCAGGAGGTGTGCCGAAGGCCAATCGACCCAGATGGGGAGCACCAGTCATGGCAGTCAGCTACACCGCCGTCGTCGACGTCGACGGAGAGGGCCGCAACGGCGGCCACGTTCGCTCCTCCGACGGCCTGCTGGAGACCAGCCTCGCTCTCCCGAAGGAGCTGGGTGGCGCCGGCACCGCGACCAACCCCGAGCAGCTCCTCGCCGCGGGCTGGGCCGCCTGCTTTCTCGGTGCCCTCCGCCGCGCCGCCACCCTGCGCAAGATCCGGCTGACCAGCACCACCATCACGGCCGACATCACCCTCACCCACGGCGACGACGGGGAGTTCTCCCTCTCCGCGGTCCTCGCCCCGGTCCTCGGCGGCGTGGACCAGGCCACCGCCGAGGAACTCGCGCACGCCGCACACCAGATCTGCCCGTACTCCAAGGCGACGCGCGACAACATCCCCGTCACGATCAACGCCAGCGCCGCCGCCTGACGCGTCCCTCCCTCGACCGCGGGTCCCGTGCCCCCTCCACGCCCCTCCCGCACGGGCCCCGCCCCCTCAGCCACGTCCACATCACCGACCGGAGAGCGAGAGCAGGACATGGCCTCGATGACGCGCACACATGTATGGCACGCCGAGCAACGTCGTTGCGTCCCCGGCCGTGCCGCCACCGTCTCCGGCGAGCGTCCGCCCCGGGACGCGGCACACTCCGAGGAGCGCGTACGGCCCGCCGACACGCAGGTGTGGAACTGGGTGGAGAGCGTGGTGCTGTCAGGGTACGGCCCGTCGGCGTCCAGCTTCCTCTGACGGCGGATCCACGGCGCGGAGATCGCGATGCCGTGTCCGACGGTCGCCGCGCGCCCTTCGGAGCGGTGTTTTCCCAGCCGGCGGGTGCGATGAACACCGCGCACGCACACGTGGTTGAAGGCGGAAGCCGGAACCCCGCCACTCACACGTATCCCAACATCGTCAGGGGCTTGCGACGCCGGTGACGGGTCGCGGCCCGACCGGGACGGACCGTCAGGTGACTGATGCCGGACACGAAGCCCGCCGATCACAGTGAGTACAAGACCGCCGGCACCGCCGGCCCATCCCTCGTACGAACCATCGAAAGCGAGAGCACAGCCATGGACATGAAGCTCGAGGTCGTCATTCTGCCCGTGTCCGACGTGGACCGCGCCAAGGGCTTCTACGTGGAGCAGCTCGGCTGGCGCCTCGACGCCGACTTCCCGATCAACGACGGTTACCGGATCGTGCAGGTGACCCCGCCCGGCTCCGAGTGCTCGATCATCTTCGGGCAGGGCCTCACCGAGCAGGCTGCGGGCACGCTGCACGGCCTGCAGCTGACCGTCACCGACATCGTCAAGGCGCAGGAGGAGCTGGCCTCCCGTGGTGTGCGGGTCTCCGGACCGTTCCGCGACGAGACCGGTGCCTTTCACCACGCCGGTGACGCCCACCGGGTTCCCGGGCTGCACCCCGAGCGGGCCAGCTACGGCACCTTCGCCGCCTTCGCGGACCCCGACGGCAACGAGTGGTTCCTTCAGGAGGTCACCGAGCGCGCCCCCGGCCGCTGAGGCCCGGTCGCGGCGCGGCCGGGCTTCCCACCGCGCCGCGGACCACCACCCCGCAGACCACGACATCCATCCGACCGACATCCGTCCCAGCGGAGGACACATGGCGACCGAGAACATCCGTACCTACGACGTCATCGTGATCGGCGCGGGACCGGTCGGCGAGAACGTCGCGGACCGCATCATCGCCGCGGGCCTGAGCACCCTCATCGTGGAGAGCGAACTGACCGGCGGCGAGTGCTCGTACTGGGCATGCGAACCCGGCAAGGCACTGCTGCGCCCCGCCCTGCTGCGCGCCGACGCCCTGCACGTTCCGGGTTTGGACCCCGCCGTCAAGAACCCACTGGACACCGAGGCCGTCTTGGCGCACCGCGATCGCATGTCCGCCGACTGGCAGGACGACGGCCAGGTCGAGTGGATCAGGTCGGCCGGCATCGACTTCCTGCGCGGCCACGGGGCCCTGGCGGGGGAGCGCGAGGTGTCGGTGGTGACCCCAGAGGTCACACCCTCCGGCTGCGGGCCCGGCACGCCGTCGCGGTGGTACCGGCAGCCGCGTGGCGCTGCCTCTGCTGCCCGGGATCGAGACTTTGCGACCCTGGACCAGTCGGGAGGCGACCAGCGCGCCGCGGCCGCCGCGGCGCCTCGCGATAGCCGGCGCCGGTGTGGTGGGCGTCGAGATGGCCACCGCCTGGCAGGCCCTGGGCCCGCCTTCACCACCATCAGCGAGGTGTGGCTGCGCCTGCTGGAGACGAGGCGGGACTCGGGACCACCGCACGGGACCTCGCGCTCGTCGCCCTGGGGCTGCCGTCCGACCGGTCCATGGAGCGGGGCGACCTCTCCCTCGTCGCCGTACCTGGTCGGTCTCGCGTACTTCGTCCTGGGCGGCGACGAGCACCTCGGTCGTGCCAACGTCTACGGCTCACCGTCCCGCGTGGCGGGCCCGCGTCGCAGTGCACACAGGCGTCCGGCCGGGAACCATCCCCGTAAGGCCAGCGGAGGTGTCAGCCGGCGCCGCCGGCCTTGCCCGGCTTCACGAGGGTGTACATGACGGAACGCTGCTGCTTGTGACGCCGGACGCGTCCCCTGGCGACCAGGGATTCGAGGGTGTTCCGCACCTGGGGCGTCGGCTTGCGGTCCGGGTACTTCTTCCTGAGCTCGTCCCGCAACTCCGCCGCCAGGCGCGGCTCCTTGTGGTTGCCGAGAAGCTCCGCCAAGAGGTCACCGAGCAGAGGAGGGCGTGACTTCCCCTTCGCGCCGGTCTTCGCCGTGCCTCCCGCCGGAGCGGTCCGGGCCGACGCAGGACGCTGCGACGCGGCGTTGGCGGGGGCCCGCTTCGCCCTCGCGCCGACGGGCTCTTCCTGCACCTGTTCGGGCAGACGTGACGGGTCCTCGAAGCCCTCGTACCGCTCGGCGAGTTTCAGGATGTCCGCCAGGAGAGCCTCCTCGTGCTTCAACACCCTGATCCTCTCCGTCAGCTCATGCTGACGGCGGCGGTTCTCCTCCAGGTCCGACACGGCTTGTTCCACGTACGGCGATCGGAGCGTGCCGGCTGACTGGCTGGTCACAACCGTTCACTCCCTCGATATGGATGATTCTGCGCATGGTACCCAGCCGAGGGCCCCGTGCAGATAGGTGTCGACGCCGACGGATCGTCGGGCATGTTCCCTCTTCACGATAGGTGCCCCCGGTAAGTGTGTAGCCGAACCGCGGGTGTTCGTCCGCCTCGCTGTTCGGGATCCGTCACCGGGCGGCGCGCTCCCGGGCGCGGTCGCTGTGGAACATGCCGTGCGGGAGCTGCGGTCCGCTGATCCGTGACGTGAGGTGTGCGGTCACCGGGGCGTCCCCTGTGCACGATGCCGTTGTGGGGCAGAGGGTATGCGCAGTGGCCCTTTGTGTGTTCCGGGGTGTGCGCAGCTGCCGCCGCGGTCAGAGGCTCACTGAAGGACTTCACCGTCTGCAGTACCGGGTGTTGGACCGCGCGCCGCGCCACATCGCGAGGGACGTCCGCGTACAGGTGGTTCCTCGGGTCCTCGTGCGCGGGCAGGATGCCGCTCCCGCCGCTGGGCAGCGTGCCCGCGCTCAGTTCAGCGAGAAGGCCGGGGCTGGCGTGGCCCGTGCGGGCGACGGTGACGAGGTGCACATCCTGGGCGGTCGCTTCTCCTTCGGTGCCCGCGCGCAGGAACGGCTCCTCGACGGGCTCCCGCTCGTCGTCCACCTGCCGCCCGGTACGGGCCGTGCACAGACGGTGCCCTGGGTGCTCGTCGCGATCGACGAGGATCTGCGGCATCGACGGATGCGCGCCGCCCCTGGTCGCGGCGCGCCTCGCGATCGTCCTGCTTCCACGTGCTGCCTTCACCCTGACGAGCGGGGACCGCACCGGTCACGGCCGGCTCGCGGGCCTGGCCGGCCCCTCGGTCGCCACGGCGCCGGCCTGTGTGCACCGGGCCCCGGCACACACCCGTGGATCGTCGCCGAACTCGCGGCGGGCTCGGTGTCCCGGACCGTGCTCGCCGAGCGGTTCAAGAAGACGGTGGGCAGGGGGCCGCACGAGTCCTCACGGCGTGGCGCATCGAACTCGCGGCCAAGCGGTTCCGACAGCCTCGGGACAGCGTCGCCTCCATCGCCGACTCGGTCGGCTACGGCTCGGACAGTGCCCTGAGTACCGCGTTCAAGCGGGTCATGGGTACGTCACCCCGCGAGTTCCGGGAACACGGTCCGCGGTCCGCGCGGGCGACGAACTTGTCCCGGCCCTTATCTTCTCGTCAGGACGTGCTGGACGGGTACGGAAGAGGCAGGCGGCTCAGCGCGCGGTGACGGCGGGTGCGGTCTTCTTACGGGCGCGGTAGGCGGCGGCCTTGATCTTGTTGCCGCAGGACTCCATGCCGCACCACTGCCGCCGCATACCCCGGGAACGGTCGATGTAGACCCGCGTGCACTCCGGGTTGCCGCACTCCTTGAGGAGTGGGACGTCCGGCCCGCTGAGCAGTTCGACCGCCTGCCGGGCGACGGTTGCCAGAGCCTGCCCGGGGGTCGCCTCGGTGTGCCGCCCGCCCATGGTGAGCTGCGGCGTCGCGGGGGTCTTGCGCGCGGCGCCGTTGACCACGGCGAGTGCCTCGCGGTCGAACTCCTCACCGAGCCGGCGGTTGGTCACGAGCCGGTAGAGGGCCTCGCGTACGACGATCGCCTCCCGGACGTCGTCCTCGTCGCCGGGCGTGATCGTGTCCACCAGGCCGGACTCCAGATACCAGGCGTTGAGCCGCTCCGGCGTCACGAACATCTCGAACCGGGTCGAGCGCCGGGCGCGAAGAGTGGCCACGAAGTCCAGGGCCGGGTTCCCGCATACGAAGACATGGTCGAGATTCACATCACCATCTTGACAGGTGACTAGGTTCAGCGCAAGGACCGTCACCGTTCGGGCCAGTGATCTCGCGGGGCGGTGTGCTCGCGCCCGTACGGCACCGTGCGCACTGGGTGCAGGTCAAGACCCGAATCGGCGCCCGGCGGTCGCGGGTCAGGACCGGGAACGGGCCGCCGTCTCCTCCTCCCGCCGCGCGCTCCCCGGCTCCAGCCGGAGTTCGCGGCCCTGCCACCGTCTCCGCAGCCAGCGGTCGTGGCCCGCGACGACGATCGCGCCGGGACCGGGTCCGAGCGCGGCCTCCAGTTCGTCGCACAGGGCGGGGGAAAGATGGTTGGTGGACTCGTCGAGCAGCAGTAGCTGGGGCGGGCGGGCCACCAGCAGGGCCAGCGCGAGCCGCCGGCGCTGCCCCACGGACAGCTGCCCGACCGGTTTGCCCAGGTCGGCCTCGTGCAACAGGCCGAGCGAGATCAGCGGCACCTTCTCCGCCCGCTCGGCACCCAGCGCCAGTTCGTAGGTGTCGCGGACCGTGCGGTCGGGCCGGTCGAACGCGGTGTCCTGGGTGAGCAGTCCGACCGTCAGCCGGCGCCGCCTGCGCACCTCGCCCTCGGCCGGACCGCGTCCGGCGAGCACGGCCAGCAGCGTCGACTTGCCGGCCCCGTTGCCGCCGGTGACCAGCAGACGGTCGATCGCCGTCACCTCCAGACCGCCGAGCTCAAGCCGGCCCGGCACCCGGACGTCCCGCAGCGACACCAGGGGCTGCGGGCCCTCCTGGGCACGCGCGGCCAGATCACCGGCCGCGAACGTGAGCGGCCGGGGCGGCGCGGCGACCTGAGTGCGCTCCAGCTCGTCCAAACGCCGGGTGGCGTTGCGCACCCGGCGGGAGATCTGGTTCTGCACCCGGCCCGCCCGGTGGCCGTAGCCCATCTTCTCGTTGTCGGGCCGCTCCCGGCCGGGCGCGAGGCGGTGCCCGGTCACGCCCGCCGAAGGCCGCAGTTCCTCCAGCTCCTGCTGCTCCTCGGCGTACCGCCGCTCCCAGCGTTCCCGCTCGGCGCGCTTGTCGCCCAGATAGGCGCTGTAGGTGCCGCCGTAGCGGACCGGGCCGTCCACCGCGGGGTCGAGGTCGATCAGGTCGGTGCAGACGGCGTCCAGGAACGCCCGGTCGTGGCTGGCGACGACCACGGTCCCGGGGAGGCTGCGGACCTGCTCCTCCAGGAAGGCGGCGGCGCCGTCGTCGAGGTGGTTGGTCGGCTCGTCCAGCAGCAGCGCCGACGGCCGCCGGACGAGCAGCGCGGCCACCGCCAGCCTGCCGCGCTGCCCGCCGGACAGCGAGCCGAGTGTGCGATCGTGCCCGAGCGGGCCGAGGCCCAGGCCGTCCAGCACCAGGGCGGCACGGCGGTCGGCGTCCCAGGACTGACGGTCCTGGGCCTGCTCCAGCCGCCTGCCGTAGGTGCCGAGGAGTTCCGCATGGCCAGGGTCCCCCTCCGGGACGCGGGCCAGCTCCTCGCCGAGCCGTTCGAGTTCCGCGAGGTCCTGGCGGGCCTCGCACAGCGCCTCGTCGAGCACCGCGGCGATGGTCGTGGCGGCGTCGAAGGGCATCTCCTGGTGCAGGAAGCCGAGGCCGCCGGGGCGGGTGACGCTCCCCGCGTCGGGTTGGTCCACGCCGGCCAGCACCCGCAGCAGAGTGGACTTGCCGACGCCGTTCTCCCCGATCAGGCCGATGCGGTGGCCGGGGGAGGCGGTCAGGGAGATACCGTCGAGGACGCGCCGGCCTCGCAGGACGCGGACGAGGTCATGGGCGAGCAGAGCGGGTTGAGGCACAGGAATCCGTCCCACGTGATCGGTGGTCGGCCCGCCGGGCGCACGGCCTCGGTCGCGGGCTACTTCACACGCCGGCGGCTCACACCGCGGGGGCTCCGGTCTCCAGCGGTTTTCCGTCGGCCAGCCGCAGCCGGCGGTTCACTCCGATCTCGGCGAGGAACCGCTCGTCGTGGCTGACCACCATGAAGGCGCCCTGGTAGGAGGTGAGCGCGCTCTCCAGCTGGCCCGCGCTGACCAGGTCGAGGTTGTTGGTCGGCTCGTCGAGCAGCAGCAGATGCGGGGCCGGCTCGGCGCACAGCACGCAGGCCAGGGTGGCGCGCAGCCGTTCGCCGCCGGACAGGACGCCGACCGGCAGGTGTGCCCGGGCGCCCCGGAAGAGGAAGCGGTCGAGCAGGTCCATCCGCTCCGCCTCGGGCCGCACGGGGGCGAACGCGGCGAAGTTCTCCGCCACGGTGCGGTCCAGATCCAGCAGGTCCAGGCGCTGCGAGAGGTAGGCGATCCGGCCGTCGTTCCGCCTGATCTCCCCACTGTCCGGGGCGAGATCGCCGGTGACCAGCCGCAGCAGGGTGGTCTTGCCGGCGCCGTTGGGCCCGGTCAGCGCGATGCGCTCGGGGCCGCGGACGGTGAGGTCGACCCCGCCGTCGGCGAACACGGGCCGGTCGCCGTGGTGGACCTGCATCCCCTCGCCGATGAACAGGTTGCGTCCGGCGGGCACCTGGGTGTCGGGCAGCTCCAGGGTGAGGCGCTGCTCCTCGCGCAGCGCGCGTCCGGCCTCGTCGAGGCGGGCCTTGGCCTCGCTGACCCTGGCCGCGTGCATCTGCCCGGCCCGGCCGGCGGACTCCTGCGCGCCGCGCTTCATGTTGCCGGCGAAGATGCGGGGGAGACCGGCGTTCTTGAGGTTGCGCGCGGCGTTGCTCTGCCGGCGTTCGGCGCGTTCGCCGGCCTGCTGCGTCTCCCGCTTCTCGCGCTTCAGTTCCTGCTCGGCGTTGCGGACGTTCTTCTCGGTGACCTCCTGCTCGGCGCGCACCGCCTCCTCGTACCCGGTGACCTCCTGCTCGGCGCGCACCGCCTCCTCGTACCCGGTGAAGTTGCCGCCGTAGAAGCGCAGTTCGTCGCTGCCGAGTTCGGCGATGCGTTCCATGCGGTCGAGCAGTGCGCGGTCGTGGCTGACCAGCAGCAGGCAGCCGGTGAAGTCCGCCAGCACGTCGTAGAGCTTGTGCCGCGCCTCCAGGTCGAGGTTGTTGGTGGGCTCGTCGAGCAGCAGCACGTCCGGGCGCTTCAGCAACTGGGCGGCGAGGCCCAGCGAGACCACCTGGCCGCCGCTGAGCGTGCTCAGGCCGCGGTCCAGGGTGAGGTCGGCGAGGCCCAGACGGTCGAGCTGGGCGCGGGTGCGCTCCTCGATGTCCCAGTCGTCGCCGATGGTGGTGAAGTGCTCCTCGCTCACGTCGCCGGACTCGGCGGCGTCCAGTGCGCGGATCACGCCGGCGATGCCGAGCACCTCGGCGACGGTGAGGTCGCCGGTCAGGGGCAGGTTCTGCGGGAGGTAGCCGAGCGTGGCGCCGACGACCACCGAGCCGGATGGCGGGCTTCAGTTCACCGGCGATCAGCTTGAGCAGGGTGCTCTTGCCGGAGCCGTTGGGGGCGACCACGCCCGTACGGCCGCCGGTCACGGCGAAGGACAGGTTCGAGCAGACGATGGCGACGTCGGACATGGAGGTGACCTCGGACGGATTGCGAGCAGTGAAGAGACCTCACACCGTTTTTGTGGTGGTCGGCGCGCTGTGCCCTCGTATACCTGGCAGGTTGTGACGGCCGTCCAGAGGTGTCCAGCCACTCCGCGGCAGGCATGAGACTGCAGGTCAGTCAGTGCCTCACCGCACCAATGCGTCGTGTCCCGGGCAGACCGCAGTCCGGGTCGCTGCTCTGGAACACCGAAGGCCGGGGCCGGCGCCTGCTCCGCCGCCCTCGACATGCCGTTCGTCGCCTGGTCGGGGGCATCTCCGCGGCCGACCAGGCCTGGACCCTCGTCAGCCCGGCAGCACGGCACGGGCGATACCCGTGAGATTGCCCTGCACCATGAGGATCTCCTGCCGGCTCGACCCGTCGAGGCCGGCCGCATACACGGTCCCGGCCAGGTCGGTCACGTACATGTGGCCGCCGCCCGGATCGAGGGCGATGCCGATGCCTTCCATCAGGTGGGTCAGGAGGATCTCGGGCTCCCGCCGCTTCTCCGGCGGGTGCGTCGGCGAGCGGCTCACACTGTTGCCCCTCGGCGGGTCCCCGCGATCCGTCCAGTAGAGCATGTGCTCCGCGAGGTCGAGCTCCAGGTCGATCGGCTCCGGCAGCTCCTCGAACAGCACCTCGATGTCGCCGCGTTCGGCCGCGCTCGCCCCTGCGGGCAGGTCGATCCCCGCCCGCAGGATCTTCCCCAGCCCGGCGTCGCTCGGGCCTTTCTGTGACCAGTAGAGGTGTCCGCCGACCGGGTCGACGGCGACTCCCACGCACCACTTGGTCTCGTCGCGGCGGTCGTCGTCTCCCTGGCCCGTCTGGACGAGGGTCTCGACGTTCGAGCCGTCGAGGTCGCAGCGCATCACGCGCATGCCCTCGCGATCACCCCAGTACAGCTTCCGGTCGGCGGGCTCGAAGTGGAGCTGCTTGGGCGTGTGCGTGACGCCGCTCGGGACGATCGTCGTCCGGTTGCCTCCGTCCAGATCCACGCGCTCGATCGACCCGTCGTTCTCCGGCGGAACGCCCATGTTCGTCCAGTAGATGTGCCCGGCATCCGCGTCGACGGCGACCCCGTCGGGGATCCTGCACCCGCTGACGAGGAACTTCTTGTCGGAGCCGTCGGGATTCACGGAGAACAGTCGGCCGCCGCCGCTCGCCTCGAGGACGAACAGCCTTTCCTGGCGCTGCGTCATGGCCCCTCCCGCGCCTCGGGCTCGGCCGTGGCGTTCGTCGGGCCGGACGCGTCATGCCCGGCCCGCACGGCCAGCAGGGCCGCGAGCATCGCGTCGCGCCGCGCGGCCAGCTCGGCGACGGAGTGGCCGTTGGCCTCCTCGAGGACACCGTCGACGATCGTCTTGGCGAGCTCGGGTGTGAACTCGGGAGTGCCCAGGTCCTGCCAGGACGCCACCATCCGCGGCATGAGAGTCTCCATGAAGTGCTGGATGCCGCCCTCTCCTCCGCCGAGATGCCACAACAAGTGGGGGCCCATGACGCCCCATCGGAGCCCCGGACCCCAGGACACCGCGTCGTCGGAGTCCGCCACGTCGAGCACACCCTCCTGGACCAGGTACACGACCTCGCGGTACAGCGCGGCCTGGATGCGGTTGGCGACGTGCCCGGGGAGTTCCTTCCTGAGGCGAATCGGCTTCTTGCCGATCGAGGCGTAGAACGTCATGACGTCCTGGATCGTCTCGGGAGCGGTCCTCGTCCCGCCGACGACCTCGACCAGCGGGACGATGTGCGGCGGGTTGAAGGGATGACCTATGACGGTCCGCTCCGGACGCCGGCACTCTGCCTGGATGACGCTCATCGTGATGCCCGACGAACTCGACGCGATGATCGCGTCCGGCGGCGAGGCGTCGTCGATGTCGGCGAACAGCTTGACCTTGAGCTCCGGTCGCTCCGGCGCGTTCTCCTGCACCAGATCGGCGTCCGCGACCGCCTGACGCAGGTCCGCGGTGAAGCCCAGACGATCGAGCGAGGCTCCCGCCGCAAGGCCGATCGAGGCAGCCGCGTCCCATGCCGCCTCCACGTACGACCGCAGGGCCGTCTCCGCGGTGGGGGCGGGATCGGTCGCCGTGACGTCGAAGCCGCGGACGAGATAGTGCGTCGCCCAGCTGGCACCGATGGTGCCGGTGCCGACGATCGCCACGCGGTGGACGGGCCTGTGCGCATTCATGGCTGGTCACTGCTCCTGCGGTTGTTGACACGGGCTGTGTGGTGGTGGGGGAGGGGGCGGCCGACGTGACCGGCAGCAGCGGCCGGACCGGACGCGGCGCGCTTCCTGAGGCAAACCCTCGGCCGACAAGAACACCCGCGCATCGGGCTGCGCGCCCAGGATTCGGGCGTTTCCTTGGTGCCGCGGTACAGAGGGCACGTGTTCAGCGCTGTGCGCAGCCGCGTCGGCCGGCGCGCCCCCGGACCGGTCACGCCTGCTGAGCTCCCTGCCGGACACGCTGCCGGCCGGCGTCGGCGCATGGCCCGCCTCGGGGGAAGCAGTTGGTACAAGAACACCAAATGGTCGGGGAATGTGGTGTTCCGCGCCCAGTGGCTGTGCCGCTCCTCCCTCCTAGCGTCAATGGCACCGACGCCGTCGGATCCCCGATCGGAAGGAGCGGCAGATGAAGGCGACTCACGGCACGGCGGCCGGCTCGGGCCAGAGCCTTCTGGGTGGGGTCGGCCCTGCCGGGAACGGGCATGTGGTGGAGCCACCGGTGCTGGGCGGACCCGAGCATTCCGACTACTACCTGCTGGGCGACCTCCTCACGGACGAGCAGCAGGCCCTCCGGCACAAGGTCCGCGACTTCATGGACCAGGAGGTCATCCCGGTCATCAACCCCTACTGGGAGCGCGCGGAGTTCCCCCACGAGCTGGTGCCCAAACTGGCACAGCTGGGCATCGCCGGCTTTCAGCTGCCCGGCTACGGCAGCCCGGGGATGAGCAATGTGACGGCCGGCATCGTGATCCTGGAGCTGGCCCGCGGCGACCTGAGTATCTCCACCTTCATGGGTGTCCACTCGGCCCTGGCCATGGCGTCCATCGGGCTGCTGGGTTCGGAGGAGCAGAAACAGCGCTTCCTGCCGCCGATGGCGCGTATGGAGAAGATCGGCGCCTTCGGTCTGACCGAGCCCGCACACGGCACGGACGTGGTCAAGCTCGAGACCAGCGCGCGCCGGGACGGTGACTCCTACGTGCTCAACGGGCACAAGCGGTGGATCGGCAACGCGACCTTCGCCGACTACGTGATCATCTGGGCCCGCGGCGAGGACGGGCACGTGGGCGGCTACGTGGTGGAAAAGGGCACATCCGGGTACGACGCCCAGGTCATCAAGGGCAAGACGGCTCTGCGGTGCGTCCAGAACGCCCAGATCTCGCTCACCGACGTCCGGGTGCCCGCCGAGAATCGGCTGGCGGGCGGCAGCACCTTCCGGGACACCGAGAAGGTCCTGCTGGCCTCGCGGTTCTGCGTGGCCTGGGAGTCGATCGGCGCGGCCATCGCGGGGTACGAGACCGCCCTGGCGTATGCCAAGCAGCGCAAGCAGTTCGGGATTCCGCTCGCCGCCTTCCAGCTCATCCAGTACCGGCTGGCGCGGATGCTGGCGGACATCACCGACATGGTGTGCATGCAGTACCGGCTGAGCCAGTTGCTGGACGAGGGCAAGTACTCGATGCCGCGCGTGGCTCTGGCCAAGATGCACTACACCGAGCGCGCACGCGCCATCCTGGCCGACGCCCGGGACATGCTGGGCGGCAACGGGATCATCCTCGACTACCACGTCGCCCGGCACCTGTGCGACATCGAGGCGATCGACACGTACGAGGGCACCGACACCGTACAGGCGCTGATCGTCGGCCGGGACATCACGGGATTCAACGCCTTCGTACCGGAGCTTCCGGGCCACTGACCGGCGCACGGCGTGCCGGCGCCCACGGCCGCGGGGGGCGGCCGCCGGCGCGGCGCGGGAGCCATGCCGAGAAAGGATCTGTCATGGCGGACACGCCCCTGCTGGAGGGACTGCACGTCGTCGACCTCGCGAGCTTCATCGCGGGGCCCGCCGCGGCCACCATCCTCGGTGACTTCGGCGCCGACGTCGTCAAGGTGGAACCACCGCGCGTGGGCGACGCTTACCGTTCGCTCAGCCGCATGCCACCCAACCCTCGTGTCGAGGGGGTCAACTATCCCTGGCAGCTCGACAACCGCAACAAGCGCAGCATCGCACTCAACCTGAAGTCGCCCGGCGCCCGAGCCGTCGTCGAGCGGCTGGTGACGTGGGCGGACGTGCTGGTGACCAACTTCCCGCCGCGCACACGGGCCAAGCTGGGACTCGAATACGACGACCTGGCCCCCCTCAACGCCCGGCTCGTCTACGCCGACGTCACCGGCTTCGGCGAGGAGGGTCCGGACGCGCACCTGCCCGGATTCGACGTGACGGCGTACTGGGCACGCAGCGGCCTCATGGACGTGACACGCCAGCGGGACGCACCACCGGCGATCAACGCGTTCGGATCGGGCGACCATCCGACGGCGATCACCCTGTTCGCCGGGATCATGACCGCGCTGTACCGGCGGGAGAGGACCGGCCAGGGCGCACGCGTGACGGCGTCGCTGGTCGCCGAGGGCGCCTGGGCGGCGGGCATGTGGCTGCAGGCCGTGCTGGTCGGAGGCAATGCCCCCCGCCCGGTCGACCGGTCCGATCCGCCGAACGCGCTCGCCAACGCCTATCGCACCGCGGACGACCGCTGGCTGCTGCTGGCCTTCGCCAACGAGGACAAGCAAGTCCCCTTGTTCCTCCAGGCCATCGGCCACCCCGAGGCCGCGCAGAATCCCCGCTACGCCGACACACAGAATCGCCGCGCCCACGCCGCGGAGATCGCCGGCCTGCTGGACAAGACGTTCGCGACCCGTCCGCTGGCCGAGTGGCGTGAGGTGCTCGACTCCGCGGGCCTCACCTACGGAGTCGCCCAGACACTCGATGAATTCGCCCACGACCCCCAGCTCGTGGCCAACCGGATCCTCGTTCCGATCGACGACGGAAACGCCGATCAGCACCTGACGATCGACAGCCCCGTACGGCTCGACCAGGAGCGGAAGGTCCGTCCGCGCCCGGCACCCGACCTGGGCGAACACACCGAGTCCGTGCTTCGGGACCTCGGCTACGACGACGCCGGGATCGAGGACCTGCGCAAGGCCGAGGCGATCGGCTGAGGGAGGAAGGGAACCACCGCCATGACCGTGGCCCACGGCACCCCCACGGTGCGCACCGAAGAACGCGACGGAATATTCGTGATCACCATCGACCGGCAGCAGGCCCGCAACGCCATCGACGGAGCCACCGCCGTGGCCCTGGCGGCCGCCGTCGACCAACTCGACGCCCGTGAGGATCTCATGGTCGGCATCCTCACCGGGGCCGGCGGCGTCTTCAGCGCCGGCATGGACCTCAAGGCCTTCGCGGCCGGAGACAAGCCCATCGTGGCAGGACGGGGCTTCGCGGGCATCACCCGGGCCCGGATCAGGACCCCGCTCATCGCCGCCGTCGAGGGCTACGCGCTGGGCGGCGGCACCGAGATGGCGCTCGCCTGCGACATGATCGTGGCCGCACGGGACGCCACCTTCGGTCAGACCGAGGTCCACTACGGCATCGTGCCGCCCGAGGGGGGCATGGTGCGCCTGCCCGAACGCATCCCGCGCAACATAGCCCTGGAGCTTCTGCTCACCGGCGAGCCGCTGTCCGCCGAGCGCGCCGAGCGACTCGGCCTGGTCAACCACCTCACCGAGCCGGGCCAGGCCCTGCAGCGGGCCCTGGAACTGGCCACCAGCATCGCGCACAACGCGCCCCTGGCCGTGGCAGCCGTCAAGCGTGTCGTCAACGAGCGGCGAGCGTTCAGCGACCATGATGCCTTTGTCGAGCAGGACAGCATCGTCGCGCCGGTCCTGGCCTCCCACGACGCCCAGGAGGGCGCCCACGCCTTCGCGGAGAGGCGCTCACCGCACTGGCAGGGCCGCTGACACCGGCACCGCACCACAAGGAAGGGCGATCGACGATGGGCGACCGCTCCACGGTCCGCGGCGTGACCTACGACCTGCTGCGGGCCCTGAAACTCACCACGGTCTTCGGCAATCCCGGCTCCACCGAGCAGCCCTTCCTGCAGGACTTCCCCGAGGACTTCACCTATGTGCTGGCGCTGCAGGAGGCGTCGGTCATCGCGATGGCCGACACCTTCGCCCAGGTGACCGGCCGCCCGGCACTGGTCAACGTGCACTCCTCGGCCGGGATGGGCAACGCGGTGGGCAACCTGGTGGCGGCCTACCACGCGAACACGCCCCTGATCGTCACCTCCGGCCAACAGCACCGGGAACTGGTGATCGGGGACCCGTACCTCGGCAACCGCGAGGCCACCACCCTCCCGAAGCCGTGGGTGAAATGGTCGTACGAACCGGCCCGCGCCGAAGACGTCCCCGAGGCCTTCATGCGGGCCTACGCGGAGGCGTTGCAGCCGCCGGCGGGCCCGGTCTATCTGTCGGTTCCCATGGACGACTGGAAGCGGCCGCTGTCCGGCTTCACCCGGGTGCGGACGGTCAGTGACCGCGTCGCCCCCGACACCGCGCGGCTGCGCACGTTCGCCGACCGCATCTCCGCCAGCCGCCGTCCGGCGCTGGTCTTCGGGCCGGAGGTCGACCGGGCCGGCGGCTGGGACGCGGCCGTCGCCCTGGCGGAGAAGCTGCGCGCGGCCGTCTACGGCGCCCCGCTGCTGGACCGCGCCTCCTTCCCCGAGGACCACCCTCTGTTCGGCGGCCCGCTGGGCATGTCGGTGAAGACCATCGGCGACCGGCTGACCGGACACGACCTGGTGCTGGTGATCGGCGCCGAGGTGTTCCGCTACTACCCCTACGTGCCGGGCGACTACCTTCCCGAAGGCACCGCACTGCTGCAGATCACCGGCAACCCGGCGGTGGCCGCGGCGGCGCGCGTGGGTGACAGCCTCCTGGGCGACCCGAGGACAGCGATCGAGCTGCTCCTGGACATGGTCCCTGAGGGATCGGCGCGGACCGCTCCGGAACCGATGCCGCGGCCGCATGAGCTGCCGCAGGCGCCGAACAGCCCGCTCACCCCGCCGGAGGTGTATGCGGCCCTGAGCAGGGTCCGGCCGGCCGACGCGGTCATCGTCAACGAGTCGACCTCCACGATGGCGCAGCAGATCGAGTGGCTCCCCACCACCCGGACCGGATCGTTCTTCGCCACGGCCAGCGGAGGCATCGGCTGGGGCACCCCGGCCGCCGTGGGCGTCGCGCTCGGCGACCGCGAGCGGGGTGTGGAACGGCCGGTGGTCGGCCTGATCGGCGACGGTTCCTTCCAGTACTCCGTGCAGGCCGTCTACACGG
>NZ_JBFAWG010000111.1:0-314 GCF_040680215.1 Streptomyces sp. NPDC052107
GATACCACCTGCCCAGGCACAGACACCGACCCGGAACCCGCTCAAAAACCCATCAGAAGATCCATTTCAGGCCACGTCGGTGGAACAAGGCTAAGGCGTCGGATGGCGCGGGGACCGGGGGCGAGAACGCGGGGACCAGGGTGGGGACCGAGGTTCCAGCCACAGGTGGGGTCCCGGGGCCCGGTCCCACCGACCCGGAAGCCTCACAGGGGGACGCCGGAGGCGTGGGGACCGACCGCACTACGCGAGAAGTAGCTACTCAAGGCCCTGATTCGCATCCAGGACCGAACGACACCGAGTCGGGGACCGAGCCC